>DATHNL010000127.1:0-8409 GCA_035486035.1 Gemmatimonadaceae bacterium
GCTCGGCTTCGGCCGGTCCGATCGCCCCGCGGCGCGCTACTCGCCTGATCTCTACGTCGACCTGCTCAGCGACTTCCTCCGCGACGTCGCCGCGCCGTGCACCCTCATTGGCAACGCCCTCGGCGCCACCTACGCGATAGCTGTCGCTGCTCGACACCCCGAGCGCGTCGCCGCACTCGCGCTCATCCAGCCCACGGGCTACACGCGATCAGCGCGCAACTTGGGGCGCTGGGGTGCTTTTCTCCGCTTGCCATTGGAGGCGGCGTACAGGTTGGTCACCTCGCGCGCCGCGCTCCGCCGCGATCTCATGCTGTCGTACGCCTACGCCACGCGCGTGAGCGACGACACGATCGAGCACCTGCACCGGAGCGCGCACCAGCCCGGCGCCCACCGCGCGCCCTCGGCGTTCCTCGCCCGGCAGCTCTCACTCGACGTGAAACGCATCTGGCCGACGCTCTCCCACCCCACGCTGCTGATCTGGGGCGCGCACCCGTACCTCACCGCCCTCTCGGACCTGCGCGCCTTCCGCGCCGCGCGTCCCGCGACCGACGCGGCCGTCATCGAGGCCGCCGGCGATCTGCCGCACGACGAGTGTCCCGACGACTTTATCGACGTCGTCACGGCATTCTTGAATGGCGTGCGCCAGGACTCGCTCGTTCTGCCGGGCTGAGCTCTCAGCCTTCTTCGTAGTACGTGCGGAGTACGTGCCATTTTCCTTGGTGCCGCTTGACCTGAACAATGACCTCCCAGCCATACGTGCCGGGCGTGTCAATGTCGACGATTACCTGACCGCTGTCCGACATCGTGAGCGCGGCCGGCATGAACCTCGTCCAGATGAAGGCCGTGTCGCGGGGCTGGTAGCCGTAGGGATGCGTGCCAGCGACGTATCGGTGCGTTGGCGTATCGAGCGCTCGAAGCGCGCGAGGGTAGGCCCAATCGATCACCGGTGCGGCGCCGCCCTGGATGGCGGTGTCGACGACGACGACCCGACAGACGTGGCAGACGGAATCGATCCGGACTGCGCGCAGGGCGGCAATCAGGATCTGGGTCGCCGTCGCGCGGTCCGGCTGGGCGAGCGACACGCCGGGGATCACGAGCGCGCAGCAGAGCTCAAAAAGTCTCGTTCGTGAACGGGATCGCGGCGACTTGGTGGGCATCTTCGTAGACGATATAGCCCGGCTTGTCCGTCCGGAACTCCTCGACTGCAATGTCCTTGTGCTCCAGGAGCGCCACCAGCTCCCGCATGCGGCTCACATGCTCGATGGCGCTCAACTTGAGCCACATGATGGCGCGCTCCGGTGCATTCGGGCGACTCGACCATGCGAGGCGACTCGGGCGCGCTAAGTTCTCGTCGAACCAGCGCTCGATTCCCTGGAACCACTCTTCCTCGTGCGGCAGGAGCGCGCGAGCGTCTTCGAGTGCGTACAGGGCGGTGAACACGCCCTGTTGCTGGTCGGAGGACGCGTCGCGAGCAGTTACCGCGAACCGGATGAACGTCGCCACGCGATGAACGCCAGGAGTCCGGCCAGCACGAGGCTCAGCGTGCCGGCTGAAAACCAGATAGTCGCGGCGAGTCGGCTGCCGGTCAGCATTGCGGCCGTTAGAAAACCCCACCAGCAGTACAATGTCAACAGCACGAGGACACCGGCGACAATGGCCAGCGGTTGGCGTTTACGCACGCCGAACGTGAGGCAGGCCAGGAAAAACAGGCCGACGATGATGCCGACAATAGTGATCATGTCGGAATGCGCTGCTCGGTTGACGGGTCGAAATAATGCGCGTGGGTGAGGTCGAGCGCGAGGTCGATATCGGTGCCGATCGGCGGCGTGATGTCGGGCGCGACGCGGGCCGTGAGCTCGCCGTCGGACGAGCGAACGTGGAGGAGTACTTCGCTGCCGAGCGGTTCGATGAGCTCGACTCGCGTTCGTATGATCGCGGCTCGCGCTGGCGCACGGCCGCTGGGTAGTGGCACGAGATGCTCCGGTCGCACGCCGAGCGTCAGCCGGCGGCCGTCGAGCACGGCCGGGGCGTCGAACGTGAGTGCGCCACTCGCCGTGCGAAAGACGCCGCGTTCGATCAAGCCGTCGATCATGTTCATGGCGGGGCTGCCGATGAATGTCGCGACGAAGCGGTTCGCCGGCCGATCGTAGAGCGCGCGCGGTGCGTCGACTTGTTGCACGGCGCCGCGATTCATGACGGCGATGCGATCGCCGAGGGTCATGGCCTCGACCTGATCGTGCGTGACGTAGATCATGGTTGCGCCGAGCTCGCGATGCAGGCGAGCAATTTCGCGGCGCATCTCGAGACGGAGTTTGGCGTCGAGGTTCGACAGCGGCTCGTCGAAGAGAAACACGCGCGGCTGTCGCACGATCGCGCGCCCGATGGCGACACGTTGGCGTTGTCCGCCTGAGAGTTCTTTCGGCGTGCGATCCAGCACGTCGGTGAGCCCGAGGACCTCGGCGGCTTGCGCGACGCGCGCGGCGATGTCAGATGGAGCGAGCTTCCGGAGCACGAGCGCGAAGGCCATGTTCTCGCGCACGGTCATATGCGGGTAGAGCGCGTAATTCTGAAACACCATCGCGATGTCGCGATCTTTCGGCGCCACATCGTTCACGAGCCGATCGTCGATGAGCAACCGCCCCGCGGTCACCGACTCGAGGCCGGCGATCATTCTCAGCGTCGTCGTTTTCCCGCACCCCGACGGCCCGACGAGCACGACGAACTCGCCGTCGGCGACGCGCAAGCTGACGTCGCGCACGACGACACTGGTCGGCGCGCTGTCATAGACTTTTCGCACGTCCTCCAGTGTCACGCTCGCCATGAGCGCCGCCGACTAGTGTGACTTCGTATCGATCGAGACCTCGACCGAGAGCCCGGGCGAAAGCGGGCGGCCGTTCCAGTGCGTCGAATCGAGCGCAATTTTCACCGGCACGCGCTGCACGATCTTCGTGAAGTTGCCGGTGGCGTTGTCGGGAGGGAGCAGCGCGAAGGTTGCGCCCGTCGCGTCCTGAATCGACTGGACCGTGCCGGTGAGCGGCTTCCCGTGGAACGCGTCGACGGACACCTCGGCGCGCTGACCGACCTTGATGTCGCGCAGCTGCGTCTCCTTCACGTTCGCGATCACCCAGGCGGTGTCGCTCTCGACAATGGCCATGACCTGCTGGCCCGCCTGCACGTACTGGCCGATCTCGACCGACTTCTTCGAGATGTACCCGTTGACCGGCGCCGTCAGGATAGTGTAGGCGAGCTGGAGCCGCGCGTTCGCGAGCGCGGCCTGGAGACTCGACACGCGGAAGTCGGCGTTCGCTTCCTCGAACCCGGCGCCCGCCACGTTCGCGCCACCGCTCGCGGCTTGCGCTTCGGCGGCGGCGAGTTGGGCGGCGGCGGCCTTGTCAGTGGCGATCGCCTGGTCGAGCTGCTGGTCCGAGACGATCTTCTTTGCCGCGAGATCGCGATACCTCGTGACGTCGCGCTCGGCGCGATCGAAGTTCGCTTGCGCGACGGCAATGTCCGCGGTCAGCGCGGCGTGTTGGGCCTGCGCGGACTTGATCGCCTGGGCGGCGGTGCCGGCCCGGCCCGATGCGTTGGCGCCCCGGAGGTTCGCCTGCGCCTGATCCAAGGCAACCGTATAGTCGCGCGGGTCGAGCACGACCAGCGTGTCACCGACCTTGATCGGCTGGTTGTCGGCCACGTACACGCGCTGGACGTAGCCGGCGACCTTGGGGATGACCGGCACGACGTGCCCCGCGAGTTGTGCGTCGTCGGTGGTCTCGTGCGTCTGGGCGTAAAGGAATTTCTTGACGCCCCAAATAAGTCCTATAATGACCAACACGATGATCACGCCACGCGTAACCAACGTGCGGATACCGCCCTTCGCCTCCGGGGCGCCGCTGGGAGTCGGAGGAGTCGTCATCGCCAAGTTGTTCGCACGTGTAGATTATACAATATGAAACCCATCGCGATCTACCACGAGCACCCGGACTGGTTTCGCCCGCTCTTCACGGAGCTCGACCGGCGTCGCGTTCCATATGTCCGCCTCGATGCCGCCGCGCATCGTTACAATCCGTCGGAGACCGAGGTTCCCTATAGCCTCGTGTTCAACCGCGCCTCGCCCTCGGCCTACCTTCGGGGGCACGGCCAGTCGACGTTCTATACACTCCAGTGGCTACGGCACTTGGCCCGCATCGGCGTCCCTGTCGTCAACGGGGCATCGGCTTATGCCATGGATACATCCAAGGCCATACAGCTCGACGCTTTGGCGGCCCTCGGGCTCCCCTATCCCCGTACCGGCGTCGCAAACTCTGGTGCCACCGCGGTCGAGGCGGCCCAGGGGCTCCGGTACCCGATTCTGGTCAAGGCGAACGTGGGTGGGAGCGGTGCCGGGATCACCCGGTTTGACGATGAGGCCGGCCTGATCACGGCGGCCGAGCAGGGGTCGCTGGACTTTGGCGTGGACGGCGTCGCGCTCGTCCAGGAGCTCGCCCCACTCCGCAATGGCCATATCACGCGTCTCGAAACGCTCGGTGGGGAATTCTTGTACGCGATCAACGTGTTCCCGGCTGAGGATTCGTATAATCTGTGTCCGGCCGATGTGTGTCAGACCACGGACGGGAAGGCGTTGACCCGGTCGGCATGCGCGCTCGATGCGCCGAAGAACGGCATGCGCGTCGAGAAGGCCAATCCGCCGGCCGAGATCATCCGGGCCGTCGAGAATATCGCGCGGCATGTCGACTTGGACGTCGGGGGCATCGAAGTGCTCGTTGATGATCGCGATGGCGAGTACTACTTCTACGATGTGAACGCGCTGTCGAATTTCGTGGCCGATGCGCGGAACGTGGTCGGGTTTGATCCGCACGAGCGGCTCGTCGACTATCTCCTCACTCGCCTCGACTGATGCGCTACGGCTATTGGATGCCCGTGTTCGGGGGCTGGCTGCGCAATGTCCCCGACGAACAGATGGCCGCCACGTGGGAGTACTCGCGCGACTTGGCGCGGCGCAGCGAGCAGATCGGCTACGATCTGACGCTGATCGCCGAGCTGTTTTTGAACGATATCAAGGGCATCTACGCGCCGGCCCTCGATGCATGGTCCACGGCCGCCGCGCTCGCGGCCGTCACCGAGAAGCTCGAGCTCATGGTCGCGGTTCGGCCGACGTTCCACAATCCGGCGATTCTCGCCAAGCAGGCCGCGAATATCGATCGCATATCGAATGGGCGCCTGTCGCTCAACGTCGTCTCCAGCTGGTGGGCCGATGAGGCGCGGCGTTACGGCGTGCACTTCGAGCAGCATGACGATCGCTACGCGCGCACCGACGAGTGGCTCGCGGTCATTCAGGGCGCGTGGTGCAACGAGACGTTCACGCACAAAGGCAAGTACTACTCGGTCGACGAGACGGTATTGGCACCAAAACCAGTCCGCCCTCCAGTGATTTACGCCGGCGGCGAGTCCGAGGCCGCGAAGACGCTCATCTCGTCACGGTGCGACGCCTACGTCATGCACGGCGATCCGCCGGAGCGCGTCGCCCCGAAGATCGCCGACATGCGCCAGCGTCGTGCCGCCACCGGCAAGGCTCCCATGACCTACGGTATGGCGGCCTACGCGATCGTGCGCGACACGGTGGAAGAGGCCGAGCGAGAGAAGGCGCGCATCACGAACGTCTCGCCCGGCACTCCGGGTTACGGCAACTACCAAGACTGGCTCGCCAACACGAAACTCGAGCAAGCCGTCAGTCTCGAGGACTACTCCGTCTCCAACCGCGGTTTGCGGGCTGAGCTTGTCGGCACGCCGGAGATCGTGGCTGAGCGGATCCGCGCGTTCGCGAACGCCGGTGTCGACTTGCTGTTGCTCCAATCCTCGCCGCAGCGGGAAGAAATGGAGCGCTTCGCCGAGCAGGTGATGCCCCTGGTAGGGACGCCGAGCTAACGCTCGGCGCCCCGATTATTTGAGGTCGGCGCTTTGCGCCGACAGGTCTGTTGACCTGTGTCGCGCGATAATCGTATATTCGATGCAGTCAATTTGATTCGCTGTACGCTTGCGGCTGACGATAAGAGCCCCTGGGCTCTGCCGAACCTGGCTAGTCAGCCGCTTCTTTTTGTGGTCAGTAGTATCGCGTAGGCCCAAATCTGAACGGTGCGAACTCGGTCGCGATCTTGTCGGCGATCAATTTGTGCGATCGGTGGTCCGCGCTTTCCCATTTTCGCTGAATCGCCCAAGCGCAGTAGTCGGCGATTTGCAGGCAGGGATCGCTCGCTCCGTCCCAGGCCGCTACCCGAACGGTGAACGTTGGCGAGACCTGTCGGATCACATCCTGTACAGCAGCATGAAATCCCGCGCGTTTCTTCTTCGTGCCCAGAGACGCACTTACCACCAGTAGCTCGTCGGAGACCCGAGCGATGTGTGGCGCGACGTGCTTCATGTGAAGGTACCAGGCCATCTGGTAGAAGCGCTCTTCGGTCACACGGATCGACGGCTGCGCCTTCGCTTTTTCCAGAATCGTGCTGTCGATCCGTAGATCGTGGTTGGCCAGGAGCGCAAATACGCGATCTCGAACGATCTGCTTGTCCGTGGTGGCGTGAAACTCACTATCGAGGCCCATGCCTTCCCATGCGAGTTTGCGCCGCAGGCGCAGCAAGTCATCCCCGGCTGCGCAATCACCTGCGCAGACGGTTGTCAGGATGAAGTACTTCGACGCTCCCAGCTTGGTGGAGAAGTCGAAGTTGCCGCACTCGTCGGCGAACACATAGCGGCGCGCCATAGCGCCGCAAAATCTTTTGCAGTCGTGTCCCGCGCCAGACGTGAGAAAGAGCCCCGTGGTGTCTTACGCGGGGCTCTTCTTCTTCGGCGGCTAACGAGCGGCAACGCGGAGCGTCGACGACAGCGGCGGGATGGGCTCCATCGAGACATCGGCCAGCGCCGCACCTGCCGACGTCGGGTGAATCCCTGACGCGTGATACGGCACGAAGCCAATCGCGCGGACATCGACCGCGTACGTGTGCGATGGCTCGAGATTCGAGATCACGAATCGACCATTCATCTGGCTCAGCGTCTCGGTCGTCGCGCCGGTCGTCTCATCGGTGACGCGCACGTGAGCACGCTGAATGATGAGACCCTGCAAGTCCATCACGCGGCCTTCAATCGGCGCCGTTTCGTTCGTGCGTGAGGCGTTCGTAAACGCGACCGCTCCCATGAGCGCCACCGCGAGGGCAGCGCCCGAATGCCACATCCGCATCTCATCTCCCTGTTGTCTTGGGGTTCCTGCTGTTCGTACGATGAGATGCCGCGCAGAGTGTCAGGGTTTGCAACGACTCGCAAGAAATATCTCAGTGCTCGCACCATCGCAGTACGACGCGACCGAGTACTACTCCACTCGAAGATGTGATGCGCATCGGTGCATACGCGGGGTTGAGTGAACCGAGAACGATGTCGAAACCATCGGTGGCGGTGACCTGTTTCACCACGTAGCCATCGTCGTTGTTGCGCGCGACGATGATCGAACCCGCGGTTGTATCGTTATTGTCAAGGTCAATGAGCACGACATCATCGGAGTGGAGCAGCGGTGTCATGCTATCGCCGCTCACGCGCATCGCGACGTAGCGTCGCGCTGGCAAGTCGTTCGGCACCGCCACCCACGCGTCCGTCACTTCGTCCCACAATTCGCGGCCAGCACCCGCGGCCACACCGGCCTCGACGAGTGGCGCGGCGCCGGATGCGAGCGCTGGCGTCAACACGTGCGAGACGGGACCTACTATGAGTGCCGCATGTCGTGGCGCCGCGCCCGCGACGCGAACGAGCGGCGCGTCGAGCGTCGCGAGTCGTGCGCCGACGCGATCGAGAAATGGCGTGACGCCGGACTCGGTCTCACGCCGTTCGTCGGCGGTTTGTCCGGCGCGACACGCGCGCGTGTACCAATCCCAGAAACGCCGTGAGCCCGATGCGGGAACGACGCGCTTGCCGACGAGGTCGATCAGCGCGTCCGACGGATCGTGCTCGGGTTCGTGTGCGCTCCGCTCGAACAGCTCGCCCTGAGAGTCGCTCATACCAATGGCCTCGACTCGAGCTTCAGGAATGGCGCCAGGGCGCGACGATCGTCAGCGCTTGACGCGCTCACGTGACGCTCGGCGACAGTACGCAGCCGTGCGCGGAGGCGACTGACGCGCTTGCACAGCGCCGGATAGCTCACGCCGACCCAATCGGCGATCTGCTGCTGCGCGATGCCGTTCGCGAGCCACGTGGCCAACATGCGGTCGTCCTCGCTCATCGCCGCATCGAGCGCCGCGGCCAGGCGCGCAACGGCAGGCGCCGGCGTCGTCTGCCGCTCGACCTCATGATCAGCGCCCGCGCTCGCTCGCTCGGCGTGCTCCGACGTGCAGGATGAGTCGGCGATGCGATTGTCGAGACGATTGCGTGCGC
>DATHNL010000128.1:0-2564 GCA_035486035.1 Gemmatimonadaceae bacterium
GGGCGCGTACCGACCGGCTTATCGACGCCGTCATCCATGGGCACGTCGAGCGCGTCCTCACGGCACCTCGCATCGCGAGAGAAGACGAGATCGTCCCGCGGGCCGTCGCGTTGTTTCGGCAAGCGCGCGGTGGCGTGGCCGTGCGCGACGTCGCCGCGGCGCTCGGACTCGGTGAGCGTCGGCTCAACCGGGCGTTCGATCGGTGCGTGGGTTTGTCGCCCAAGGGCTTTGCGCGCGTCATGCGATTTCGCGAGGTGTACCAGCAGGTTCAGCGCGGGGCAGCGCTTCCGTGGACCCGCATGGCCGGCGACGCGGGGTATGCGGATCAACCACATCTCATTCGCGAGTTCCAGGCGCTGGCGGGGCTTACCCCCGCTCAGTATGCCGCAGAGCGGGGCGTCCGATTTGTTCAATACGGGGAGAAAAGCGAGGGATAGGTTGACGGCATGCGATACGCTCTATTGCTCGCCACCCTCGCCCTGACTCCCATGAGCTCCGAACAACCGCAGACACCCGCGGACCACGATCATCGCATCGACTACATCGAGATGTCGGCGACGAACATTGCCGCCACCAAGAAATTTTACGTCGACGCCTTCGGGTGGAAATTCACGGACTATGGCCCCGACTACACGAGCTTCGCCGATGGTCGGCTCGCCGGCGGGTTCGCCAAAACCCCGACCGTACAGCGTGGCGGACCACTGATCGTGATCTTCGCCGTCGATCTGGCCGACGCCGAGAAGCGTGTGCGCGCGGCTGGCGGGACGATCACCAAGCCGGTGTTCAGCTTCCCCGGCGGACGCCGATTCCACTTTACTGACCCTAGCGGAAACGAGCTCGCCGTTTGGTCTGATCGGTAAAGAGGCATATCTTGATTTCATGTCGATCGCATCGATCGTCACCGTCTTTGGTGCATCGATCGTGCTGGAGCCAGCCGAGGGAGTCTTCACCCCGACTCCGAACGGGATGTTTTATTCCCGATCGATCCGGATCGGGCGCGGCGAGCGGGTGATCGACATTGGGACCGGCTCTGGCATACTCGCCGTCGCCGCGGCGAAGGCAGGCGGGCAGGTGGTCGCGACCGACATCGACTCCCGTGCCGTCGCCGCGGCGGAGCGCAACGCGGCGCTCAATGGCGTGTCGATCGATGTCGCGGTCGGCGCGCTGTTCGGTCCTTTCACGGGCCCGTTCGAGGTCATTCTCGCGAATCTCCCGAACGAGATCGTCGCTCCGGCATACCTCGCCCGCCTGGCGCCGGACGAAGCACGCACGTTCTCGGGTGGCGAGCAGGGGAACGAGCACCTGCTGGCGCTCATGGCCGTCGCTGACCGCTACATGCACGCTCGATCGCGGCTGTACCTTGGCGTCCACTCGCTGACAGACTATCACGGGACGCTGCGGGCGGCGCTCGGGCGCTACGCGGTGCGCCTCATCGACTTCTCGGCGTTGCCCGCCAAGCCGTTTGTGGCCGAAAACCTCGATTTTTACCGTGCATTGGCCGATGCAGGCGTGATCCAGATCTTCCAGGCCCCGGACGGCCAGTGGCAGACATACGGTTACGTGTACGAGCTGACCTGGCCCGAGTCGCTCAGTCGCGTGGCGTGACCGCTGGGGTTACGCAACAGTCGATAGAGGTATGCGTCCCGCGATGCTCGTGCTCGCGATCGCTCTGATCGCCACCCAGGCTCACGCCCAGGCCGATTCCGCGGCCGACGTGTTCCATAAAGTGACCGATTCGAGCCACACGTCGAGCTCCTCCAGCGATGTGTTCCGGCGTGCCGCCCAGGCCCGGGACGCGGCCCAGAATCGGCCAGACGTCATCGCGACCGACCCGAATCAGGTCGAAGCACAAGTCGTGCGGCGCGACAGTATCGATTTTCTCCATCGTGCTCCTGCTGGCACACCCGCACCCGCACCCGCACCCGCGCCAGCGAGCAGCACCGCAGCGCCGGTGTCGCCCGCTATCGCCGCACTCGGCGCCGCGTTCACGGCCGCTGGACCGCCGGACGCCGCACCCGCGGAGGCGCCGAAGGCGCGCCACGCACCGAGCTCGAACGGCTCCATCGCGCACAAATCCCCGCCGGCCGAGCAACCAGCCCCGCCGGTGGAGCACGCAACCGTCGTCACGGGCGGCACCGCGCCGGCGATCACGCGGATGGGTGCGATGCCCGCGCCAGCCGCGCCCGCAAAGCCCGTCTTCAACGACACGGTGACGACGCTCGAACGTGAGGCCGCGACGGTCAGCCAGGATGTCGCGCCGAAGTACGCCACCGAGAAGGCCACGATGGACAGCGTTCGCGACAAGCACAACGCAAAGCTCGACAGCCTGGAAGCCACCGAGAGCTCGATCAAGGACTCGACGGAGCGCAGGTTCGAGCACAAGATGGCCGAAGCCGCTCGGCTCAAGACCGCCAAAGCCCACTCCGACAGCGCAGCCAAGCAGCACTGATACGCGTTTCCGGCCGTAGATTTCGGCCCGACTCGTGTACTCGACCTGCCTTTTCTGTCACGCGTCCCTCGGCGCGAATCAGGTCATCGAGCACCTGCCCATTGGCCGGCGGCTC
>DATHNL010000129.1:0-19216 GCA_035486035.1 Gemmatimonadaceae bacterium
CGCACGACGGGGGACCGCATCACGAGGGACCGCATTACAGGGGGCCGCACTACGAGGGACCGCATCACGGGGGACCGCATCACGGCGTCGAGACGGACGCGAATTCTGACGTGACGCCGCCGCCTGTGGTGGGATAGTCGATCCGGTGGTGATACATCCCCACGAGCACGCGGACGAATTGCTCTTTGATCACTTCGAGTTGCTTTAACGTGAGCGGCGCATCGCGCAGCTGGCCCTGGTCGATCCGCTGGCGGACGATGTGATCGACAACTTCGCGTATTTTGGCGGGCGTCGGATCGTGCAACACGTGCGCCGAGGCCTCGATCCCATCGCCGAGCATGCAGATGGCGGTCTCGGACGACTGGGGAATCGGACCCGGATAGGCGAAATCCGCGGGATTCGTCGGCGTGCCGTCGCGCTCTTTCGCTTTCTCGAGGAAATAGGTGATTGGCGCAGTGCCGTGATGCTCGGTGATGAACGAGCGTATCGCGGTCGGCAGGCTGTTCTCGGCGGCCAGTTCGAGGCCCTCGCGCACGTGGTTGCGAATGATCGCGGCACTCGTGGCCGGCTTGAGCTTGTCGTGCGGGTTGCGCCCGCGCGGCTGGTTCTCGACGAAGTACTCGGGCTTCTTGAGCTTCCCGATGTCGTGATAGTACGCGCCGACGCGGGAGAGCAACCCGTTCGCGCCGATCGCGTTGCACGCCGCCTCGGCGAGATTCGCCAAGCGCATGCTGTGCGCGAACGTGCCCGGTGCTTCAACAGACAAGCGCTGCATTAGCGGGCGGTTCAGGTCCGACCATTCCAGAAGCTTCAGGTACGTGTCGACGCCCGTGAGCTCCTCAAGCGTCGGGAGCAGCATCAGCGCCAGCGCGACTGATACGATCGCGTTCACGATCCCGAACCCGATCCCCCACCAGATCTGCCGCGCGGGCCAGCCGTCGGTCAGCCCGATCGCGATCTCGGCCATGACATACGCCGCGGCCGTGACGAGGATCGAGTAGTAGGCCTGATCGCGGCGCCGGATCACGCGCACGCTGAACGCCGCGGCGACGCCGCCCACGAGGAGAATGAACGGGGCGTCGGTGCCGTGATAGGCGGGCTGGATGTCGATCAACGTCGCCAGGACGAGCGCCGCGAAGACGCTGACGCGCGGGTCGAACAGCACGCTGAGCAGGATCCCCATCATCGCGATGGGAATGAACTCGACGTGTGGCGTCTCGGCGCGCGCGACCGCCGCGGCGACGCCGAGGACGCCCAGGAACAACAGCGCGAACAGGACGACGGCGCGGAACGACTTGTAGAGCTGTGGGCGATAGAGCGCGAGCGTGCCGGCGAACACCGACAACACCAGCAGGTCAGAGAGGAAGTGGCCGAGGAGATGCGTGGCGCTCGGGCTATGCTGGTCGCCGAACGAGAACATGAACACCGTGGCCAGGCTCAAGCCCACGATCAGCGCGGCGCGCGAGAGCACCACCAGAATGGTGCGCTGCACACCCGCGCGGGGCGCGATCCGGTCGAGCTGGCGCCAGAGGTTCACGGCGCTAGTCTCCGTCGTCCACGGCGTAGGCCTTGATGATATCGCGCACCAAGCGGTGGCGGATCACGTCGGCATCCGTGAAGTAGTGGAACGCTATTCCCTCGATGTCGCGCAGAATGCGCTCGACCTGAATCAGCCCCGACTCTTCCCTTCTCGGCAGGTCGATCTGCGTTTTATCTCCGGTAATCACGATCTTCGAGTTCACGCCGAGGCGCGTCAAGAACATTTTCATCTGGAGATTGGTCGCATTCTGCGCCTCATCCAGAATCACGAATGCATCGCCCAGCGTGCGACCGCGCATGAACGCCAGCGGCGCGATCTCGATGGTTCGAGTTTCCAAAGCGCGCTGAATGCGCTCAGCCGGCATCATCTCGTCGAGCGCGTCGTAGAGCGGGCGCAGGTATGGGTCGACCTTGGCCTGCATGTCGCCAGGCAGGAAGCCCAGATTCTCGCCGGCTTCGACGGCGGGACGAGCGAGCACGATGCGACGGACGCGTTTCCGCATCAGTGCGTCGACCGCGGCAGCAACCGCGAGATACGTTTTGCCAGTGCCCGCCGGGCCTATGCCGACGACGATGTCGTTCTCGGCGATTTGCACGAGGTACTCGGCCTGTCCCGGTGTTTTCGGCTGAATGACCTTGCGAACACCTGGCAAGGCAATCCGAGTCACGTCGGGCGTCGAGAGCGCCCCACTCGACGGTTGCCAGTCTTCCGAGTGCATCCGCATGACATCATCGGGCGTCACCGGCGAGCGCTGGCGCGCGGACTCGATCATGCGCGTCGCGACCGCGGCCGCGCGGTCGACCTGGTCGCCGGCGCCCGTGATCGAGAGCGCGTCGCCGCGCAACGCGACTTTGGCGCCCGACAACCGGGCGAGCTCGATCAGGTTTGCGTCATTCACACCAGCGAGCGTCAACAAGTCGGCGCCTTCGGTCGAGAGGCGCTGAGTCACGACAGTATCGGTCACTTGAGGTGTAGGGCCTCGAGGTCGGCTTCGGGCACCGCCGACGGCGCCCCCTCGAACAACGCGCGCGCGGCGGTCGTCTTGGGGAACGCAATGACGTCGCGCAGGGACCCGGCGCCGGCGAGCATCATCGCGATCCGGTCGAACCCGAACGCGATGCCGCCGTGCGGCGGGGCGCCGCCGCGGAGGCCTTCGAGCAGGAAGCCGAAGCGGGCGCGGGCGGTCTCTTCGTCGATCCCCAGCAGTCCGAAGACCTTTTCTTGGAGTGCCGGGTCGCTGATACGTACGCTGCCACCGCCGAGCTCGGTACCGTTGAGCACGACATCGTAGGCGACCGCGCGGGCGCGGTCGGGAGCGGTGTCCAGCAGGCCAACGTCGTCAGGATGCGGCGCGGTGAACGGGTGGTGCATGGCCGCCAACTGTCGAGTCTCCGGATCGCACTCGAACATCGGGAAGTCCAACACCCACAAAAATTCCTGGGCGCCATCCGGTACGACGCTCAAGCGGCGGGCGACCTCCTGTCGTACACGATCCAGAGCAGGATTCGTGACACTGTCCCGGTCAGCCACGAGCAGCGCGAGCTCACCTTCGGCGAGCTCCAGGCGCCCGCCCAAGAACTTGGCCGCCGGGCCTTCGACCCCGTCCGTACCACGTTTGAGCCTGATAAGGCCAGCAGCCCCGGCGCTCTTGGCGACGGCCTCGAGCTCGTCGACCTGTTTTCGGGACAACGAGGCCCCACCGGGTACGCGAAGGCCGCGCACTCGTCCCCCGTGCGCCAGCGCCGTCCGCGCGATGGTGAATTCGGTGTCACGAAAGAGATCGCTCGAGTCGAACAACTCGAGGCCGTATCGCAAATCCGGTCGATCCGACCCGTAGCGCTCCATCGCCTCCGCGTACGTCATCCGCCGGAAGCGCTCCGGAGTCTTGACCCCGGCTTCGGCGAAGAGGGCGTGGAGGAGTGCTTCGGCGAGTTGCAGAATGTCTTCGCGCCCGATGAACGAAGATTCGATGTCGATCTGCGTGAACTCTGGCTGGCGATCGGCGCGGAGATCTTCGTCGCGGAAACAGCGCGCGATTTGGAAATAGCGGTCGTATCCCGAGACCATCAGCAGCTGCTTATAGAGCTGGGGTGACTGTGGGAGCGCATAGAACTCCCCCTCATGCACGCGCGAAGGCACGAGATAGTCGCGCGCGCCTTCTGGAGTCGGGCGCGTGAGAATCGGCGTCTCGATCTCGAGATAGCCGTTCTTGCTCAAAAACGCGCGAGCCACCTGCATGAGCCGGTGCCGCAATATCAGGTTGGCTTGCAGCTCTGGACGTCGCAGATCGAGAAAGCGATGACGCAGACGCAGTTCTTCGGCTGCCAACTGCTCGCCTTTTCCGCGCGCGACGGGAATCGCGGGCGTGACCGCCGGCCCAACCACGCGCAACGACAGCGCGCGAACTTCCACGTCGCCGCTCGCGAGCTCGGGATTGCGGGCGTCCGATGGCCGAAGCGCGACCTCGCCGGTGATCAGCACCGTGCTTTCGACCCCCACGGATGACGCGAGGGTCAGCACTTCCGGCGGCGTCCAGCGGGGATCGAACGAGACCTGTACGAGACCGGCGCGGTCTCGGAGGTCCATGAATACGATGCCGCCGAGATCGCGGGAGCGGTGCACCCACCCACCCAGGCGAACAGTCCGGCCGGCGTCGGCGGCGCGCAACGCACCAGCATAACCCGTGCGCAACGTCGTTGCCGCGGGGGATTCGTAAGCGGGCGTCACGTCCCCCGGATTGGTCGGTTAGTCTTCATCCAGATACTGAAAACTAACCGCACGGGACCCATGGACAACCTGCTCGACTTGCCGCGCGCCGAAGCGGAACAACGGCTCGCACGCTTCATGCATGAGGCGGGCGAGCCGGCTTACCGTGCCCGTCAGGTCGCGGACCGCCTGTGGCGGAATCCCACGGCGTCATTCGCGGACATGACCGAGCTACCGGTTGCCCTGCGCGATCGCCTCGGCGCGACGTTTTCGCTCCCTCGTCTGACACTCGACACCCGTCAACGCTCTTCTGACGGGACCGAGAAGTTTCTGTTTCGACTCGATGACGGTGAGGGCATCGAGACCGTCGCCATACCGGAACAGAATCGACTCACGTTGTGCATTTCGTCCCAGGCCGGGTGCGCGCTCCAATGTGCGTTCTGCGCGACCGGTGCCATGGGATTTGCACGGAACCTGCGCCCATTCGAGATCGCCGGCCAGGTCCGTGAGATGCTGCTGCTCGGCATACGCCCGTCGAACATCGTGTTCATGGGCATGGGCGAGCCGCTCATGAACTGGCAGGCGGTGGACGTGGCGCTGTCCTTACTCAACGATCCGGGCGCGCTCGGCATCGGTGCGCGCCACATCACCGTGTCCACGGTGGGCGTTCTGCCCGGTATTCAGGCGTTGGCGGCGAGACCTGAGCAGTTTCGTCTGGCGCTTTCCATTCACGCACCAACCGACGCGTTGCGGCAGCAGCTCATGCCAATCAACACGAAATATCCGCTCGCGGATGTGATCGAGGCGGCCAAGTCATTCGTGAGGCGCGTGACGTTCGAGTACGTGCTCTTGGGCAGCGTCAACGACAGCCCGGCGCAGGCTGAGCAGCTGGCGGCTCTCGCCAGAAAGTGTGGAGCGTTCGTGAACCTCATCCCGTTGCACCCCGGCGGCGCGCTCGGCTTCACGCCGAGCAGCGCGAAAGCCACCGCGGCGTTCGCGGGGACCATTAGAAAGCGCGGCGTCGAGGTCGCGATTCGGAAGAGTCGCGGCGTCGACATCAGCGCCGCCTGCGGCCAGCTACGGGTAGAACGGCTCGGCCGGCGGTCGCCACGAGGCGCCGAGCAGGACCGTGATGTCCACGTAGCGTGAGCTGTCGGGCGCGAGCTCGACGCGCGCGCCGTTGAGTGCGCGCGCGGCCCGGCCGGCCCACACGGGATGGTTCGTGCGGTCGATGATCAGCGTCGAGTCACGCTGCTCGCGGGCGGTGCCCGTTGCGACGACATCGAAGCCACGGTCACGGAGATACTCGGTCGCCCGTCGGGCGAGCCCGTGGACCTTGGTCGCATTCAGCACCTCGACTCGCACTCGCTCGGTAGGCGCTTCAATCGTACCGCCCGCGCTCTCGCGCCGAGGCGCGGGGTCACGTGCGCACGCGAGAAGCGCGAGCGCGGTGAGCGCTAACCGCGTACGGAGTTCCACAAATCGACTGTTTCGAGGAACAGCGGCTTCCCGTCGCGGAGCGTCCACTCCAGGCGGATGCGCACAACCTCTCTGAACGTCCCGTCAAAGTCGTGCGGCACTTGGTGCGCGAGGTAGTTGCGTTCGGACCTCATAAAGGATCGTCCGGGCTCCAGGAAATCGGCCATGAACAGCGCTCTCCCCGTGCGCGTCCACGCTTTATGTCCGATCGTGTGCCACCGGACGGCGTCGAGGACCGCGGTCCGGTGCTCGCCATCGCGACGGAGGCGAGCTTCGACCGCGGGGCCGTGCAAAAGGCCAGCGTCAGCCACCGGGAATCCGGTCGCGAGCTCGCGGAGCAGCGCCTCAGGTGCATCGCGGAGCGCATCGTGCCAGCGCGCGGCGTCGTGCCACTCCTGGCGTTCGGCCGGGTCGAGTCGCATCGCTTCGGCCCACCCGTCGATCAGCGCGGTCACCCGGGCGATGTGCGCGCGGCGCTTGTCGCTGACAACCGCCCACGGCGGGAGCTCGACGGTCTCGGTCATGCGCCCAGAATAATGTTATCCAGCAGTCGGGTACGTCCAACGCGGGCGGTGACCATGATAATCGAACCCGGGGCGGCACGAACAACGGGTTCGAGGCGTTCTGGCTCTACGACGGCGAAATAGTCAGTACTGACCCCAGTCTCTGCGTCGAGTATCGCCTTTCCCGCCGACTCCAGTTCGTTCGCGCTCCGCTCGCCCGCCTGCCATCGTTCCTCGGCCACGCGCAACGCGCGCGACAGCGCGCGAGCGCGTATCCGTTCCTCGGCCGACAAGTAGACGTTCCGGCTCGACATCGCGAGCCCATCTATCTCACGCACAATCGGCGCAATCACGAGATCGATCGGAAAGTCGAGGGCGGCGGTCATCGCCCGGATCAGCGTGGCTTGTTGGATATCTTTCTGTCCGAACACGGCGACATCGGGTCGCACGATGTTGAAGAGCTTCGCCACGACCGTCAACACGCCGGCAAAGTGTCCAGGCCGAACAGCGGCCTCCCAGCGTGGCGGGTCCAGCTCGGGAATGACACGGACCGGCGCCGCTCCCGATTTTGGATAGAGCGCCTCGGTGTCAGGCGCGAACACGACATCGACCCCGCGGGACGCGGCTAGCGCCCGATCAGCGGCGAGGTCCCGGGGGTAGGCGGCGAAGTCCTCGTTCGGCCCGAACTGGAGCGGATTGACGAACACGCTCATGACGACGAGATCGGAGCGGGCGCGCGCCGCGTCGACGAGCGACAGATGGCCGGCATGCAGCGCGCCCATCGTTGGGACGAACCCCACCGTGCCGCCCCGCACGCGATGCTCAGCCAGCAACGCGCGCAGGTGGTCGACGTGCTGAACCAGGTGCACTCAGCTAGAAGCTGTGGGCGGCATCCGGGTACGTGCCGGACCGCACGTCAGTCCCGAACGCCCGGATCGCGCCGCGGACGTCCTCGGCCAGCGCCGCGTACCGCTTGAGGAAGCGCGGCGTGAACGTGTCGTTCAGCCCGAGGAGATCATGCAGTACCAGTACTTGCCCGGAACACTCTGGCCCGGCACCGATGCCGATCGTCGGGACCGATACGGCCGCGGTCACCCGCGCGGCGACTTCGGCGGGGATCAGCTCGAGAAGGATCGCGAACGCGCCCGCGTCCTCGAGGCGCTTGGCGGCATCGACGAGAGACTCGGCGGCTGCCGGTTGGCGGGCCTGTACCCGTGGGCCGGAGAGCGTGTTGACCGATTGCGGTGTGTAGCCGAGGTGCGCCATGACCGGCATACCAACGCGTACGAGCGCCTGGATGGTAGCGGCGAGCTCCGGTGAGCCGCCCTCGATCTTCACGGCCTGCGCACCCGCTTCCTGAAACACCCGGCCGCAATTGAGCAGCGCGCGCTCGATGCTCACTTGATAGGTCAGAAAGGGCATGTCGACAATGAGCAACGCGCGCGACGATCCGCGTTTCACCGCCGAGGCATGGTAGATCATCTGGTCGAGCGTGACCGGGATGGTGCTGTCGTACCCGGCGACGACATTGCCGACCGAGTCACCGACCAGGATCGCGTCAACGTCGGCTTCGTCGACGAGTCGCGCGAACATCGCATCGTATGCGGTCACGACGACCACACGCTCGCCCTTCGCTCTCTTGGACGCGAAGTCCGCGACCGTGGAACGGGACGCGCGTCCGTTGTGGGCGCTCGGGGGTGGAGTCACGGTGTACACGCTCATGGGATAGCTCCGGTGCGCAGCTGGGAGAGCTCGCGTTGCCAGAAGTCGCGGTGAGGCAACTCTGGGTGCGGGACCACGAGATCCGGATCCCGGATCGTGCGATCGCCGAACTGGACGATGTCGAGATCGAGCGTCCGCGGTCCCCAGCGCTGCGTGCGCACTCTCCCCGCGGCGTGCTCGATGGCCTGCAACTGGGACAATAACTCGTGGGGCGTCAGTCCAGTTTCCAACGCCACCATTTGATTCAGATAGGGCCCCTGCCCCACTGGCCCAATTGGCGCCGTCTCCTCGACGTCGCTCTCGCCGACGATCCGGGTTCCCGGCAGCGCCGCCATGGCCTCGCGGGCGTGCGCCAGATACCCGACGCGATCCCCGAGGTTCGATCCGAGCGCCACAAAAACAATCTCGGTCATCTCGTCGTGCGCTCCACCACGACCTCGGCGTAATCCAGCGGCCCTGGAAGCGCCACGTGCGGCTTGCGCACCGCCACGCGCACACCATCGACGCCATCGAGCCGGAGTGCCTGCTCCGCGACGTGCTCGGCTACGTCTTCGAGATACGGTCCGTGGCCAACGGCAAGGCCATTGGCGGCGATCTCGTACAGGCGCCTATAGTCGACGACTTCTGCCGAAACGTTCCGCTCGCGCCAGACGGTCAGGTCGATCTCCACCGGCTGTGGGATCTCGGCTTCGTGAGGCAGAATGCCGATGAGTACATGAAATCGCATCCCTCGGAGGCTGATCGTCTGCCGGTTCGACACGCGGGAAATGTAAAGGTGATCGCACGGTAAACAAATGTAACAATCGAGTGGGCGCCGTACGTTGCTATCAAGGTTGATAGCGTCTTATAGGGTGACCAGCGCAATCTCACCCACTCGGAGGTCACCATGAGACGGAAGCTCCTGCTCCTCGCTGCATCGATCTGCACCATAGCGGCGGGAGCCACGAAACCCGCGACGGCCCAGACCAAGCCGGCGGCACGGCCGAATATTCTCTGCTCGGAACCGTGCGCCAATTCCAGTGACTGTGGCGTCACTGAGGACGCCTGTCTGATCTGTTTCCACCCCGAAGGGAAATGTGGCTGATCGTGCCACGCTCGCGAACGGGCTGTTGAACGGCGTCACCGCGATCACTGTCCTGTGCGCCCTCACGGTCACCGCACTGCGCATACGGGACGCGGTGGCGCCGGCGACGGCGGCGCCGAGCGATGATCGTCTCGCCGTGCGCACGATTCGAGATGCGCGCGCATTCCGGGCGGCCGGGCATCGCATTGGCCCAGCCGACGCATCAGTCACGATCGTCGAGTTCGCCGATTTCCAATGCCCATTCTGTCGTCGCGCCGCGCCCGCGCTGCGCGCCTTGATGCGACAACATCCCCGGGACCTCGCGCTCGTCTACCGGCACTATCCCGGGCACGAGTTCTCATTCGCGGCCGCTGTCGCGGCGGAATGCGCGGCTCGCTTTGGGCTGTTCGCGCCCATGCATGACGCGTTCTACGCCCAAGCGGAGTCCATCGGGAAGAAGCCTTGGTCGCGCTTCGCCCGCGAGGCGGGGTGGCGCGACACGATCCAGTTCTCGCGCTGTATGAGCGACTCGTCGATGGCCAACGTGGTCATCCGCGACACGATCGCCGCGACCGCGCTCGGAGCGCGCGGTACCCCCACGTTCCTGATCAACGATCTCGTCGTCACGGGCTATCGAGCCGCACAACTGGACAGCACCATCCGCGGGGCGTTGGCCCGCGTGCGATGACCGATCATCTTCGTCGCGCCGCGCGATCGCTGATCCGAACGCCGGGGTTCACCGTCGTCGCCACGCTCGTGCTCGGCCTGAGCATCGCGGTGTGCACCGTCACCTTCAGCATCGTCAACGCCGTGTACTTTCGCGTACTTCCGTACCGCGACCAAGCACGACTCGCGATCGTCCAGGAGGCCACCGGCCCAATCGATATGGCACCAGCGGCGCTGCGGACGTGGCGGGAGGGAATGCGGCCGATCGCCGACGTGGCAGCAGGAGCGGAGTATTGGGGTGTGCTCGCCACAGGGACCGAGACGACCTACGGCGTCGGCGCCGCGGTGACCGGCAATTTCTTCGATCTCCTCGGCGTCCGTCCGTGGCTCGGACGATCCTTGACGACAGCGGATGATCAGCCGGGCGCGACCCGCGTCATGGTGCTCGACTACGCGTTCTGGCGCGAGGCGTTCAGCGGCGACACGGCCGTCATCGGCCAATCGGTGCGCCTCGACGGCCACGACTACGAGATCATCGGCGTGCTGCCACCCGAGTCCGGCATCGGCCGGCCGATCCTGGACGTCGACGATCCGGCGACGGCGCCGACCGTTCCGTTCATCATTCCAATCGGTTCATCCGAGCTCGGCGCGGCGAAGCGTCCCGCCACGCAATTCAGACTCGTCGCCCGACTCGACCCGGGCCGAACGATCGGTCAGTTGGCCGCGAGCGCCAGCGTCCTCGGCGTTCGAGTAGCCGATCCGCACGCGGACGCCCCGCCTCGGATGGTCGTATCCGGCGTTCGGCATCTGCTGAGCCAGGAGTATGGCGGAGCCTATCCGTTGTTCCTCGGCGCCGTGCTGTTGGTCCTCGCCGTCGCCTGTGGAAGTATCGCGGGTCTCTTTCTCGTGAGATTTCATGCGCGCCAACGGGAGATCCTGATCTGTGCGGCGCTCGGCGCCGGGCGGCGGGCGCTCGTCACACGTCTCGTCCTGGAACCGGTCGTTATCGCCGCGGTCGGCGGCGGCCTCGGTGTGTCGTTGGCGTTTTGGGGGATTCATCTCGACCGCCTCCTGCCGACCCGCGCGGTGCCGTACTGGACGCACGTGGCGGTCGATACCAACGTATTGCTGTTCGCGCTCGCGGCCACCGCCACGAGCGCGCTCACGTTCGGGGTCGGTCCGGCGCTCCTGATGACGCGCCGGCGGTCCGGTCTGGCGGTCACGCCCGGCCGCGACGTGGTCGCCGCCAAGAGGGCGCTCGTCACCCTGGAAATCGCGCTGACGCTGGTTCTCTTGACCAGTGCCGGACTCCTCGGCGAAACATTCCTCGCCGCATCGGGACGGGACACGGGGATGGCGAAGGACCATCTCGCCACCGGGCTGCTCGACGTGCACGCGGAGCCGGACCGGAGAGCGGTCGCGCTCTCCCTCCTGGATCACCTATCGCGACTGCCGAGCGTGAGTGGCGCGGCGCTGCGAGGCGAGGCGGACCTGCCGCGCGGATCGGGTCTCATCCAGGATGGTGACGTCGCGATGATCGCCGCGGGCGTCGCTCACATATCGGTGCCGGTCGTGTCGCCCGGATTTTTCCGCACGGTCGGCGCCCGGTTGATCCGTGGGCGTGAGTTCACCGAGGCGGATGGGCCTCAAGCGCCACCCGTGGCGATTCTCTCGGACTCCACCGCGCGCCGATTCTTCCCCAATCAAGATCCGATCGGCCGGCGCGTGATGTTCGGCCCAGCCAGTGCGCCGTCTTGGATCACGATCGTCGGCGTGGCTGGTGAGATTGGCCACCCCTTGACCACGTCGCGCGCGGCGCCGTATCGGCCGACGCTGTATCGGCCCATCGCGCAGGTCTCGACCTCGCACGTGCGGTTCCTGGTGCGAACGCACGGTCCCTCGGCCGCGCTCCTGACGCCGATCCGGGCCGCGATTCGAAGCGTCGTGCCAGATGCGCCACTCGTCGGCCTCACGACCGTCGACGAGGCGACAGACCGGCAGCTCGCGCCGCTCCGCAGCAACGCGCTGGTGGTGAGCACGCTGGCGCTGCTCACACTCGGGATCGCGGCGCTCGGCATCTACGGCATGGTCGGGTATCTCGTGGAGCAACGCACTAACGAGATCGGCCTCCGCATGGCTCTCGGCGCCCGCCCCATTGAAGTCATCGGCCTCGCGCTGCGATTCGCGCTCGGTGCGACGGTGATGGGGATCCTCTGCGGGATGCTCGGGGCGTACCTGCTGGCCCAACTGCTCCGCAGCCTGATCTACGATACCAGTCCGTCCGATCCGCGCATCTTCGCCGCTGCCGCCACCGTGTTCGCCGCGGTGGCGCTCGCGGCCGCGTACGTGCCGGCGCGACGCGCGACCCGCATCGACCCCGCCCGAGCGCTGCGAGTATAGGCTCCCTTGCACACGCCGCTGGTTGGCGATGATGGCGTTGGTTGCACTCGCGTGTAGCGTGAACGGCGAAACCTTACACGTTGCCGGAATAGAGACCAACGAGCTACGCATTGATCATGACAAGCATTCGGGCACACAACGGGACAGACCGCCAGGAAGAGCTTGGCGCCATTGACTTATATTGCGGCGAAGCTCACGAGGCACCGTTGAAGCGTACGGGCGATAGCGTTGTGCACAGCAATCCTGAGATTCTAGGGGGCGAACCTGTGTTCGTCGGGACGCGCGTGCCCGTTGCGTCTCTGTTCGAGTGGCTAGCAGATGGGGAGACGCTGACCGATTGGCTGGACAGCTTCCCCGGCGTGACGCGCGAGCAGGCCCTGCGGGTACTCGAGGACGCAAAGGCGTTCACGGTCGCCAATGCGCGTACTTCTCGATGAGCATATTGACCGGAAGCTCGCTCGGGAGCTGGCCGGACACGACGCGCGGGGCGTTCGCGAAATGGGTTGGGGCGCGCTAGAAAACGGCGCGCTTCTTCGTCAAGCAGCTCGAGAAGGCTTTTGTGCGCTTCTTACCATGGATCGGCGCATCCCGGATCAGCAGAACCTCGCGGCGATTGGTCTAGCTGTCGTGATCGTCCGCGCCCGAAATAGCCGACTGGTCACGCTCATGCCCCTCGTCCCCGACATTGTGCGCGTCCTGGAAGCGATTAGGCCGGGTGAATGCAAGCTGGTCGGAGCCGAGCCCTAAGCCGCGAGTGAGAACCCATGCGACCTCCCGTGCAACCCCCACAGCAAGGGCCGCGCGCCCGCGCCCGTCGACATGACTGGAACGACGAGCGCAGCCAGGCGCTTACGCGTCGGGTCGCCGAGCGTGCCAAGGACGATGAGACGATCTTTGCTCAGGCGCTGCGTCGTGTCCGTGAGCGACTGGCGATGCCAGGGGCAGAGCGTAATCCCTCGCTCAACGAATGGGAGCGGATCCTGACCTCCTGCACATCGAGCGAGATTCTCGAGACTCTCGTCGAAAGCAGTGATCGGGCAGCACGACTCCGGCAGTCATCGCCCTTTGTCGGAGTGCTCTCGCGCGACGAGCGCAACGCGATTTTTGCGTACTTCGAGACGCTGTAACCGCTCGTCAAGGGCCGAAGGCCCGACGCTTCAAATAGTCGGGCGACGAGCGTCCGTCAGGCAGCCGAGGTAATGCGGCGAGAAACGTCGCCGAGATAACCCGCGACCGTGCGGAGCTCGCGGGCGACGCCCTCGAGCTCGACGAGGGCGGACGCTTGGTCGCGGGCGGTGGCGGCGACGTTCTCGGCGCCCAGGCGATTGCGCTGGGCGATCTCGGAGATGCGGGTGACGCGCTCGCGGAGGCGGGCGCATTCGGCCTCCTGGTCGCGGCTGACGCGGGCGATGCGCTGGGCGCGCTCGGCGGAGGTTGCCGTGGAGGCGACGATTACGTCGAGGGCGCCGAGGGCTGTTTCGGATAGAGTTTCTACGTCGCCGACGATCGCGCGGCCGCGTTCCATCTGCTCGGCGACACGGCGCATCTGTTCTTCGAAACCGAGAATAATTTCGCCTGCCTCGGCCGAGGCGCGGGCGCTGCGCTCGGCGAGTTTGCGCACCTCGTCGGCGACCACCGCGAAGCCGCGGCCGCGCTCGCCGGCGCGGGCCGCTTCGATCGCGGCGTTGAGGGCGAGCAAGTCGGTTTGTTCGGCGACGTCGCGGATCAATGCGATACAGTCGGTGACGCTGCGGGTCGTCTTCGCTAGCTCATCGATTCGTGAAGAGCTTTCACCTACGAAACCCTTCGCGTCGACGAGGCGCTCGATCGCGCCGGCGATCGTGCCGCGGTGCTTGCCCGCGACCTCGGTCGCGTGGCGGCTCGCCTCGGCAGCGGCGCTGCCGTCGCGGGCGACGCCGGTCGTGGCTTCGTGCAGCGCGCGGGTGACCACGAGCGAGCGCTCGAGCTCCTCGTTCTCGGAGACGATCCCCCGGGAGATCTCGGCGATCGTACGGGCGACGCCCTCGCCGCCGCCACGGAGCGTGCGGGCCGAGTCGCCGAGCGTGCGGATCTGGCTGCCGACGCTGGTGACGGCGTCGAGCAGTGGCTGACGGAGGTCGTTGATGTGCAGCGTCGTCGCGAGCTGGTTGGCGAAGCGCTGGACCAGGGCGACTTCCTTCTTGCCGTAGGCGCTGCGCTTGTGGTGCTCGAGCTCCACGAGGCCGACGTTGCGGTCGCCGAATCTGAGCGGGAGCACGATACCGCTTCGCGCCTCGGGACGGGGGTTCTCGACACGGCGATCGCGTAACGCATCGATGACGACGCACGGTTTGCCGCTGTCGAGCGCGAGCCGGCGGAGTATGGCGCCGTCGGATCCCGGTTTTTCGGGTTCCGATATGAGGCCCTGCCCACTTTGCCAGACGAGACGCAGGCCGTCCGCGCTGAGGCGAAAGATCCGCATGGTGCCCCAGTCCACCAGCCGGTGACCCAGGCGCTCGATCCAGGCGAAACCCTCGGCGAGACCGACATCGGCCATGACGACCTCGTCGACCGCATGGATGTTGCTCAACTCCTCGGCCGCGATGGATTCCTCGAGCACTCGCTTGAGGACCCAGCCCGAGACGCCGAGCACGAGGAGCATCGGCCAGGCGCCGAAGCCGTAGAACGCGATCGAGATGAGCGCGGCGGCGGCGCCACCGACGCCCGCGCCGAACACGATCAACTCGTAACGAATGATGAGCGACAACTCATCCGGGAGCAGCTTGTCGCGGAGCAGCAGCGTGAAGTACAGGAGCGCGCGGCTGAGCGTGAAATAGAGTACGGCGAAGAGGGCTGCCGCCGGGACCGTCTCGGGCGAGAGCGTGCGCGCGCCCATCCACTTCATGACCCACGCGTAGAAGCCATAGGCCGCGATCAGGGCGACGACCTCGCGGCCGGCGTTGATCCAGGCGAACTCGCCGGTTTTTCGCAGGACGATCAGGTCGGCGATGAGCACGCCGGTATAGAGCGCCAGCGCGGTCGCCGGCGCGCCGACGAGCAAGGCACCGCCGACGGCGACGGCGCTCAGCAGGTTGACCGCCGAGTATTTCGTGAGCGGGATCTGGCCGATGCGCAGCACGACGGAAAGCCCGGCGAGCAAGAGCATCGATACCCCGCGCGATTCCCATGAGCGGTCCCAGACCAGGGCCGCGATGAGCAGGAGCGAGCCAGCGAATCCGACCGCGCGGGTATAGCGTCTTAGAAATGTTCCCACGCTACAACACGCATGGGACAGTCACCCCGTAACGGCGTCGAGACCCTTACGCAGCGCCTGCACCAAAGCCAGCGCCTCCTTGACGCTGCGGCCCGCGGCGGAGACCAGCGCGCTGCCGACCACGATGCCATCTGCTTGTCGGCCAACTGCTGATGCGTGCTCGGGACGGCTGATCCCGAAGCCGACGCAGATCGGGAGCGTGGTCGCCGAGCGGAGGCGGGCGATCGTCTCCGGCAGGTCGGCCGGTAGGTCGGCCCGGGCACCCGTTACGCCAAGGCGGCTGATCAGGTAGACGAAGCCGCGGCCGTGGCGGGCGATTTCGGCCATGCGTTCCGTAGGTGTCGTCGGCGCGACCAGGCGCACGAAGTCTAGGCCGCTTTCTCCCAGCCATTTCTCTCGGGCTGGATCGGCTCCTACGGGCAGATCTGTGATCAGAATTCCGGCGGCGCCTGCGGCGCGCGCTCTACTCAGCGCATCCGGGCCTGCCGCGAGGATCGGGTTCAGGTACGAGAACAGGACGACCGGGATTTTTGGGCCGACGGTCGATATGAGATCGAGAACGCGCGAGTATGTGACGCCGAGTGACAGGGCTTGCTGGCTGCTCGCTTGGATGACCGGGCCGTCGGCTAGTGGATCTGAAAACGGGACGCCGACTTCGACGACATCAGCGCCGGCATCGGCCAGCGAACCGAGGAGCTCGGCCGAGGCGGCCAAGGTCGGGTGACCCGCCGTTACATAACAAACCAGCGCGCGTTTGCCCTGGGCGCGAAGCGCCTCAAACGAAATAGTCACCGATCCGGATGCCATATCGATCCGGGTCGGCAGTCTTGATGATCGTCCGAACGAAGAGGCCACTGGCGTTCTGCTCGGCCATGTCCACGAGCGCACCCGGGTGCAGAATATTGCCCTGCGGGTCGCTGACGATACGCACGATCGGGCGCGACATCACCTCGGGGTTGGGATTCGCCGAGTGCACGATGCCCAGCTCGAAGGTGTCGAGGACGACCAGTGTGCCCACGGGGTACAAGCCGAGCAGGTTGATAAAGGCTTTGACGACGACCGGGTCCATGCCGCGCTTCGGATTGTCCCGCATCTCCTGCAGAACGGCTGCCGGAGACAGGGGGTCGGTCTGATACGCCCGTCGCGAGGTCGCGGCGTCGAAGCCGTCGGCGACCGCCACGATCTTGCTGAAGATGGACATCTGGCGCGGGCGGACGACCTTGGGATAGCCCGAGAGGTCGGTCTTCATGTGGTGCTCGTAGGCGACCACCATCGACCGATACGGGAGATCCTGCGAGCCGCGCATGCGGAACAGCGAGAGCACGCCGAGCCAGGGATGATTCGTGATTTGCCGCCACTCTTCCTCGGTCAGTCCGTCGGCCTTGTTCAGCACGTCCGACGGGACGCGCGCTTTGCCGATGTCGTGAAACAACGCCGCCAGCCCCAGATCGTACAACTGGAGCTTCCCAAGGCCGAGGCGTCGGCCGAGGGCGACCGAGAAGATACACACGTTGACGCTGTGCGTGAACGTGTACTCGTCGTAATCGCGGATTGTCGTCAGGCCGAAGAGCGACGTCTCATCGTTCAGGATCGCGTCGACGATCCCCTGCACCACGCGTTTGAGCTTCTTGACGTTCGGGGCTTTGCCGAGGCGAACCGAGTTGATGCACTCTTTCGTGACGGCGACCGACTGGCGATACGTCCGCTTGGCCGCCTCCTTCACCTGCTCCTTGACTTCGGCGTCGAGACCGGCGTCGACCGGCGGGCCGAACTCGAACGACAGCACCTTCGCTTGCTCCAGCTTGCCGGCGAGCTGGAAGTAGCGCTCCTCGGGGCCCTCGTTGCCTGGCGCCTGCAGGAGCGAGAGGAGGACCAGCCACTCGCGGGCGGTGACGCCCTCCATCACGCGGAGCGAGCCTACCCCGTTGGCGCGGAACAGCGATAACAGGTTGCTGAAGCTCGTGTAGTTGTCTACGTCCAGGCGCAAGCGCGTCTGGTTGATAAAAATAAATTCGCCGCTGGCGCGGAACTCGAGCTCTTTCTCCTGGTGCAACAGCATGCGGCTCGATTGCGTCAGGTCGTCGAGCGACTTTTGCACGGCCGCGTTTTCGATCGGGTAGAGCTTGATGGCGCGCAGCGCGCCGTAGAACGTGATGATGAACGCGCGGCCAACTTTGCGGACGGCGGCATCGCTGCCCGACTCGTTCTTGTGAGGGTTGGAAACCCCTTCTCGCGGCGCCTTCGGCGCTCGCGCAGACGCGCTGGCTGTCCCAGCGGCGCCGGTCGATGCGGGCGGCTTCGTGGGAGCGCTCATGCGCGGCTCTTGGTGGGAGCGCTCGTGGGCGGCTCTTCGTGGGAGCGCTCATGCGCGGCTCTCGTTCGCGGAGGCGCGAAGCGCCCTGCGTACTTCATCATGCCTGATTGCCCCCACGCAGCGCTTTGCTCACGGCATTGCGCACGATGACCTCTTTCTCATTGACCGACTTGCGCAGCGACTCGGTCGCCTTGTCGGTACCGATGCGACCCAAGGCCATGGCCGCGCACGCGCGCATCTCCGGCTCCTCGCGTTTGCCGAGGAACGTGCGCTCGTTGAGGATCTTGTCGAGCAGCGGCACGCCGGCGTCGCCGGAGAGCGCGCCGAAGGCCTCGAACATCGCCATGCGCTCGGTCAGATCCGCGTCGCGGATCGCCTTGCCCTTCACGATCGCCTCGACCTTTGGCAGCGCCGGGCGATAGGCACGGGCCGTCAGTGCGCGGGCGACGGCGACGCGGACATCGCGATCATCGTCCTCGACCGCGCGCTCCAGCCATTGGAGCGCGCCGGCCGAGCCGATGTCGGCGAGCGCTTGGACGGCGGCGAGGCGTGTGCCCGGGTCGCGGTCCGACGTGCGCTTGCCCAGCGGCGCGACGGCCGCGGCGCTCTTCATGGCGCCCGCGCGCCGGATCGCCTCGACCGCGACCACGCGATCGCTGTTGCCGATCAGCTTCATGAGCTCGGACGTATGGTTCGCGGCAATGCGCGTACCCGCGGTCTGCAGGAGCGTGCGGACGGCGGGATTGTTGACGCGGCCCACCCAGTCGAAGATCGTCGCCAGCGCCGACGGACGGAGCTGATCGAAGAGCGCATTGAGATCTTCCTGCGGCGGCAGCTCGTGGCCCTCGTCGAGCGACTGCAGCACTTGAGCGAGCGCCATCGGATCGCTCAAGCGATCGGGAATCTTCGCCAACAGCGCCCGGTGCGGCGGCTCCAGCCCCTTGGTCCGCTCCGCCGCGTCGCGCGTTTCCTTGATCAGGTAGGCGACGGACTGGAACTGGGCCGCGCTCAGGAGCAGGAGCATGAGCCCGTCGAGAATTTCGCCGATCTCGGTGCGAACGGCGCCGTCGGCCTGGAGCTCGAAGATGTCGAGCAGGATGGCCAGCACATTCGCCCGGAGATCGCTCGCGTACTCCTTCTCGACCTCACCCTTGAGATACTCGACCTCGTGCTGGTCGAGGAAGTAGAGCGTCGCGTCGAAGTCTTCGAGATTGACGGTGCCCGGTCGCGACTGGAGCAAGGTCTCGTCCGGCGTCGGCGCATCGTCCGGCCCCGGCGGCTCGATCACGCGCGGCTCGGGCGCCTCCGGCGAAAAGTCCGGAACGCCCGATGTGTCGTTCCCGATATCGATATAGCGATAGCGCAGGTGGGCCAGGTCATTCTCCCACAGCATCACGAGGAGGTCGTCATCCTCGGTGTTGCGCCGCGCGCGCTGGATCACGTCGAGGAACGCGACCAGGTCGTCGGCCTCGAAGCCCTTCTCGAAGCGGAGCTCGCGGACGCCGTCCTTGTAGAAGGTCCAGGCGAGGCTCTCGGACGACTTGCTCGATTCGTCGAGGACCGTCACGCC
>DATHNL010000130.1:0-27664 GCA_035486035.1 Gemmatimonadaceae bacterium
CGGCAAGGGCGCCGAGCTCTGGAAGTATGCCGATAGTCTCGGTGGCATCGGGGCGCATCCGGAGATGCTCTATCTCGGCGGTCACTCGATCGACGCCTTCTCGTCGGGCACGCTGGGTTCGCAGAAGGAAACCGGCGCGGATCATTGGAGCGACGACCCGTTAGACACCCGCCCGGGCGATGAACTGGAGCGCACGGACATCGACAACACGACGACCGATCAACGCTACGCGTTGAACCTGTACGGCGCCGGCGTCGTCTATCACACCGCGCCGTTCACTGAGGCAACCGAGATCACTGGCTGGCTGCACCTCACGCTGTGGCTCGCCATGGATGTGCCGGACGCGGATCTCAGCATCACGGTGTCAGAAATCGAACCGGACGGTCGCAGTATCGCACTGACAGACGCGATGCTGCGGGCACGATATCGCGAGTCGCCACGGCACGAAACGCTGGTCAAGCCGGGAGAGGTCCAGCGGTATGATTTCAGTACGTTCCAGTTCTTCTCACGCCTCGTAGCGAAGGGCAGCCGGCTGCGCCTCGTCATCAGCTCGCCGAACTCGATCTACGTCGAAAAGAATTACCACTCGGGCGGCGTCGTCGCGAATGAGAGTGGAAAGGACGCCCGCACCGCGCACATCACGCTGTATCACGACGCGGAACACCCGAGCGCGCTCGAGATACCGGTGGTTCGACCGGTGGTACAGTGACGCGCACGCTCGCGCGTGTTCTCCGCCTCGGCGATCTCGTCTACATCGTACTCGGCACGGTGATCGGCTCTGGGATCTTCCTCTTGCCGGGCCCCGTGCTGCAGGAGACCGGCGGCCACGTCGGTCTCGCCCTCGGCGTCTGGGTGGCCGGCGGTCTCCTGTCGTTCCTCGGCGCGATCACGTACGCCGAGCTTGGCGCGATGATGCCGCAAGCCGGTGGCATTTACGTCTATATTCGCGACGCCTTCGGCCGCCCCAGCGCGTTTCTCTTCGGCTGGATGCTGTTCACCGTCATCGCGCCGGCGTCCGTCGCCACGCTCGCCGTGGGATCGACGGCGTATCTCCAAGAGCTCGTGCCGCTGTCCCCAATCGCGGCACGGGGCATCGCGCTCGGCATGATCGTCGTGCTCGCCCTGCTCAACATTCGCGGCACGAAGGAGAGCGCGCGCGTACAGGATTGGACCACGGCAGTGAAAGTCGGTGCGATCGTACTCATGAGCGTCGGACTCCTGGCGGTCGGTCGCGTCGCCGGACCGGCCACCGCGGCCACCGCACCGGTCGCGCCGGGGCCCGGATTGCTGACTGGAATCGGCGTCGCGATGGTCGCGGTCCTGTGGGCGTACGAGGGATGGACCTACGTCACGTTCTCCGCCGGCGAGACGCTCGAGCCGCAGCGCACGTTCCCCCGCGCGATCGCGATCGGCACGGCCGCACTGATCGCGTTGTATCTCATGGCGAATATCGGCTATCTCGCCGTGCTCGGTCCGGCCACGGTCGCCAAGTCGGACCGCGTCGCCTCGGAAGCGGTCCGCGCCGCGTTCGGGCCCGCGGCCGGCCGCGCGATTGCCGTGGTCGTGCTGCTGTCGATGTTCAGCGCCGTGAACGCGATCCTGCTGACCGCCCCGCGCGTGTTCTACGCGATGGCCAAAGACGGCCTCTTCTTCCGCAAGCTCGCCGAGATACACCCACGCCTCGGCACGCCCGCCATCGCGATCGCCGCCACGGCGTTGTGGTCGATGGTGCTGGCGGCGAGCGGGACGTACACGCAGCTCCTGACCTACGTCGTGTTCACGGCGTGGATCTTCTACGGCCTCGGGGCCGTCAGCGTATTCGTCTTCCGGCGCACGCGGCCCGACGCGCCGCGTCCGTTCCGCGTGCCTGGCTATCCGTGGACGCCGGCCCTCTTCGTCCTCGCGGCGCTCGGCATCGTCATCGCGACGCTTGTCGGGCAGCCCGCGCGCGCCATTGCCGGATTGGTCGCACTCGCGGTGGGGATGCCCGCCTATCTCATCTGGCGGCGGTCAGCACCTGTCGGCGAGCCGTGAGATTCTCGACGCGGTCGACATCGACCGTGACGCCGATGCCCGGTGACTCGCTCGGCACCTTCACCATGCCCTCGGCGTCCATGGTCCACTCGGGCGTGACGATGTCGCGATCCCAATAGCGCGCACTCGGGCTCAGGTCACCTGGGAGCGTGAAATTCGGCAACGACGCCAACGCGACGTTGTACGCCCGGCCGATGCCACTCTCCAACATGCCCCCGCACCACACCGGAACACCCAGATCATGAATGGCGCGCGCGGCGGCGAACCCTCCCACCCGGCCGGGCTTGATGTTGATGATCTTTCCCGAGCCGAGCGTCAGCATGTCCTGGGCGCGCTCGAGGCTCGTGATCGATTCGTCGAGGCACAGTGGCGTCGCCAGTCGTCGCTGCAGCGCGGCATGACGCACGAGGTCATCCTCGCCCAGCGGCTGCTCGATCATGATGAGATTGAACGCGTCCAGCTTCGCGAGGTGGTCCGCCTGGGCGAGGGTATACGCCGAGTTGGCGTCGGCCATAATGCTGACGTCAGGTCCTAGCGCCTCCCGGACGGCGGCCACGTACTCGACGTCTTTGCCCGGCATGATTTTGACTTTGATCTTGCGATAGCCAGCCGCCAGCGCGTCTTTCGCCCGCGTCACGAGTGCATCGGGCGTCGCCTGAATGCCGAGCGAGATACCCGTGACGACGCGATCGCGGGTCCCGCCGAGCGTCTCCGCCAAAGGCTTGCCAGCGCGCAGCGCCGAAAGCCCCCAGATGCCCATCTCGACGGCTGCCTTGGCCATGTTATGCCCGCGGAGATCATCGTCGAGCGCCGGCTTGACCTGAGAGGGCGATCCGAACTCGATGCCGAGCACGCGAGGCGCCAGCCACGAAGTAATCGCGAGCCAGGCCGTGTCGATCGTCTCGGCGGAATAGATGGGATTTTGAAACGCGACGCACTCTGACCACGCGAGGTTGCCGTCCGAGTCTCGCAACTCGAGGAGCAGGATGCGCCGCTCGCTCATGACGCCCGACGAGATGCGGAATGGCTCGCGCAGCGTCAGTCGGATCTCGCGGAGCGCCAGCTCAGCGACCCGGATCATGCGTCAAGATGTAGTAGCCGAGTTGCGCTTGGGCGTCGCGCGCGAAGCCGTCGACGCGATACCCGTTCTCGAGGGCCCACAGGAATGCGGGCCGCGTCCGCATCCGCCACGTCGCGCCCGCGGACGGGTCCGTGCGCAGCAGCGCACCGATGTCGAGCGGGACGGCGACCTTGAGTCGCGGCGGACAGTCGGTCGGCGTGCCATCGAGCAGCGGAATGCCGTCGGGGTCGGCGAGCGGCCGCGGCTTGGGACGATCGAGCTCCCATGATGCGATGAACCGGTCGGTGCCTTTGAGGCCACGAAAGAGAATCGAATCGGAGGCCCCGTACATGTCGGGCACGTAGTCGAGGACGTCGACGCCGAGGCGGTTCAGGTTCAGGTGCGCGTTCTTGGCTTGCAGCGGATCGAACGTCCAGCGCATGCGCTTGACGCCCAGGCCGCGGAGCACCTCGCGCTGGTATTCCTTGAGATGCCGGCCGATGCCGGCGTTCCGTTCGCTCTCGCGGACGCCGAGTTGGTGCGACCAGTGGACGAGCTCACCGTTGTCGACACCGGTGATGCCGAACACGAATCCAACGAGGGCGCCATCCGCGTCGAACGCGCCGACGGCAATGCCCCCGACTTTTTGGACGATCTTGAGGATCGCCGGTGGCACGGTATCCGAATAGTCCGCGCCCCAGACTTCGTGCTGGATGGTGACGCAGGCGCGGTAGTCGTCGGCGGATTCGAGTGGGCGGATCGTAGTCATGCGGTCAGCAAATTGTGAGTCCCAACGCCCGCCCGAAAGCCCCACCCCAGGCCAGGCGGCAAATGTGCGCATATTGTATACAGCCAGTATACCACCAGAAAAGGCCCCAGGCCATACGGAGGCGCCCGCCCGCAGGTTTCACGGCACCCTTGTGCGGCGGCCGTTCCGTGCGTATCGTCGCGAGCACGGAATGTATACACAAGGTATACCGACGGCCTTCCAGGAGGTGGGCGAATGCATGAGCGTGGTCGGTGGTGGCTCGTCGCTCTCGCGTGGGTCGGGCTGGCGGGGGTCGCGGGAGCGCAGGGACCCGGAGGCACGGTCTCCGGCTCGGTCGTCAGGGCAAGCGGGTCCGCCCCGATCGAGGCGGCGCAGGTTGGCGTCGAGGGGCGCACGATTGGCGCCGTCACCGACGTCCGGGGCCGCTTCGTCATCAACGGTCTCACCGGCGATTCCGTGACGCTCGTTGTCCGGCGCCTGGGATTCAGCTCCGCACGTCGGGCCGTCGCGGTCGGCGCCCGCGATGTGGAGATCGCGCTCGACGAAACGGCCGTGAAGCTCGACGAGATCGTCACCACCGGCACCCCGGGCGAAGTGCAGCAGCGCTCACTGGGGAACGCGGTGTCGACGATCGACGCGGCGCCGGCGCTCCAACAGTCCGGCTCTCCCGATCTCGGCAATTTGATACAAGGACGGGCCGCCGGCGTGTCGATCATCCCCGGCAGCGCGATGGTCGGCGCCGGTCCGGCGATCCAGATCCGGGGCGTGAACACGATATCCTTGCACTCCCAGCCGTTGCTCTACATCGATGGCGTCCGCGTGGCCAACGACGCTGGCACGGGTCCCCAAGGTCCCAACGTCCAGGGCAACCAGGTCACGTCGCGGCTCGACGACATCAACCCGGAAGAGATCGAGAGCATTCAGATCCTCAAGGGCCCGGCCGCCGCCACGATCTATGGAACGGAGGCGTCCAACGGCGTGATCCAAGTCATCACAAAGAAGGGTGTGGCCGGGAAACCCGCGTTCGATATCCAGGCGCGTCAGGGTGCTATGTGGTTTCCGGATCAAGCCGGTCGGATGCCCACCAACTATTTCATCAACCCCGCGACCAGTAAGCTCGACTCGTGGAACGGCGCCGCGGTAGCCGACGCATCCGGCACCCCGCTCTTTCGCACGGCCGACCAGGTCGGGCTCTCGGGTTCGGTCGCCGGCGGCACGCAGCAAGTGACCTACCGCATCGGCGCCGACTACGACTATGACAATGGCGTCGACCGCACCAATGCACAGCGGCGTCTCGCGGCCACGAGCAACGTGCTGTACCATGCGACGCAGACGCTCGATTTTGGTTCCACGCTGTATATCGTGCATAACCACGCGGCCCTGGGTCAGGAGAATGGACTCAGCCCGATGTTCGGAGCGCTCTTTGGCTCACCGGGCTTTTTCCCCAACAGCGGTGGCTACTATCAAGCGCCGCCGTCGGCCGAGAATTCCGGGGTGTTCTCCAATACCCAGGACTTGAACGGGTTCACGGGGACGGCGACGGTCACGAACCGTCCGAGCAGTTGGTTCAGTCATCGATTGATCGTCGGCTATGACCAGCGCAACGAGACCAATCAGGGACTGATCAACTTCATGCCAGCGTCGGTCGCCCAGTACTTCCCTCCGGTGACCGCGGAAGGGTCGAACAGCGTGCAGAATCGAAACACGCAGACCACGACGCTCGATTACGCGGGCACGTTTTCGCTGCCGCTCTTCGCGTCCCTCAAATCCAACACGTCGCTCGGCGCGCAATGGTATTCACGCCACATCGACTCGACCGACGTCGACGCCTCTGAGTTCCCGGGTCCGGGCGTGTCCGCGATCTCGGGCGCGGCGGTGATTCGGACCGATGGCGATTTCGTCACCAACAACACGCTGGGCTTCTATGCCCAGCAGCAGTTCAACTGGCGCGATCGGTTGTTCATTACGGGCGCGGTCCGCGTCGACAACAACAGCGCGTTCGGCTCGAATTTCAAATGGGTCACCTATCCCAAGGTCGAAGGCAGCTGGGTCGTCAGCGACGAGAGCTTCTGGGGAATTCACGCGATCGACAAGCTCCAACTCCGCGCGGCCTACGGCGAGTCCGGCAATCAGCCGCCGAATTTCGCCGCGCTCCCCTTGTATGTGTCGGCGGCCGGCCCGAACGGCTCGGTGATCGCGACACCATTCGCGCCAGGCAACCCGAACCTGCAACCCGAGCGCGGCCAGGAGATCGAGGCCGGATTTACGGCCAGCGTGCTCACGCGCATCGGCATCGACTTCACGTACTACTCCCGCAACACGATCAACGAGATCCTCTCCGAGAATCTGCCCCCGTCCAAGGGTTCCCCCGGCGTGGAATTCATCAACGCCGGCAAGGTGTACAGTCACGGATTCGAGATTCAGGCCACGGCGCAGGTGCTGCGCGATGGACCGGTCGGCCTCGACCTCTTCGCGAACACGTCGACGGACGCCAACGAGATCACCAATTTCGGCGGCCTCCCGCCATTTAACCCGTCCCCCTCGCTGCCCATCACGTATGACGAGCAAGGGTTGCCACTCAACTCCTACTTCTCGAAGAAGGTCCTGAGCGCCACGCTCTCGAGCGGCGTAGCGACCAATCTCATGTGCGATGGCGGCGCGAAGGCCGGTCACGCGCCGGTGCCGTGCGCCAGCGCGCCGCTCGTGCCGGTCGGGCAGCCGGTGCCGAAGTTCGTGGGATCGGGCGGCTTCGACCTCACGCTGTTCCGCAAACTCCGGATTCACACCCTCGTCGACGCGCGGACTGGCTGGCAACTCTTCGACGCCGACAACTATCTCCGCTGCATCGACTTCGGCTACTGCCTCGCCTCGTACAAGCCGCAGAACTACGATCCGCGCTATGTGGCGGCGCTGCAGAGCGATCACGGCAGCCTCACATACATTCAGCCCTGGATCGAGAACGCCGACTTCGCCAAGCTGCGCGAGGTCTCGGGCACGTTATCGCTGCCCGACGAGTGGGCGCGCTCGGTCCGCGCGAGCCACATCAGCGTGACGGTCGGCGGTCGCAATCTCCATACGTGGACGAGCTACAAAGGGCTCGATCCGGAGACGCGCGTCGACATCACCGATTCGTTCGTACCGTTCAGCCAAGCCCTCGTCCCTCTGCCATCGCAGTTCTTCACCACGGTCAACCTGACGTTCTAACTATGAAGACACCTATAGTTATCGCGCTCGCTCTGGTTGCCGCCGGGTGTGGCAGCCTCACGGAAACATCGGCCAGCCAGGTTCTGGCGAGCAGCCTGCTTCAACCGGCCAACGCGCCGCTGATCGCCAACAGCGTGGTCGCCGATTTTGAGTGCGCGTACGCCGACTACGCTACAGCGACGGGTCTCGTCAGCGATGAGCTGGCGGACGCGCAGCTGTTCGCCCTCGGGTGGGATTACGACCGCCGTACCATGTACGCCAGCAGTCCCATCCTCGATTTCACCTGCGCGCCGATCGGCAACAATCCGGGCAGCCAACAAAATCCCGGCGTCTGGGCGCCACTGTCGACGGCCCGGTTCGACGGCGATACCCTGATCAGTCTCTTGAATGGATGGACCGCCACGCAAGTGCCCAACCGCGTACAGCTGATCGGGCAGACGGCGGCGTACACGGGGTATACGCTCACCCTGATGGGGGAGACGATGTGCGCCGGCGCCATCGACGGCGGGCCCCACATCACGCCTGACTCGCTGCTGGGTCTCGCCGAGGCGCGCTTCGGCGTCGCCATCACGAACGCGACGACGGCGCACGACAGCGTCTCGCTGAACATGGCACTCTTGGGCCGCGCGCGTGAGCGGCTCGATCGCGGCCAAAGCGTCAACGCTGCCGCCGACGCGGCGCTGATCCCGAAAGGATTCCTCAAGGTCGCCACCTACGACGGTGGCAGCACGCGGCGCGAGAATCGACTATACACCGTCATGTTCCGTGATTTGTTCTATTCAGTCGACGTGCCGTTCCAGCATTTCATGACCAACGGCGTGCAGGATCCACGAGTGATGGTCGACTCCACCGGCATCCTGGGTCAGGACCAGGTGACCCATGTGTGGGCGGCAGAGAAGGACCCGACGATCGGCACGCCGATTCCTATCGCCCATTGGTCAGAGGCGCAGTTGATTCAGGCCGAGGCGGCAAATGAAGCAGGCAATCCCTCGGGCGCGATCGGGTTCCTGAACCACGTCCGTGACTCGGCCCATGTGACGGAGTACTCCGGGCCGACGGACCAGGCGAGCGTGAAAGTGGCCATCGTCCACGAGCGTGCGGCCGAGTTGTGGCTGGAGGGACACCGGCTGGCCGACATGATTCGGTATGGGCAAACGCTCATCCCATACTACCCCCCGGTCGGGACGCCATTCAAAGACGGGGGGACCTTTGGCACCCAGCTCTGCTTCCCGTTGCCGACGGTGGAGAACGGCACGTAACATTGAGCGGTGAGCGCTCAGGTACGGGGAAAGGCTGCGGCCAAGACGACGGGTGGTCGCGGGGATCGAACGGCGCAGGCTTATAAACAGCTGCGCGAGATGATCGTCCACGGGCGGCTCGCCCCGGGCGTTCGGGTGATCGAGAACGACATCGCCGAACGCCTGGGGGTGAGCCGCACACCCGTGCGGAGCGCGCTCCACCGGCTGGAGCAAGAGGGGTACATCGTGAGCGCCGGTTGGGACAACGAGCGCCGGCTCTTGGTCGCTCCCATGACCGAGGACGATGTCCGAGAGCTGTTCCAGATCATCGCCGAGATCGAAGGGCTGGCGGCCAGGCTCGCGGCCAAGCGGCCGGCGAAGCAGCGGACGGCACTCACGAGCCGGCTGCATCGGATAAACGAGGAGATCGCGGCCACTGGACGGTCGGCGCGTCCGGATCCCTCCCGGTACTTCGAGCTCGACATGTCGTTTCATCGCACGTACGTCGAATTCGGCGCCGGGCCCCGCCTGAGAGCGCTGCACGATGCGATCAAGCCGCAAGCCGAGCGCTATAACCACCTATATACCACGGCTTTGACGGCCGCCGCCGACCGCTCGGTCGTCGAGCACGAGGCGATCGTGCGCGCCATCGAGGCCGGCAAGGGTGCCGCGGCCGACGCGGCCGTGCAGCGCAATTGGTGGAATGCCGCCGATCGGTTGAGTACTGTCATCTTGTCACTCAACGAGCGGGGACTCTGGTAATGGCGAAGACCCTGACGGATCGTTTGCTGGCTGAGCTAGAAAACGAAGCGGCCATCACCAGGCGTGTGTTGGAAAGGGTGCCGGAGAATAAAGCCGACTGGAAACCCCACGAGAAGTCGATGCCAATGGGTCGGCTCGCGGGGCTCGTGGCGAACATGCCGGGGTGGATCGCGATGATGCTCACCCAGGACGAGTTCGACGTCGCCGCTGGCCCACCGCTACCGCCGGTCAAATCGAATCAGGATCTCCTCGCGGCCTTCGACGCCAACGTCGCGCGCTCGAAGGACGCGCTCAAGAAGACGAACGACGCACACCTCGAGACGAAGTGGCGGATGCTCGCGCGGGGCCATGTCGTCAGCGAGGTATCGCGATACGAGAACCTGCGGTCGGGCGTGCTCAATCACCTGGCCCACCACCGCGGGCAGCTCACGGTGTATTTGAGGCTCAACAACGTGCCGGTGCCATCGATCTACGGACCGACCGCCGACGAAGCTTCGTTCGGGTAGTGCGGCAGGGGTCTTGCGATTCGGGGCAATTGCCTCGTGTCAAACACAAACCAGCCTCGAGTATATAGCGGCGATCGAATCGACACGCTGGATGGTGTTCGAGGGCTCGCGATGTTGGCGGTCCTCGTCGACCACTCAGCGATGTGGATCACACCCACCACCACGCTCGATCGCGCCGCACAAGCCGTTACCGGCAGCACCTGGTCGGGTGTCGACCTCTTCTTCGTCCTGTCGGGTTTTCTCATCACTGGCATCCTGCTCGACGCCAAAGGTGGACAGCACTACTTCCGGAATTTCTACGCCCGGCGTGTGCTGCGGATCTTCCCGATCTACTACCTCAGTATCGCGCTCGTCATCCTGGCGTCCTCCATCCCGGTCGTGGCACGCCATTTTCCCGATGCGGCTCGAGAGATCCGCCACGTGCAGCCGTGGTACTGGACGTACACGACGAACTACCTGATTGCCTTGCACGGCTGGCCGGCCGCGGCCATGCGCACGGCGCATCTCTGGTCGCTCGCCGTCGAAGAGCAATTCTATTTGATCTGGCCCGCGCTCGTGCTCCTGGTCGACCGCCGCACGCTGACGCGAATCTGTATCGGCTTGCTGATCGTGTGCCCGCTGTTACGCATCGCGCTCTTTCTCACCGGCACGCCACCGCGTGACCTCGTGGTCATGACGCCGACCCGCCTTGATACGCTCGCGCTGGGTGCCCTCCTGGCGATCGCCGCCCGGTCAGACGGCGGACTGGCGCGCTGGCGTCGCGTGCTCGCATACGTGGCGATCCCGAGTGTCATCCTGCTGGCCTCGACGCTCACGTTCCGGATTCGGGTCGCCAACGAGTCCCCGGAGATCGCGACCATCGGCTTCTCGCTGATCGCGGTGATCGCCGGCACGTTCATCACGTTTGCCGCGACAACGCCAGCCGGCAGTCTGGCGCACCGCGTCCTCGCGCACCCCGCCCTCCGCGCCGTCGGACGCTATAGCTACGCGATGTACATCTTCCACCTTGCCGTGGTCGGCCTCCTCCACGCGCGCGGTCTGGCGCCGGACGCGATGCCCACGGTGCTCGGCTCACACCTCCCCGCGCAATTCGCGTTCACGGTCCTGTGCTTCGCGGTCACGTACGCGATCGCGTTCGTCAGCTGGCGTCTGGTCGAGCGCCCGATCCTCGAGCTCAAACGGTACTTCCCCTACGACCGGGAGCCGGCGTCCGTTTCTGTCCGGTACGTGTCCGATCGTCGTATAGCGTAGGGGCCGCCCCAGGGCCATTTTCCCTGGCATGACAAACACCGCACTCTTAGTCGTGGACGCTCAGGAATCGTTCAGGCAGCGTCCGTATTGGACCGACGCTGACTTTCCCCGGTTCTGTGACCGTCTGCAAAGCCTGATTACCGGCTGTGCCGACCGGAAAGTGCCGGTCGTTCAGGTTTTTCATGTCGAAGACGAGGGCGCTTTTTCCCTCGCGTCAGGCCATGTCCGCACGCTTGCTCCGATCGCCATCAAGCCTGACTTCAGTTTTCACAAGCGCATGCACAGCGCGCTCGCCGGGACTCCCCTCGCGGGGTGGTTGACCGAGCGCGGCATTCAACGCGTGATCGTCACGGGCATTCGCACCGAGCAGTGTTGCGAGACCACGACGCGGCATGCCTCGGACTCCGGATGGAAGGTCGACTATGTCACCGAGGCCACGTTGACGTTTCCGATGGTGCATCCGCGGACCGGGCGGCGCTTCAGCTCTGAGGAGATCCGGGAGCGCACGGAGCTCGTGCTCGCCGATCGGTTCGCGCGCATCGTCACCGCCGAGCAGGCGCTCAACGATCTGTGACGTCGACGCAGCCCGTCTACTTCGTACTCCTACCAGGCACGCTGCTGGTCGATCTCGCCGGGCCGGCGGATGCCGTGCGTCTCGCGAATCGCTATCAGCGTGCCGTGCGATTCACGTCGACGTTCGTCGGTCCGGCTCCCGCCGTCTCCACGTCCGTCGGCGTCACGCTGTCGGACTTGAGCCCGCTGCCAGCCTCGCTACCGACGAACGCGATGGTGGTCGTCTGCGGTACCGTGACCGATATGAGCGCGCCGAAGGCGCGTCAACTTGTCGCTACGTGGTTGCGGGCCGTCGCCCGCCCGTCGCATCGCCTGGTGTTCATCTGCGCCGGCGCGCTGGTGGCGGCCGAAGCGGGTCTGCTCGATGGAAGGCTCTGCACGACGCACCATGAAGATTGCGACGAGCTGCGACACCTCGCGCCGAAGGCGCGGGTGCTCGACAATCGCCTCTACGTGTCGGACGACAACGTCTACACCAGCGCCGGCGTCACGGCGGGCCTCGATCTGATGCTGGCGCTCATCGCGGACATCGCCGGCCCGAAGTGTTCCGTCGGCATCGCCCGCCACATGGTGGTCTATGCGCGGCGAACGGGCGCCGATCCGCAACTATCGCCTTGGCTAGAGGGAAGAAACCACATCCACCCTGGCCTCCACCGCGTCCAGGACGCGATCGCGGCCGATCCCGCGCGCGCGTGGACGGCAGCCACGTTGGCGGCCGTCGCCCACACGAGCGCGCGTCACCTCACCCGGCTGTTCCAGTCACACACCGCGATGAGCCCACTGGACTATGTGCATCTCCTGCGCGTTGCCCTCGCCCGCGAGCTGCTGACGAACTCGACGCTCGATCTCGAGCGCGTGGCCGAGCGTTCGGGATTCGCTTCGAGCCGCCAGTTGCGCCGCGTCTGGAACAAGTACAACACGCTGCCACCGAGCCAGTCCCGTCAGACTTTAGGCCAAAGCCAGCCGAAAGTCCCGGCCGTCACACACCCGTAGATGAGACCATCGATGATATCTTTGGTGGTCACCACCCACGGCTCGCCCTGCCAGATCGCGCTCTGGGCTCTGGCTCCCGCGTAGGCCAGGAAGGCGACCGCGCCGACGACGCGGAACACGGCGAGATACGGCGTGCCCGGCGCTACCGTGTGCGCGGCGATATACGCCACGAAGAACGAGACGACGAGGAGATAGGTGAACCACTGCCCGAGCAGGGGGCCGATGCTCGGCATGCCGGGCTTGCGCAGGAACGCCAGCCCCACCGGTCCCTGCTTGAACTTCTCGATCAACGCCGGATCCTTCATCGGATTGCCTCCCAGCGCGTAGAGCAAGAGGTACTGGCCGGGCGGCGGATTGCCTTTCTGAATCACCGCGCGTACCTCATCCTCGTTGGGGAACTTGCGATAGTCCACGTTGTGATATTTCAGGGCGATGTGCAGGATCGAGCTGGCAACGAACACCAGAACCGCTGACACGACGATAGGCATCCACAGCGAGACAAGTGGTACCATGACGTCCTCCGGGTTGATAGACATCGGTATCATCGGCGCCGGTCGATTCGGCACATACTTCGCCGCCCAACTGGAGCGCGTTGGTTATCGGGTAGCGCTCGGCGACCTCACGGCGCCGTTGGTGATGTTCGCCGTCCCGATCCGCAGCCTACAGCAGGCGCTCCTTGGGGCTCGCGACGCACTCGGACCGGACACGATCGTCGCCGACGTGTGCTCCGTCAAGATGATTCCGTGTGACCTGCTCGCCCGGTTGTTGCCGGGACGGCCCGTCGTCGGCACGCATCCGTTGTTTGGACCCGACTCCGCGCCCGTGAGCTGCGCCGGCCAACGCGCGGCGATCTGCGCGCTACCCGGCGGTGAACGCGCCGTCGCGTGCGTCGAGGAGGTCTATCGGCGCCTCGGCCTCACCATCGTGCGCTGCACCCCCGAGGAGCACGACGCCCAGGTCGCGAGATCGCAGTTCTTGACACACTTCATCGGCCGTGGTGCCGTCCGGGCCGGCATCGAACGCCTCGCGCTGTCGACACGGACGCATGAGGCGCTCATGGACATCGTCGATGTCGTCGGCCACGACACGATGGAATTGTTCGAGGACATGGCCGCGTTCAACCCCAAGGTGCCCGAGGTCCGAGCCGCGTTCCTGACGGCATTGTTAGACCTTGTACCCGAGCGTCGCCGATAGCCAGCTCAGCGCCGCCAGCAGGATGATGAACGTGCCGAGGGTCGAGGGGTCACGCTCGGCTGGCGCGTTTTTGTCGAACGCACGCCAGATGGCGATCACGCCGGGCAGCAGGACGAATCGCTGCTGCGTGAGCCAGAAGACGATCCCGATCACGATCACGACGAGCCACCGCTCCTCTCGCGAGAGGGCATTGAACCCGCGACTGCCGTCGAGCTGCCAGACCGGCGTGAGATTGAACAGGTTGATGAGCGCCGTGAACCCGGCGATCTGACTCAATGCAGGCGCTTTCGTCGCCAGGAACAGGCCATACGTGGCGAGTGCCGCGCCGAGTCCCCACACCGGCCCCGCGAGTCCCACGCGCGCGTCGGCGTGCGGCGTGGATGGCGACTGCTTGAGGACCACCACGGCGCCCAAGCCGGGGATGAATAACGGAGGGCTCGCCGGAAGGCCGAGTTGCCGCAGCACGTACACGTGCCCCATCTCGTGGATGTAGATGCAGGCGATGATGCCAAGCGCGACCGGCCACTTGAAGAGCGCGGCGTAGAATAGGACGGACACGAAGGCCGACACCACCGTCCTCCGCTCTCCAAGACCGAGGACTAGCATCTTGGCCTTGCCCGGAGTCGCTCGGCGCGTCAGGTCGGCGATGCGCGTCTCGATCACCTTGAACTGCTCGCTGTCAGCCGGCAGAAGGGTGAGTGCCGCCTGCCACTTTTCCATGGCCGGCTTGAGTGCACCGGCTTGTTCCGCTGCCTCGGCCTCGTTCGCGAGCTGCTTCAGCCGCTCGGCATGGACGAGCGCGTGACAGCTCGGGCAGCTGAGCAGCGCCGGCGCGAGCTCCGTATCACACCGCGCGCACGTGGTCACGCCTGTGCGGTGAACCGAAATGGACCCTGGAATGTCGGGCGACCCGGATCACGGTTCATGTACCAGGCCTGCCGCAATCCGACCGCGATGATGATGGCGGTGAGGAAAGAGGCCGGCAGGTCGCCGAAGCTCTCGATGACCGGCAAGGTGATCACGGTCTGGAGTGTCACCGTCCCGCCGAGCCTGACCAGCTCGGCCGTCAAACCCAACGCGATGCCGAGATAGGTCAGTATCAGTGCGATGATCTGGAACGGCCGGCCACGCTGACCACCCGCGCCGAGTTGCATGGCCCGTCCAACGAGGTAGCCGACGACAATCGCCACCAGTCCGATCTGCAGATGAATCAAGGCCAGGACACCGTAGTACACGGCCGCGCCGGCGATGGCGCCCCCGATGCCGAAGACCGTCGCGCGGACGATGTGTGCCGGTGTCGTGACTGGCCGCGGCGTAGTCTCGATCCGCGTTTTGCAGCTCTCGCAGACGATCGCCTTGCCGGCCGTGTAGTACGAGTCCCCGATCGGCCGCTTGCACGCGACACAATTGCTGGCCGGCGTTCCTGAGGGAACCGCCGTATCGAACTGAAGCGCCATGTTGGAAAGCTAAGGCATTTGTTCCAACAGTGCTGTCAGCGCCTCGAACTCGAAGGGTTTCTCCAGGAACGGCTTTCCCGACCGCGCGCGGAACGACACAACGGCGTCGGAGATCGTCTCGCCGGTGGAGATGATGAGCCGCGCGCAGAGGTCCGGGCGCGCGGCGGCGAGCGTGTCGTGGAGCTGAATACCGGTGACATCCGGCATCGTGAGGTCGGTGATGACCGCGCGATATCGGTTCGGGGGCGCCGTGAGCAGCATCGCGAGCGCCGCGCGGCCGCTCTCCGCCTCCTCGACGCGCCATCCGCTGCGCTCGAGAAAGAGCCGCAGCGCCGCTCGGATCGACTCCTCATCGTCGATCACCATCACGGTCTCGCCATCGGCCCGGGGCCCGGCCGCGCAACCGTTGATATGGGCCTCGCGCTCGCGGATCTCCGCGGCGGCCACTATCTGATCCGGGTGTACCGGCACGTCGAACGCGAGGCGCGCACCGCCGTCCGTGAGATTCTCGGCCGTGAGCCGTCCGCCGTGCTGCTGGATGATGCCGAGCGAGACCGACAGACCCAGCCCTGTCCCTTTGCCTGGTCCCTTCGTCGTGAAGAACGGCTCGAAGATCCGTGGCATCACGTCGTTCGGAATCCCGGGCCCGGTGTCGCTGACGGAGAGTCGGACGCGAGCGCCGTTGGCTCGGACCAGGACGTCGATGCGGCCGCCGGTGCCCGCGGCCTGCGCGCCATTGACGATCAGGTTCGTCAACACTTGTTCGATCCCGACTTCATCGATTCGCACCAGCGGGATGGATACCGTGTCGAAGGACACGGACAGCGATGCGCCAGTTTCGGCGAGGATCGGTGCGACCGCCTGCGCGGCGTGCCGGACGACATCGTGGATGTCGGCCGTCTCCTCGGTCTGGGTGCGTGCCCGCACGAACGAGAGGAGGTCGCGCACAATGGCCCGCGCGCGGCGCGCCTGTGTGGCGACGGACTGCAGCATTTCGCGATCGTCCGGCGAATGCCACTCTTCGCTCAACAGGTTCTCGGCGAAGTGGAGGACAGCGGCGAGCGGGTTGTTGAGCTCGTGCGCGATGCCCGAGACGACGCGGCCGACCGCGGAGAGCTTCTCGGATTGGACGAGCTTCGCTTCATCCTCGTGGACGCGAGCGGCCATGGCATCGAATTGGCGCGTCAGCGCGGTAATCTCGTCGTTCCCCATTGCCGCCACCGTCGCGACGTCGCGCTCGCCTCGGGCCATCGCGCTCGTCGCGTCCTGCAGACGTTGCAGCGGATCGACCAGATTCCGTGAAAACGCGAACGCGAGCAGCACCGCGACGGCCAACGCCACCACGCATAACCCGCCGGCGGTGGTCGAGGCCCCAACGAGTCCGTGCGCGTAGTCGGCCAATGGTGACACCGCCACGAGAAAGCCGCTCGCCGTTCGCCGAAACGCCACGACACGATGACTATCGTATCGGCTGGCAAACGATCCCGTTGTCCCAGAGAACGACGCATCAAGCGCGAGCGTGCCGATCCGCACGATCGTCGCGCGGCGAGGACTGCCGATCGGCACCGGCACGCCCGCGAGCGCTGGCGTCAGCGTCTCGGTGGTCGCGTAGAGCATCGTATGCGGTCCGAACGCTGGCATCGGACCCGGCGGTGGATTCGATGCCAACGCTTGCACGAGGGCCGCTCCACGCGCTTCCTCGAGTCGGCGCTGCTGGAGCGTCAGGCCGAACAGCAAAATCGGCATCGTTGCGCCGAGGACGATCGTGATCGTGATGTAGCGAATCTTCTTCGCCAGCGTATGGCGAATCGGCTCGGCGGCCGCGGCCGCGCGGGCGGCGTCACTGAGCGCGACCTCGCGCGCCGTGCGCTCGGCCTCGAGGAAGACCGCCGCAGCCAGAATCGCGCCGAGCAGCGCGCCCTGCACAACGACCTTCGCGGCTTCGAGATACGGGATGTGAGCGAACGCGATCAGTTGCAGCGCGCCGATCGCATAGCCGAGCGTGCTCGTCGCGATCGCGCAGGTAGCCACGAAGCGCGGGAAGCGTGAGAGTCCGCGAACCGATCCGTTGATGGCGCGCCAGTGCAGGATCGGGAGGAGGACGACGCCCGTCCAGCCGACGACGGGGACTTCCCAGGCGTAGCAGAACATGATCCACGCCAACTGGTGGGAGTTCGTCAGCCACCACAAGTTGGAGAAAGCGAGGCCGGCTCCCCACCAGCACGCGCTCGATAGCAGAAACAGCCGGATCGCGAGTCTTTGCACGCGAAGCACAAACGCTTGGCGACAGGCGTTTGTCAACGAACAGCAAAAGCTGCAATAGGATGAGCTATGGATCTCGTGCGGTGTCCGTGGGCGAAGAGCGAGGCGATGATCGCCTACCACGACAAAGAGTGGGGTGTACCGGTGCACGATGACCGGGTGCACTTCGAGTTCTTGATCTTAGAGGGCGCCCAGGCCGGCCTCACGTGGGAGCTGATCTTGAAGCGGCGCGATGGTTATCGAAAGGCGTTCGCCGAGTTCGACCCCGCGAAGGTCGCGCGCTACACGCCCGCGCGCCTCGCGAAGCTCCTGACTGATCCGGGGATCATACGCAATCGCCAAAAAATCGCCTCGGCCGTCACGAACGCGAAGGCGTTTCTGGCGGTTCAAAAAGAATTCGGCTCGTTCGACGCCTATGTCTGGCGCTTCGTGGATGGCCGCCCGATCGACGGGCGGCGAAAGGCAATAGGAGACATACCCGCGAAGACGTCAGTCTCAGACGCCTTGGCGAAGGATCTCAAGAAGCGCGGATTTTCTTTCGTGGGCTCGACGATCTGCTACGCTTACATGCAGGGCATCGGCCTGGTGAACGACCATCTGGTGCGTTGCTTTCGCCACGCACCAGATGGCCGGCGGAGTTAGCGCCCCAGTTTCGTGACGTTTTCGGCCGCGGGACCCTTCGCGCCCTGGACCACGTCGAACTCCACGCGCTCACCTTCGGCGAGCGACTTGAAGCCGCTGCCCTTGATCGCGGAGTGATGAACGAAACAATCCTTCTGGCCGCCCTCGGGTGTGATAAACCCAAAACCCTTGGCGTCGTTGAACCACTTGACCGTGCCGGTCGTACGCATTTGTTCGGTACCTAATACTGAGTGTTGTCGGACATGAGCGAAAATCCGCCCAAAAGGTAGCTTGTTCCATGATCGATCTCAACCAAAAGGTGGTGCTCGTCACGGGCGGATCGCGCGGCATTGGCGCGTATATCGTGCGGACGTTGGCCCAAGCGGGCGCCCAAGTGGTGCTCCACTACAGCGCGAGCGGGATACAGGCCGAGCAGATCGTCGCCGATCTCGGAACCGACCGCGTCGTCTCCGTGCGCACGCCGCTCGACGCGGATGGTGCCGGCACCCAGCTCTGGTCGGACGCGGTCGCGTGGCGTGGCCACATCGACGTCCTCGTGAACAATGCCGGCGTCGCGATCGAGGCCAGCATCGACGATCCGCTCGACGCCTGGCGCGCGGCGTGGGACACCACCTGGCGCGTCAACGTGGTCGCCCTCGCCGATCTCTGCCGGGAAGCGATTCTGCATTTTCGCTCACGCGGCGGAGGAACGATTATCAACATCTCGAGCCGCGCCGCGTTCCGCGGCGACTCGCCGCATTACATGCACTACGCGGCCTCGAAGGGCGCCGTCGTCGCGCTCACCAAGAGCATCGCGAGAGGCTATGCCCGTGACGGCGTGCTGGCGTACGGGGTCGCGCCGGGATGGGTCGCGACGGATATGGCGCGGCAGTCTATCCAGATGGTCGGGCTGGAAAAGCTGGTGCAAGACATTCCCATGGGCACGATGGCGCCTCCGCAGGACGTCGCGAACGTCGTGGCCTTTCTGGCGTCGGGACTTGCGCCGCATGCCACGGGCACAACCATAGACGTGAACGGAGCCTCCTACGTGCGTTGACTGGCGACCTCGGCTTGTGATAATTTTCACAAGCTGTACCCCGACTCCTCAGCCCCCGATTCGATATGGCCTCCGACACAACGCTCCGTCCTGGTGAGATCAAGGACATTCTCCTCCGCGAAATCGAGGCGGCCGACCTGCAGGAGCTTGACGTCGAGGAGGTTGGCAGCGTTCTGGAGGTGAAGGACGGCATCGCCCGCATCTATGGTTTGGAGAAGGCGATGTCTGGCGAGATGCTCGAGATCACGGCGTCCGAGACCGGCGAGGTGATCACCGCGCTGGCGCTGAACCTGGAAGAGGACAACATCGGCGCGGTCATCCTCGGGAACTACCTCGTGCTCCGCGAGGGCGACGAGGTGCGCCGTACCTCGCGCGTGCTCGAAGTCCCCGTCGGACCCGAGATGGTCGGCCGCGTCGTCGACGCGCTGGGCCGGCCCCTCGACGGACTCGGCGCGATCAACACGAAGTTCACGCGAAAGGTCGAGTCCGACGCCCCGGGCATCATCGTCCGCCAGCCCGTCAAGGAGCCGTTGCAGACCGGTCTCAAGGCCGTCGACTCGATGATCCCGATCGGTCGCGGCCAGCGCGAGCTCATCATCGGCGACCGCGGCATCGGCAAGACAGCGATCGCGATCGACACGATTATCAACCAGAAAGGCACGGGCGTCATCTGCGTCTACGTCGCCATCGGCCAAAAGGCCTCCACCGTCCGCGCCGTGGAAGCCAAGCTCCGCGAGACCGGGGCGATGGAGTACACGATCATCGTCAATGCGTCCGCTTCCGACCCGGCGCCGATGCAGTACATCGCGCCGTACTCGGGATGCGCGATGGCCGAGTACTTCATGTATTACGAGGGCAAGCCGACGCTGTGCGTGTACGATGACCTGTCAAAACAAGCACAAGCCTATCGCTCCCTGTCGCTGGTACTCCGCCGTCCACCCGGCCGCGAAGCGTATCCCGGCGACGTGTTCTATCTGCACTCGCGCTTGCTCGAGCGCGCCGCCAAGCTCTCGGATGATCCGTCGATTGTCGACAACAAGACAATCTTCAAGACGGGTGGCTCTCTCACCGCCTTGCCGATCATCGAGACGCAAGCGGGCGACGTCTCGGCCTACATCCCGACGAACGTCATCTCGATTACCGACGGCCAAATATTTTTGGACTCTGATCTTTTCTTCGCCAACGTACGCCCCGCGATCAACGTCGGTATCTCGGTTTCCCGCGTCGGTGGCTCGGCGCAGATCAAAGCCATGAAGGCGGTTGCCGGACGACTGCGGCTTGATCTCGCCCAGTATCGCGAGCTCGAGGCCTTCTCGGCATTCGCGTCGGATCTCGATGCCACGACGCGACGTCAATTGGACCGCGGTGCACGGACCGTCGAGATCCTCAAGCAACCGCAGTACCAGCCCATGCCGGTCGCCCAACAGGTCATGTCGATCTTTGCAGTGACCCAGGGACTGCTCGATAGCATTCCCGTTGCGAACATCAGGGATTGGGAAACCAAGTTCCATCCGTACATGGCCGCCCAGTTCCCCCAGGTCGCCGATCGGATTACGAAAGAAAAAGCGATCTCCAAGGAGACCGAGGCCGATTTGAGACGGGGCATCGAGACGTTCACCAAGCAATTCCGTGGCTAAGGGTCGGGAGCTTCGGAGTCGGATCCGATCGGTCGAGAACACCCGCCGGATCACACGGACCATGGAGATGGTCGCGACGTCGAAGCTCAAGCGCGCCCAAGATCGGGTCGTCGGCGCGCGCCCGTACGCCAAGGTGCTCCGCGAGATCATTGCCGATCTCTATTCGCCGGAGCTCGCCGATCGCTTCCCGCTGCTCCGCCAACCCGCGAAGATCCATCGGGCGGCGGTGCTGCTGATCACGTCGAACCGCGGCCTCGCCGGCGCGTTCAACGCGAACCTGATCCGCGAAGCGCGCGGCGTGATCGAGCGGCTGGAAAGGGATGGCGCCGCGATCGATCTCCACGTCGTCGGCCGGAAAGGCCTCGGGTACTTTCGCTACGTGAATCGGCCGATTGCCGCGAGCCGCACCGACATCACCGATCGGCCGACCGCTGACGATGCCAAGAGTCTGGTCGACGATCTCATGCAGCAGTTCATCGACAAGAAGATCGACGCGTTGTACCTCATCTCGGCCAAGTACAACTCACCGCTCTCCACCCCGCCGGTGTCGGAGCAAGTCCTGCCTGTCACGCGTCCCGAACGAAAAGACCAGAAGCAGGTCCGAGACTACATCTTGGCGCCGAACGCCGAAGAGATTCTCGGGATGCTGCTCCCGGCCTACGTGCGCAACACCGTGTACCGGGCGCTGGTCGAGACCGCAGCCAGCGAGCAAGGCGCGCGGCGGACCGCGATGAAGAACGCGACCGACAACGCGACGGATCTCCTCACCACGTATAAGCGCAATTACAATCGCGCGCGTCAGGCCCAGATCACGCAAGAGATCGCGGAGATCGTCGGCGGCGCCGCGGCACTGGAGTAATATGGAAAAGAAAGCCAACAATCGCGGCCGCGTGGTCCAGGTCATTGGGCCGGTGCTCGACGTCGAGTTCGAAGCCGGCAACCTGCCGGAGATCTACAACGCGTTGGAGATCAAATCGGTGCCCGGCGATCGCGCCGAGCCGATCACCATCGACGTGGTCGTTGAAGTGCAGCAAGAGATCGGGCGCAATCAGGTGCGCGCGGTCGCGATGTCGTCGACGGACGGCGTCGAGCGTGGCATGGAAGTGATCGACACCGGTGGCCCCATCACGGTTCCGGTCGGCGCCGCCGCGCTGGGCCGCATCTTGAATGTCCTCGGCCAGCCGGTCGACAACGGTCCGCCCATTCCAGCCGACGCTCCGCGGTGGCCCATCCACCGTCCGGCGCCGTTGTTCGTGGATCTCGAGCCGAAGACCGAGATGTTCGTGACCGGCATCAAGGTCATCGACCTGCTCGCGCCATTCGTGAAGGGCGGGAAGATCGGCTTGTTCGGCGGCGCCGGCGTCGGCAAGACCGTCATCATCCAGGAGCTGATCAACAACGTCGCCAAGGTCCACTCCGGGAAATCCGTTTTCTGCGGTGTGGGTGAACGAACGCGCGAGGGCAATGATCTCTATCTGGAGATGAAAGAGTCCGGCGTCCTCAAATCGGCCGCGCTCATCTACGGCCAGATGAACGAGCCGCCTGGCGCGCGCCTGCGGGTGGGTCTCTCCGGTTTGACCGTCGCCGAATATTTCCGCGACGAGGAGCACGCCGACGTGCTCGTGTTCATCGACAATATTTTCCGGTTTACGCAAGCGGGCTCTGAAGTCTCGGCACTGCTCGGCCGCATGCCCAGCGCCGTCGGATACCAGCCGACGCTGGCGAACGAGATGGGTGATTTGCAGGAGCGGATCACGTCCACACGCAATGGATCGATCACGTCGGTGCAAGCGATCTACGTCCCCGCCGACGACTTGACGGATCCGGCGCCGGCGACCGCGTTTGCGCATCTCGACGCGACTGTCGTGCTCTCGCGCGCGATCACCGAGCTCGGTATTTATCCCGCGGTCGATCCCCTGGCGTCATCGTCGCGAATTTTGGACGCGCAGTATATCGGCGAGCGGCACTATCGGGTTGCCATCGCGGTGCAGGGCATTCTGCAGCGCTACAAGGAGCTGCAAGAGATCATTGCGATCCTCGGCATGGACGAGCTGGCGGAAGACGACAAGAAGATCGTTGGACGAGCGCGCCGCATTCAGCGGTTCATGTCGCAGCCGTTCGACGTGGCCGAGCAGTTCACGGGCATCAAGGGCAAGCAGCTCACGATCGAGGACACGATTTCTTCGTTCGAGCGCTTGGTGAACGGCGAGTTCGATAGCCTGCCCGAGCAGGCGTTCTTCATGGCGGGCTCGATCGAAGACGTCGTGGCGAACGCCGAGAAACTGAAGCAATAATGCCACTGCACGTCTCGGTCGTGTCGCCAGAGCGTGTCGTCTTCGAGGGCGACGTCGAATCCGTCCGCGCGCCCGCGTTCGACGGCGATCTCGGTATCCTCCCCCGTCACGCCCCGATGGTCACACTGCTCGGAACCGGTACGCTCCGCTTGGGAAGCCACCGGTTCACCGTGCGGGGCGGCGTCTTGCAGGTGGTCGACGATCAGGTACGGGTCATCACCGACCACGCCGACGAAGCCTGATCTGTCGAAGCCTGAAACACGCTCGCGTCGCGGCCGCGGCACACAGTATGCCGCCAAGTCAGGGTGCCGGCCCTAACAATGACCAATCCCGGAGAACTGTGAATGTCCCGTAATGCCCGTGTGATCGTGTTCTCGTTCGGTCTCGTGTTCTCGGCGAGCGTCGCGAGCGAAGCGAGCGCGCAAGCGTGGAATTATCCCGAGTTCCAAGCCCCTCGCGTCGTCAACCGCGAATTCAACTTCGCCGTATTCTCGAGCGGTGACGGCGGCACCGGCCTGCTCGCGCAGTGGCGTGAGGGCATCGCCCCCGATTTCATCCTCGAGCTCGAGTTCGGCTTCACGAGCCCGCCGCATCACCTCGATACACACGGTTTGATCGGCGGCTCGCTCGGCTACCAGTTGGCGCGCGAGTCAAAGGACATTCCACTCGACTTCCTGCTCACGGGAGGGTTCTACGACGCGTTCGGGAGCCCGAACGAGTTCCGGATCCCGTTCGGCATCTCGATCGGCCATCGATTCCCGATCCAGGGGAGCACCATGGCGATTACCCCCTACATCGAACCACGGCTGTCGATCGACAACGCGCCGGGCGACACGAAGCTCGGCGTCGAGTTCGACATCGGCGGATCGATGGAATTGACGCCGCAGATATCCGTACGACTGCTCGGCACGTTCGGCGGATCGAACGTGCTGCCCAATGACCCGGGTATCGGCTTCTCCGTGGCGTGGACGCCGCTCGGATTGACGGGGGCTCGGAAGTAGCGGTGCCCGCGTTACCCACCGTGCTCGACGCGCGCGAGGCCTTGCGGGCGCTCGCGCGCGATCGCGGTGATCTCGCCGTGCTCTATCTCAACTTCGTTAGGGGCTCGAAGGTCGAGGAGATCTACGGCTGGGAAAAGTTCGACGCCGTCATGGACACGGTCGCGGCGGCCCTGCTCGACCTGGTCCCCGGCGACGCGCTGGCGCTCTCCCTCCATCCCTTCGACGACAACTTCGCGATTGTCCACACATCCGCTCGCGATGCATTGGACGTCGAGTCCCGCGTGGTCGGCCGGATCGAGGCGGCCCACGGAGAAGAGATCGCCGCCTTGTGCGAGATCGTCACCGGGCGTGCCGAGGCACGCGTCGACCCCCGCATTCGGTTCGAGCGTATCATCTATCGCGCCATTCGCGAGGCAGCGGGTGCCGCGAGAAGCGTTGAGCAACAGGAGCGGTTGCGCCGCATCGCCGAGCTCAAGGAGAGCATTCGCGAGCGCGCGATCTATATCGATTATCACCCCATCGTCGTCGCGGCCAGCGGAACCGTCTTTGGATATGAGGCGCTGGCCCGTGGGACCCGACGTGGGCTGCGGCGTCCCGAGCTCATGTTCGAGATCGCGGCCGAGGCCAATCTCATCTGGGAATTGAGCCGCCTGTGCCGGACGACGGCCCTCGACGGCCTCGATCGGTTGGGCCCGGGCGAGCTGCTGTTCTTGAACGTCGACCCACACGACTTCTCCGACCCGGATTTCGATTTGCCGGGCGATCCCCATCGCTTGGTCATCGAGATCACCGAGCGAATCGCGATCAAAGACTATCCCCGGTTCCGCGAGCGCCTCGCCGCATTCCGCGCTCGGGGGATCCGCGTGGCGGTGGACGACGCCGGGAGCGGCTTCGCTGGGCTGGGGTCGATCGCGAATCTCGAGCCCAATTTTATCAAGCTGGATCTGTCCCTCATTTCGGGAATTGATGCCAGCGCAACGAAACGGCATCTGGTCGAGACGATGGTCCGTTTCGCGAACGAGCAGGGCGCGAAGGTGATCGCCGAGGGTGTCGAGCGCGCCGAGGAGTATGCCGAGGTGCAGCGCTTAGGCGTGCACCTGGTGCAGGGTTTCTTTGTCGATCACTCCCGTCCGACCATCAGCCGGTCGACGAGGGCGAGCGACCGTCTGGCCGCGCCGAGTCCCTGACGGACTGTCTCTCGGGCGGCTTCGCCGGCTTGCTCGTTGGCGTGCAGTCTCGCGCGAAACTCCGTCGGCGACCGCACAATGAAGCCACCCCCAGCGGCGAGCAGGAGGCCTGCGTCACGGCTACCGGTGTGCCGCGGCCCAAAGAGAACCGGTACGCCGAAGGCGGCCGGCTCCAGAACAGAGTGCAGCCCCGCGCGGTGAAACCCGCCACCGACGTACGCGACCGTGGCGCGCGAGTACAGTCGCGCCAGGACACCGACGCTGTCCACGATGATGAGATCGGCTGCTGTCGCGCCCGATGATAACCGGCTCGACGGCACTTTGTGGGATGTGGCCCACGTCTCGATGTGATGCACGTGTGTCGGGGTCGGCTCGTGCGGAGCCACGATGAGCCGCATCCCGCTGCCGAGCCATCCCTCGAGGACGACGCGCTCGTCGGGGGGCCAGGTCGAGCCGGCGACGCATATGGATCGCCCCGCGAGCTCCGGGAACGCGCCCGCCGCGTCGGCGGCCATTCGCCAGACTTGATCGTAGCGCGTGTCGCCTGTGATCTCGATCACATTCGGACGGACGCCGATCTCGATGAGGCGCCTCGCATCCGCCGAGTCGATCGCGCCGACGGCGTCGAGCCTGGCATATGCATCATGGAGAACGGCTCTCGCGAACATCGACCGTCGGGACGACCGGGCACTGAGCGTCGCGCTCAGGAGTCCGAGTCGCACCCCTCGCAGAGACGCGCGCTCGACAAGCACGGGCCACACGTCGAGCTTGCTGAACACGAGCGCCGATGGCATGAGTGCATCCAGCGCCGCGTCGATGTCGCTCGCGCGGTCGAACGGGAGGTAGTCCGTGAAATCGACGGGGAGCGAACGAGAGAACCGTTCAGCACTCGGAGAGTAGTACGTGAACGCGATCTGGACCGCGGGTCGCTCGGAACGGATGAGCTCGACGATAGGTCGCGCTTGCAGCGCTTCGCCAACGGACGGAGCGTGGATCCAGAGGAGCGGACGGCTCGTATCTCGATGAACAGTCGCCCACGCGCGGTAGCGGTCGATGAGACCGGCGCGAGCTCCGAGTGCTCTCAGCCACTTGGCCTCGGAGAGCGTCGCCGCTACTCTGGCAATGCCGGCGTACGCGGGGCGGAGAAGGGGATGCAACCGCTACTTGGCAGCCAATGCGGCGTCCAGTGCGCGCCGGAAGTTGTCCGTCGGTTGGGCGCCGGCGATCAGTTTGCTCCCGATGATGATCGTGGGGGTCGATTGCACACCCGCTCGTTCGGCCCGATCCTGATCGGCCCGGATCATGGGCAACGTGGCGTGCGTCGTGCGGCAGGCATTGAACGAACGGGCATCCAGGCCCAGTTTCGTCCCCAGGGAATCGAAGACTGGCGAAGGATCTTTGAGGCCCGCCCACGTTGCCTGAGAGGCAAACAACGCGTCGTGCATCGGCCAGAACTTGTTCTGCGCGCCCGCACACATCGCCGCCTCGGCAGCCGGGACGGCGTTGGGATGGATGGTCAGCGGGAAATTGTAGTACGCGAGACGGACCTTCCCGTTCTCGACGTACTCGCGGCGCAGAGCGGCAAACGACTCATCATGCCATTGTTTACAGTAGGGGCACTGGAAATCACTGACCATGATCATCCAGACTTTCGCCGTCGAGTCGCCGCTGATGCGCGCGGCGTCGATGCGTTGCGTGAAGCTGTCCGCCGGGACAGCCGCTCGCGCCGCGACGATGGCTCCCGCGGTCGCACCGTCAAAAGTGGTCGTGGCGCCGCTCGAAGAATTGCAGGCAATTAGCGCGAGGAGCGCGGTGTGCAGTTGACGATTCATGGTTTTCGAATGAGTTTCGATCAAAAATCATATCCGTCTTGCGCTTACCCCAGCAAGGGAGCACGAGGACCTGTGCGATCAACGCTCGCGGTTGCTCTCTTGTGTGCGAGTCTTGGCGGCGCGGCCCGCGCTCAAGAGACGTTCTCGCCTACCATGCAGTTCGGCACCGGGTTGATCAACGCGCCGACCGCCTGGATCTCGCCGTCGACGGCGGACTTCTGGATCGACTACAGCGGCCAGCGAATCCCGTCGACCAACCAGCCCCTGAGCTTCGCGCACGGATGGAACGGGAACGGTGCAATCGAGACCCAGTGGCTCGGCCGGTTCTCACTGGGCTTCTCGCTCTACAGCAACAATCCGGAGTACGGGTTCTTCGGGTCTCTGCTCGCCCTCAAGGACGGGCAGTTCTCGCCATTGCTGCCGGCGATCGCCGTCGGCTTCCGGAATCTCGGGCCCTTCGACCACGAGGACCGGTTCCTGATCGGGCACGACGTCACGGTCGACACGGTTGGCAACACGCACGGGTTCACCCCGTCGTATTTCTCCCATTTCCATACCAGCCCGACGCTCTACATCGTGGCGACGAAGTCGATCAACTTCACGCCGCTGTTCTCCGCGAGCCTCACCCTCGGCGGCGGCGACGGGTTGTTCAGCGACGACGGTGGCCTGGGGCAGATCTATGACCGGCACGGACAAACGGTCAAAGGGATGTTCTTCGGGACGCAGCTCCAG
>DATHNL010000131.1:0-9174 GCA_035486035.1 Gemmatimonadaceae bacterium
GCGTCGAGCAGCGCACGCTCAGGGATGAGCCCGACGATTTCGCTCCAGGTCGGCGCGACGCCGTGCGCCGCGGCTTCCGTCCGTACGGCCTCATACGCCCGGAACATCGGCGTCTTATCAATGTCGACCAGGTTCATCGAGACCTGCGCCTGTCCGTCGACTTCGAGTCCGAGCCCTTTCACGTAGCGCAGCCCGCCGGACGACCCACGCACGCTCTTCGCGACCTCTTTCGCGATGGGTAGGTTGGACGCGGGCCCCAGATAGACATTGTACGCCACGAGAAACGGCCTCGCCCCGATAGCGACCGCGCCTGCTGTAGGATGGACCGCCGTCGGTCCAAAATCCGGCTGGCGCATTTTCGTGCGCAGCCCCTCGAACTCACCCCGTCGCACGTCCGCCAAGTTCTCGTTCTCCGGCCGTGTCGCCGCGCGTTCGTAGAGAAACACAGGGATGCCGAGCTCTCGACCCACGCGCTCACCGAGGCTTTTCGCCAACGCGACGCACGTGTCCATGGTGACGCCGTCGAGCGGCACGAAGGGCACCACGTCGGTCGCGCCCATGCGCGGGTGCTCGCCTTGATGCTGCGTCAAATCGATCAGCTCGCGGGCGACCTTCATTCCGGCAAACGCCGCCTCAGCCACCGTCTCCGGAGGCGCGACAAACGTCAGTACGGTTCGATTGTGCGATGCGTCCGACGACACATCGAGAACCACGACGCCAGTGACGGCGGCGATCGCATCGCGAATACGCGCGACGATCTCGGGTCTACGACCTTCGGAGAAGTTCGGTACACACTCAACGAGAGGCATTAGTCAGGGTATCCAACATCCAGTGATGCATGGAGGGGTTACCGGCAACGAGGCCGGTGTGAGTAACACGAGCCGGCGCGCCGGTGAGATCGGTGACCAGACCGCCGGCCTCGCGCACCAGCAGGAGTCCCGCTGCTATATCCCATGGTGCGAGTTTCAACTCCCAGAAGGCGTCGAACTGTCCCGCCGCGACATGCGCCAGGTCGAGCGCGGCCGATCCGGCGCGGCGCATCCCGGCGGTCCGACTCGCGACGGCGGCGAACTGCGGCAGGTATTCGTCGATCCGGTCCATACTGGAGAACGGAAATCCGGTCCCGATGAGCGCCCGCTGTGGGTTGGTAGTCGATGACACGTGAATCGATGCGCCGTCCCGTTTGGCCCCAGCACCGGCGAGTGCCGTATAGGTCTCACCGGTGACGACATGCCGCACGACCCCCGCGACCAGCTCGTCGTCCACCACCACACCAATAGACACGGCGTATTCGGGAAACCCGTGCAAAAAATTCGTCGTCCCGTCGAGCGGGTCGACGACGAACACGACGCCATGGTCTGGTCGCACTCCGGGCGACAGCTCCTCGCCGAGCACTTGGGCCTCGGGAATCTCGCCGAGCAACATCGTGCGGAGCGCCTCTTCCGAGGCCCGATCGACGTCGCTCACGTAGTCCTGCGGCCCCTTCTGTTCCCATTGCAGCGTGGCGAGCCCGGTCGCGCCGCGCCGGACGATCTCGGCGGCGGCGTGGGCTGCCCGTACCGCCAGGTCGAGGAGCGCGCTACTTTCGCCGGATGCCACGGGTCTTCAGCGGGATCCAGCCATCCGGTGAGCTCCACATCGGGAATTACCTCGGCGCGGTACGGAACTGGGTGGACGTGCAGCGTCGCTACGAGTCGATATTCTGTATTGTCGACTATCACGCGATCACCGCTCCGTATGATCCGGCGGATCTTCGCCTCCGGACGCGGGATCTGGCGGTGTCGCTGCTCGCCGCCGGCATTGATCCCGACACCGCCATCTTGTTCGCGCAGTCGTCGGTGCCGGAACATACCGAGTTGGCGTGGATATTCAACACGGTTACCGCGGTCGGCGAGCTCGAACGGCAGACGCAATTCAAGGACAAGTCACAGCGGCAGGAGAGCGTCTTAGCCGGTGTGCTGAACTATCCGATCCTGCAGGCAGCTGACATCCTATTGTATCGCGCCGACACGGTTCCGGTCGGTGAGGACCAGGTCCAGCATCTGGAGCTGTCGCGCGAGATTGCTCGACGCTGGAACGCCCGGTTCGCCTCGCCGGATGCGCCGTACTTCCCCGAGCCGGCGGCGCTGCTCACCCCCACGCGCCGGATAATGGGGTTGGACGGGCAGGCGAAGATGTCGAAGTCCCTCGGCAATACCATCGGCGTCGTGGAGCCCCCTGCCTCGGTGTGGGAGAAGCTGCGGCCCGCGGTCACCGATCCGAATCGGGTGCGCAAGTCCGACCCTGGTACGCCCGAGGTCTGCAATATCTATCACTTGCACCGAGCGTTTAACTCACCAGCGATCGTGGACGACGTCGCGACCCGCTGTCGAAGCGCGGGCTGGGGATGCATCGACTGCAAGCGCGTGTTGTTCGAGGGGATCGAAACCGCGCTGGCCCCGATTCGCGCGCGGGCCGAAGAGCTTACTGCTCAGCCCAAGATCGTCGACGAGGTGCTCGGCGACGGCGCGAATCAGGCGTCGGCCATCGCGCGCACGACCATGGCCGAGGTGAAATCCCTAATGGGGCTCCGGGTCTACGGCTCCCACACCGCTGGACTCTAACGCGGCAGCCTGGATCTCCCGCCTCGCGTCGAATCCGAGACCGGCGGGCGGAGCCGCCGAGTCGAGGGCACGCGAAGCGTGCCGAGACCATCTGATCTCACTCGGGTTCGCCGTGCGCGATGTGCCGTTCACGTACGCCTCGTGGCCAGGCCGCTGGGGCACACCCGCCGCGGGAATCGCCTGGATTGTCACGGCGCTGATCGCGGGGCGTTCTCCCGCTGCGTCATTAACGGTGCTGATCGCCGGCGCCCTCGTCATCGCCTTGGGAGCGCGGTGGCTGCAGCGCGAGGGGGTAACGACAGGGAAGACTCCCGGCGTCAATCTCGAGGCGAAACGGGGTGAGCCAGCCATCTGGCTCGTCGCGCATTTGGACAGCAAATCACAGCCTATCCCCATTCTCGTGCGCGCGGCGGCAATCGTTGCCTGCATTGTCGCGTGGATCGTACTGGTGGTCTTGTCAGCCCTACGGGTCGAGGGCCTCGCATGGCAGATCGCGACACTTGCCGCTGTCCTCGCGGGACTGCCCGTAGCGATCTCCACGGTCGGCGCCAAGTCCCCGGGTGCGCTCGACAATGCGACCGGCGTAACCACCGCGTTGCTGGCCGCCGAGCGAGTCGACCGGTCAGTTCCGCTGGGCGTCCTGATCACGAGCGCCGAGGAGCTCGGGCTCGCGGGGGCGCGAGCGTGGGTGCGCCAGCAGCCCACGAAGGCGGCGGTCATCAACTGCGACACGATCGACGATCGTGGTTATCTTACAATCATGCACTCGCACGGCCGGCCTGAACGGCTGATTCGGGCGTTCGAGCGGCGGGCCGTGCGGGCTCGTCGCGTGCTCCCTGGCATCCTCGTCGACTCCATCGCCTTTGCCGAGGCGGGCTGGGACGCGGTGACCGTGAGCCGTGGCACGCTCGCAACTTTGGCGAGAGTCCACCGCCGCATTGACGCACCCGAGGCGCTCAGCGGCAGCGGTGTGGTCGGGGCGGCCGACGTTATCGCCGAGGCGCTGGTGCATGTTTGACGAGCGTACTCGAACGGTGGTCGTGGTCGGCGCGCAGTGGGGCGATGAGGGCAAGGGCAAGCTCGTCGACGTCCTGGCCGAAGGCGCGGACTGGGTCGTGCGATACCAAGGCGGGGCGAATGCCGGGCACACGGTTGACCTCGGGCCTCGCTGCTTCGTGTTGCACCAGATCCCGAGCGGGATCCTGCACCACGGCGTCCGCTGCGCGATCGGCAATGGCGTCGTCCTCGACCCGGAGACGTTCTTCACCGAGATCGACACGCTCGTCGCCGACGGCGTCGACGTCGAGGGTCGGCTCTACGTGAGCGATCGCGCGCACCTCGTTCTCCCGTATCACAAATTGGTTGATGCAGAAAGTGCCGCCAGCAAAGAAATCGGCACGACGGGTCGCGGCATCGGTCCGGCGTATGAAGACAAGATCGCCCGCCGAGGCGTACGAGTGGTCGACTTGCGCCACCCCTCGCACCTCGAATCACTGGTGTCGCGCGGCGCCGAACACGCGAACGCGATGCTGGAGCACTACGGCAGCGCGAAGCGCGCCGATGTGGGTCAGACGCTCGACATTCTTCACGGGTTGGCCCCACGCCTGCTCGCGTTGGCCGATGACGTCGGCTTAGCGGTCCACCGTGCGCGTGCGAGCGGTGCGGCGATCCTGTTGGAGGGTGCTCAAGGGTCTTTGCTCGACATCGACCACGGCACCTATCCCTTCGTGACGTCGAGCAACACGACGTCGGGTGGAGCCGCGACGGGCGCCGGGATCTCCCCGAGATCCATCGATGCGGCGTTGGGCGTCGTCAAAGCGTACACGACTCGCGTCGGCAATGGCCCCCTTCCCACCGAATTCGATGAGCCGCTCGGCTCGCGAGTGAGAGAGCTGGGTCACGAGTACGGTGCGACCACCGGTCGCCCAAGACGATGCGGATGGTTTGATGCGGTGGTCGTGCGCTATGCCGTTCGCGTGAATGGGCTGACGCATCTCGCGGTCACGAAGCTCGACGTGCTCGACACACTCGACCGTCTCGCGATTTGCACCGGATATGAAGCGGCGGGTGACGTGCACACCGAGTTTCCGAGTGACCTGACGGCACTCGATGACATGGTGCCGCGCTATGAGTGGTTCGAGGGGTGGCAATGCTCCACCGCCGGTGCGCGAACGCGGGAAGACTTACCACCCGCCGCTCGTGCCTATCTGGATCGCATTGAGGCGCTGGTCGAGGCGCCGATCAAATTCGTGAGCGTAGGCACGCGGCGCGATCAGATCATATGGTAGTCGTAGGGCGCGGGAAGACACCGTTTTCTATTGCCATCATCGGCGCGGGTCCGTGCGGCCTGGCGGCGGGCATCGCGCTCCAACGCGCGGGCTTTCGCACGACGATTTACGACCGCTCGTGCGTCTGCTCCAGTATCGCGAGCTATCCGCTCTACACGCAATTCTTCTCGACGGCCGAGAAGCTCTCCATCGGCAACCTGCCGTTCACGACGGGCGGCGATAAGCCGACGCGCCGGGACGCACTCGGGTACTATCGAGGCATCGTGCAGCACTTCAACCTGCACGTGCGCCAGTACGAGCCGGTCGTCGACATCCGCGCCGAGGTCCCGCAATTCGTCGTGACGAGCGAGCGCCGGGCCGAGGGCAAGACCCAGACGCCATACGACGCCATCGTCATCGCTACGGGATACTTCGGCACGCCGAATCTGCTCGATGTGCCGGGTGAGGCCCTGCCACATGTCTCGCATCTCTACCGGGAAGGGCACGAAGCCTTCCGTCGCGATGCCGTCGTGGTCGGCGGCGGAAACTCGGCGGTCGACGCGGCGCTCGATCTCTATCGCTGCGGCGCTCGCGTCACCATCGTGCATTTCGCCGACAAGCTCGATGCGAACGTCAAGCCATGGATCCTGCCGGACATGCTGAATCGCCTCAAGGACCGCAGCATCGCGGCCCGGTGGAATGCGCACGTCACGCGCATTGATCTCGAGACGCTCGATGTCGAGACCCCGTCCGGCGTCGAGCGTCTTCCGGCGCAGCACGTCTATCTTATGACAGGCTTCACCCCGAGCGTCACACTCCTTCGCCGTCTCGGTGTCTCGATCGATGACGCCACGGGCATCCCGATGCACAACGGCGCGACCATGGAAACGAACGTTCCGGGCGTTTTTATCGCCGGTGTCCTAGCCTCGGGGTACGACGCGAACAAGATTTTCATCGAGAACGGCCGCAACCACGGCGACCACATCGCGCAATGGCTTTCCCAGAGACAATAGAAAAAATCGTCTCGCTCGCGAAGCGACACGGTTTCGTCTTCCAATCCTCCGAGATCTACGGCGGCGCCGGTTCCGTATGGGACTACGGCCCGCTCGGCGTCGAGCTCAAACGCAACGTCAAGGACCGGTGGTGGAACGCGATGGTCCGGAGCCGCGACGATATCGAGGGCCTGGATGCCGCGATATTGATGCATCCCAAAGTGTGGGAGGCGAGCGGCCACGTCGCGGGGTTCACGGACCCCCTGATCGACTGCAAGACGTGCAAGGGCCGTTTCCGCGCCGACAAGCTCGTCGATGCGCAGTGTCACCAAAAGCCGAGTCGCCACCCTGGCGACCCTGGCACACCCTGCGTGTTGACCGAGCCGCGGCAGTTCAACTTGATGTTCAAGACGTTCATGGGCCCGGTGGAAGAGAGTGCGGCCGTCGTGTATTTACGTCCCGAGACGGCCCAGGGGATCTACGTCAACTTCCTGAACGTCCAGCAATCGTCTCGCCAAAAAATCCCATTCGGGATTGCACAAGTCGGGAAGGCATTTCGCAACGAGATCACCCCGGGCAATTTCATCTTTCGCACTCGTGAGTTCGAACAGATGGAGATGCAGTTCTTCGTCGAACCTGGCGAAGACATGAAATGGTTCGAGTACTGGAAGGCCAAGCGTATGGAATGGCACCAGTCACTCGGCCTGGATCCGTCGCGTCTCGAATTTCACCAGCACACAAAAACCGAGTTGGCGCACTACGCCCGTGCCGCGTTCGACATCCAATTTGATTTCGGGGGCACGCTCGGCTCGCAGGAGATCGAGGGCATCCACAATCGCGGTGATTTCGATCTCACACAGCACCAGCAATACTCGGGCAAACGACTAGAGTATTTCGATCAGCCGAATAACCGCCGATTCGTCCCGTATGTCGTCGAGACGTCAGTGGGTGCCGATCGCGTGACCCTCGCCATACTGGTGAACGCCTATCGCGAGGAGACGGTTGCTGGTGAAGAGGAGGGGCGCACGGTCCTGGCCCTGCATCCGGCGCTAGCTCCGATCAAGGCCGGTGTATTTGCACTCGTCAAAAAAGATGGCATGCCGGAGTTTGCGCACAAGCTGGCCGAAGATCTCCGGCGCCGATTCCCCGTGTACTACGACGAGTCAGGCTCGATTGGTCGGCGGTACAGACGGCAGGACGAAGTCGGGACGCCGTACTGCCTCACGATCGACGGCCAGACGATGACCGATGGCACGGTCACGATCCGCGGTCGCGATGACCTCAAGCAGGTCCGGATCGCCGCCGACCAGGTCGCGTCGCGCCTGCATGAGCTGCTCGCGGCCGATCGACCCCACGCTCGAATCGAGGATCTTGTTGGCTGAGCTGACGTTGGAGCGCCTGCGGACCGAGGCCAACGCGCTAATGGAGGAGATCTCGCGCGAGTTCTATCTCTCGCACGCGGGTCTCAAGCCGGACGCCGAGCTGGTACCGATCTACGCGCGCCACGCCGCGGTTGTAAGCGACGATGCGCTGGCCCTCGCGCGCGACGAGTATCGCGGTGCGGCGAAGGACTCCGAGGCCCAGCGAGCGGCGCGCATTCTGCTCGACTTCGTGGTCGACACCCGAGCGCAACGGGCGTTGGCGCCGAGCGAAGAGCGCGAGATCGCCTGGGAAAGCACGGCCATGGTGCACCTCGGCGACGGTCGAGCCATCCCGTACGCGCGGACCGCGATCGAAATAGGCAACTCGACGGACCGGCGCGAGCGTTCGATACTGGACACGGCGCGCGCCACGCTTGTCGAAGCCGAGCTGGCGCCGATCCGGCTCGAGCGGCTGCAGCGCGAAGTCGATCTCGTGGTCGGCATGGAGATCGCGCCGAGCTATAATGCCACGTTCGAGGCCTTGAGCGGGATCGACCTCGCGAAGCTCATGGGAGAGTGCGAGGGTTTTCTGCGTGACACGGCCGAGCTCTGGCGCGAGCTTCTGCCGAGCGCGGTCAAGCGCTCGCTCGGCGTTCCCGTCAGCGATCTCACGCGCGCTGATGCGCTGGCCCTGTTCCGGGCGCCGCAATTCGACGGTGCGTTCCCGGGCAACGCCATGGAGCCCGCCGTGCGACGACAGATGGGCGAGATGCGGATGGATCCGGATGCTGGTGGGCGCGTGCGCTTCGATGTCGGCGAGCGGGAAGGCAAGCGCGCCCGCGCCTTCTGCGCACCCGTGCGTGTGCCCGAAGAGATCTACCTCGTGCTACGTCCGCACGGAGGGCAAGGCGACTACATGACGCTGCTGCACGAGCTCGGGCACGCCGTGCACTTCGCCTACACCCGGGCTGACTTTCCCTTCGAGTATCGTTGGGCTGGTGACAACTCGGTCACCGAGTCGTACGCCATGCTCTTCGATCATCTGACCCAGAATCGGGGCTGGCTGGCTCGGTACACGGGGCTCGGCCGCGATCTGCCGGCATATCTCCGCGCGGCGGCCCTGGAGGAACTGCACTTTCTCCGGCGGTACTCGGCGAAGCTGATCTACGAGGTGCAGCTCTACGGCGGCCGGCTCCCGTGGTCTTCGCTACCCGATCTCTACGTCGAGACGCTCTCCTCGGCGACCTCGTTCCTGTACTCACGCTCTGACGCCTTCGTCGATATCGACCCGCGGTTCTACTCGGCCCGATATCTCCGGGCGTGGCAGCTCGGCGCACTGCTTGCCCAGTCTCTCGTTGAGCAATTCGACGCCGACTGGTATCGGAACCCGCGCACCGGTCCCTGGCTCGTCGAGAACCTGTTCGCCGAGGGGCAACGCGAGACCGCCGACGAAATCGCACGGCGAGTAACTGATCGATCGCTGAGCTTTACGCCTGTTATTAGTGCGCTCGAAGGCCTGTTAGGGTAAGGGCGAAGCGAAGCGAGCCGACGCGAAGCGTCATCCAGAACCAGACCTTGCTGGGTTCCTAGTTCGTAGTAGGTTTTGGTTCCGTGCACCAAGGCCACAGCGCGATCGAGATCGGGGCCGTGCGCGAGATCGTTCAGGCCCTGCTGACCGCCGAACGCCCGGACGATGTCTTCCGGTTCGCGCTAGAACGCGTGAGCCCTGTCGTCGGCGCCACATTCGCCTCGGTCTACCTGATCGACGGCCCGTCCGAGCTGATGCGCCTCGCCGCGTCCTACAACTGGCCGGCCCGCTACGCCCCATGGCTCGACGACATGCGCGTCCGCGTCGGTTTCGGGCCGAGCGGTGAAGCCGCGAGTGAGCGACGGGCGATCGAGGTGCCGGACGTCTTCGCCGACCCCGCGCTCGAGGATTGGCAGGATGTCG
>DATHNL010000132.1:0-14425 GCA_035486035.1 Gemmatimonadaceae bacterium
CGTACGGCCCGTGAGGCGCCATTCGCGGGGATCGTCGGCGATTCGCCCGCGATGCGCGCGGTGCTCGACCGGGCGCGCCAGGTCGCGGCGCTCGACGACGTGCCGCCGATTCTCATCACCGGCGAGACGGGCACCGGCAAAGGCCTCGTGGCCCGAAGCATTCACTCCTCCGGTCCCCGCGCCGCCAAGCCATTCATCGAGGTGAACTGTACCGCGCTGCCCGGCGCCCTCATGGAGGCCGAGCTTTTTGGCCATGAGCGCGGCGCGTTTACGGATGCGAAAGAATCCAAGATCGGCTTGTTCGAAGCGGCCGAAGGCGGCTTCCTCTTTCTCGACGAGATCGGCGACGTCGAGCTTTCATTGCAGGGGAAGCTGCTCCGCGCCATCGAAGAGCGCGTCGTGCGCCGCGTCGGTGGCGTGCGCGACCGCAAAGTCGATCTTCGCATTTTGACGGCGACGAACCGCGATCTCGAGAAGGAGTCGCAGCAAGGGCGATTTCGCAAAGATCTCTACTTTCGGCTCGCCGTTATCGTGCTGCATCTCCCCGCGTTGCGTGAGCGCAGCGATGACGTGCTGCTGCTGGCCGAGGAGTTTTTGCGGCGCTTCAGCATCAAATACGGCCGCGAGATACGGCGTATCGATCCGCCCGCGAGAGATGCGCTCCTGGCGTATTCCTGGCCGGGGAACGTGCGGGAGCTCAGTCACGTGATCGAGCGCGCCGTATTGTGGAGTCAGGGCCCGGCGCTCGACGCTGGCTCTTTGTCCTTGATTGAACCGGAGCCGGCGAGAGCCTCGGGATCCGATCTCATTCAGTGGGAGCGCTCGATGATCGAACAGGCGCTGCGAGAGGCCGGTGGCAACCAGACCAAGGCCGCGCAGCGCTTGGGGATCAGTCGAGACACGCTCCGCTATCGGATCAAGAAATTCGGTATCGTTGGGTGAAATCACCCAATTTGGGGGAAATGCCCCACCCAGTGACCTCGTAAGTCGTTATATGACAATGACTAGCGCGCGGCACGCTCAATGCTTAGTATAGGGATGTCTACAACGCACTTGGAGGGCATATGACCTGGACGAAGCCTGAGTTCGAAGTGGTCGAAGTGACCATGGAAGTCACCGCGTACGTGGCTCGGCGCTAACCCGCCAGCCGTTCGAGCAAAGGGGCCCGCCGCGAGCGACGGGTCCCTTGCTTTTTTTTTGCATGAAGAAACGCCAGCCTCCGCCGAAAAAGCCGCCGAAGCTGCAGCCGGTGCGCCGGGTCGTGACCAAGCCACGTGCGACTTCGGCGAAGGGCGGGCGCCGCGGTAGCTAAGCCGCGTAGTACGCTTCTATCCCCCACCGCACGACGTCGTCCGTCAACGACCGCGCCGCACCCACGTCGAGCTTCTCGGCGTCCGCGTCGAGGACGAGTCCCTTGAGTAGCATCAGCACCTTTTCGGGTGGCATGCCCTTGGCGCGCTCGAGCCCCGCGATGGCGGCAACGGTATCTCGCAACTTGTCGCGCAGGAGCTGTTCGTCGCCAATCAAGGCGTCTGTCCAGACGACTCGCTCTCGCCGCACCTTGTGCTCTTTGGCCTCGCCAATGGCCTGCACCGCGCGATGAAGCAGAACGGACGCTTCGCGCACCAGCGGTGAGCTGACTTCCTCTTGCACTGCGTCACCTCCGCCGGAGGGACGGCCAATATTCCATCCGGCGGTGGTGAGGTCAAGGGAAAGGTTGGGGTCGCGGCCACGGCCATGGCCACGGATCGACATGGTCGCCGGCGAGCGCGCGGATGACCGCGCGGCGGACCTCGGGGTCGGTCGAGTGGAGGAACTCGCCGAGCGTTTGCTCCGCGTGCCCGCCCGAGTGGACGATCGCGCGAATCAACGCTTTCCTGACTTCGCTCGATTGCTCTTGGCGCAGCGCCGCCTCGATGGCCGGCGCGGCTTGTGGATCACCGATCTGTGAAAGCGCCCACGCGGTCTTGAGGCGCACGTCGGCGTCGCCATCCTTGAGCGCGCTCACGAGGCCCGCGGGTGCGGGGTGCGGTTCGATCTGTCCCAGTGCCCACGCGGCCGTCCCGCGCACGCGCGCCGTGTGATCGCTGCTCACCGCCTGGGCGAGCGCGGCGCTGGCCGATTCGTCTCCGATCTGGCCAAGTGCCCACGCCGCGGTTTCCCTCGTTTTGTCATCCGCATCGTCGCGCAGGACCTTGGTGAGGGCGTTCACCGCGCTGTGCGACTCGTGCTGGCCGAGCGCCCACACGATCTGCTCTCTCACGTCGGCCTCACGCTCCTGCGCGAGCGCGTCCGTCAAGTCGCCGTCGGCATTCTGTGTGTCGAGTTGACCCAGTGCCCATGCCGCCGCTCTCCGAACACTCGCGACAGGGTCATGCCGCAGCAACCCAACCAGCGCCGGAACGATCGACACGGAGTCCAGATGCCCGACGGCGACCGCGGCCGCCTCTCGGACCCGCGCATCGTCATCGTGCAACGCGCCAGCGAGCGACGCGAGCGCGCGTCCCTCGCCGATGCGCCCAAGCGCCCACGCCGCGTTGGTGCGAACGCCGGCATCGCGATCTTTGAGCGCGTGACCGAGCGGATCGATCGCGTGCTCGGATTCGACTAATCCCAGTCCGTACGCGGCGACCTGCCGCATGGACGGGACGTTCGATCCCAATCGGTCGATGAGCGCGGTCGCTGCCGCCGGTTCATCGCTTTTGTCCGTGCGGCCGATCAACCGGACGGACATCTCACGGACACATGGGTCGTCGCTCGCCAGGCTGTCGACGAGCATGTGCACGGCATCGGCGCCGACCTTCTCGATCACCCATTGGTTCGGTTGTGCGCCGAGAGGTGTGACTGGGCCGCCGGTGCCGGAGCGCCAGCCCCAGTGATCGCCGATGGCGTCGGCGGCGTAGGCACAGATGGCGGGCGGTGCTCCATGGGCGGCGCCCAGGATCGACGCCACGACGGCTAGCTGGTGAAAAATCAGCATTGGCGGGGTTTTTAAAAAAGGGTCAGGGAGTTGGGCGGGGGCGTGGCCACGGCATCGGCCAGACGAAGAGATGGTCGCCGGCCAGCGCGTGGACCGCGAGCTCGCGCGTCTTCGGATCCTTCGAGTCCAGCAACCGCTCGACGGCCTCTGGCGAGCGCTCGCCCATCGCGGCGATCGCGCGAACCATGTCGCGGCGCAGATCCTCATCGGTCTCGCTCTGCAAGGCCTTCTCGATCGCCGGCTCGGTACTCGGGTCCTTGATGTTAAACAGGGCCCACGTGGCCATTTTCCGTACGCGTGGTTCTGGGTCCACGAGCAGTGCGCCGAGCTCTGAGGGCGCGTGCTCCAGGTCGCACTGCCCGAGCGCCCAGGCCGCGCTGGCGCGCACCTTCGAGTCGGCATCGTGCAGTGCGGTGACGAACAAGGGGACGCTGATCGACTTGCAGTCGCTCGCCAGCGACCATGCGGCGGTCGCGCGGACCGACGGGTCGTGATCCTCGCGCACGGCGTCGGACAAGGCAGTCGCGACATTGTCGCCTTCCGCGCCCTCGAGCGCCCAGGCGGCCATCTCGCGGACCTCGGTGTCCGAGTCGTGCCGCAACGCGGTGGCGAGTGCGCCCCGGACTGGGTCCTCGTCGTGGAACTGCTCCAGTCCCCACGCGGCGACTTTACGGAGCGACGCGCTCGAATCGGAACGCAGGATCGAGATCAGGAGCGCCCAACGCCGCGCGCTCGAATCGGCACCCTGCGTCGGCGTCGCGCGAAGATGATCGCGTATTGCCGCGGTCATCGATGGGGTGTAGCAAACGGTGGCCCCAGCGTCGCATCCGGTCTCCGCAACGCTTTCGCCGGTCGACACGCTGGCGCCGGTCGTCGAAGCTGCGTTCGCGGTGATCGGTGCTGGTGCCGGCTGAGGAATCGGCGTTGGAGTCGGCAACGGCCTTTGGGCTGGCGTGTCGTCGACGATCGGTGGCCTCGGCGTCACGGCGACTGTTCGTGGCGCGGTGATTGTCGCGACTTGCGCGGTCCGCGTCAGCGGCCGCGCACTGGCAACCGCTGGGCGCGGCGCGAGGACCGCGATACCGATGACGGCATACAGCGCGCCGAGCGTCCCGACCAATGCCATCGCCCGCAAGCGACTCGGCGTGCCACGGCGACGCTCGGGATCGAGAATCGCGAGCATGCGCCCTTCGAAATCGCGGCGCCGCGCCATGGTGCATGCGATGGCGGGCGCGACGGGTCCGCGAATGCTCGTCACGATGTCGAGCAGATGCTGGGCATAGTCGCTCGCCCGCGCGCCCGACCGGATCGCGAGATCATCGCACGCGCGCTCACTCTCCGCGCGCAGATGCCGCGCGGCCATCCAGACGAGCGGGTGGAACCAGTACATGATGCACGCCAGGCGGCTCAGCAAGTGTCCGAACATGTCTCGCCGTTGGATATGCGCAAGCTCGTGCAGCAGTACGACGCGCCGGCGCTCATCCGTCCACGACATCGCCTCGGTCGGCAGCACGATCGTCGGGTGACTGAATCCGCACGCGAACGGTACGCGGACGGCGTTCGATACGACCAGCCTCGGCGCCTCTTCCATGTCGAGCCTGTCCGCGACTTCATGCAGCGCGGCGCGCCACGCTCCGGCATCGACTTCGGGCGCTGTACGCGCGATGCGACGAACGGTCAGTAGGCCGTGCACAAGGCGGGCGACCAGCGCCAGTACGCCGAGCGCCCACAGGCCGAGCAGCAAGGCAGAATAGCGCGCCGCTGACGCGAACGCGGACCCCACTGTCATGGCCTGCACAGTAGGGATCGGCGACTCCTCCAACGTGCTCGGCGACCCGGACGCTGCGGGGGAAGCGGTCGCCGAAGGCGCTGCGGTCTTCTCGACGGCGATTGGCGAGCGTGCTGCAGCGTGCTCGGTCGCCGAAGGCGCCGTGTAATTCGCGCTGGGCGGAAGCACCGGCACGCGAATCGGTCGCCATTCGAGCGCAGCGGGAAGCATCACGAGCCCGATAAGCGTCGCGAGCCAGACGAGATGCCGGGCTCCGGCCGAGGCTCGACGGAGCGAGATCGCGACGAGATACGCGACGATGACGAGCAGGGTGATTTTGACTAAGACGATGATCAACACGTATTACCTCCCGCCATCACGCGCGCGCCGAATGCGCTCGCGTATTGCTTTGATTTCCCGATCGGTCAAATCCGCATCCGTCAACTTGAGCAACGCAGTCACCGCCTGCTCGGCCGACCCGGCAAAGTACGTTTCCACGACATGCTCGAGTGCCGCGTCCCTGGCCCGCTCGGTAGGCTGCGCGGGGAGATAGACGTATCGCGGCCCATCCTCCTTATGGAGAACGAGCTCTTTCTGCGCCAAGATTCGCAGAATGGACCGTACGGCCGAGTAGGTCGGCGGATCGGGCAGCTCCGCCATAATGTCCGCCACGGTGGCCTCCCCGCGGCGGTGGACGATATCCATGACCTGCCGTTCCCGTCGACTGAGTGCCTGCATAGTGATGCTGAATTTTCAACAGGCGCCAGCGTTTGTCAAGAACCCCGCGCGCGTCGCACCTCGTACGCCCGTAGATGCAGGTACGCGAGGCTCAACAGGGCCGAATCGCCTGTTCCTCGCCGTATGAGGTCGCCAAGGATGTGATCCGCCTCGGTCCTCGACCCGCGCTCAACGTCGCGCAGCATCGAGGCGGTCAATGTTGATCCTTCAGCGCTGATCGTCCCGCGAACGCGCTCCCGCACCGGGTCCCGCGGGGGATACCCACTCGCCGTCGCGATCGCGATCGACTCGGCCAGCATCGCCGTGGCAAACGGCGCCCCGCCCGCGGCAACAATGTCGCCGACCGACGCACGCATGAGACATGTCTCGGCCGCGAGCGTCGCCAAGAGAACCCACTTCTCCCACATCTCGAGCACAATCTGCTCACTCAACTTCGCCTCGAACGTCGCCCCACTCAGCGCGGTCTCGATGGCGAGCACACGCGGTGACCGACTCCCATCGCGCTCGCCGAATGTCAGCGTCTGATTCTGATTGAGGTGCAGGATGCGCCCGGCATCGTCGAGCGTGAGCGCCGCGATGGCGAGACCGCCGAGCACGCGCTCCTTCCCGAAGCGCTGATCCAGCGCATCCAGATGGCGCATGCCATTGAGGAGTGGCAGAATCGTCGTCCGCGGCCCGACCGCCGGCGCGATTCCCTCCATCGCGCTCTCCAGATCGTACGCCTTGCAGGAGAGGAGCACGAGGTCGTACGCGCCCGACACGGTGGTCGGCGGAGCCGGCAGCGTCGCATCACCGAACGGGCTCTTGATGACGAGCCCCGTCTCCGCGAGCCGCGCCGCGCGCGCGGGTCGCACGAGAAACGTCACGTCGCGCTTGGCTTGCAGCAGCCGGCCGCCGAAGTATCCGCCGATCGCGCCGGCGCCGAGGACGAGGATGCGCACGTTATGTCGGCGGGGGGCTCGCGGGCAGACGCGGCAGCGAATTGCGACGGGCGATGAGGCTGACGTCGTCGAAGAGCAACGAGGGAACCGCGTAGGACGTCACGGCCGTTGCTCCTCCCGGGCCCCCGAAGGCCATGAACATTCTCGCGAAACTCGGCAGCAGCCCGCCAATCGAGCCCCACGTGGACACGATCGGTCTATTCGACACGGCAACGATATCCTTGAACGCGCTCGCGCCGAACTCCATCAGGTTCGCTCCGCGAACCAACTCGACCCGTCCGTCGGGATACACGCGGTACACGGCGAGCAGGGCGCGCATCGAGCGTGCCGTTCGCGTCTGCATCGCATCGAACATCTCCAACGACTCGTCGGTCCCGGACGAGGGGGCGAGTTTGTGCACGACGATCCCGTACGGAAGGTTCCGGCGTTTCACGAGCGCGAGCATCTGCTGCACGAGCGCCGAGTCGGTGACCCCGTTGGTCGCCGATACGACGAGATTGCTCGGTGCCGCGCCGAACCCGCGGCTGTTCCCGGTGCTGTGATCGACACCCTCGACCGGCGTTCGCGTCGTGAGCAGCGTCTTGAGCACACCGCTGTCGACTACGACGGTCGGCTGCGCGCGGACGCCTTCGTCATCAACCGTGTAGCTGCCGAAGAGCACGGAGCCGCCAACGCTCGTCGCGGTCGGATCATCCACGACCCGCATGAAGTCGGGAAGGACGCGCCCGCCGAGCTTGTCGCTGAAGGACCCCCCGCGTGCCACGATCTCGCTCATCATCGCCTCGGCCTGAGGCACGTCGACGATGGGTATCCGCCTACCGGCGAGCGCCGGCGCGAAAAATTCCTCGAAAATGCCGGGCGCGGCCCCGCTCGTAAACACCACCGGGCCGTTGTAGCGGTCGAGCACGGGCGCCGTCCGGAGACTATCGAGCCGCGCGATCATGGCGCTGACACGCGAGGTCAGCACCTCGCGCGAGGGCAACGAGTCGAACCGCCGCGCGTGAAATCCAAGCGCATCGGCGAGCCGCATCCCATCCGTTGCTTGCGTCGACGCGTGCACGCTGATCGAGACCAGCGGCCGCCGGCTCACGTATTCCGTACCTTCGCTATTCATGTAGTGCAGCCGCATCTGTCCAGCGGAGACCACGACACGCGACGAATAGATGGTGGGGGTCGTCGCCACACGCGACAGGGTCCGGGCCAGATCTTCGATCGCGGCCCGATCGATGCTCATATCCGGTGTCGCATCGGTCGTGTGCGTGGCGACCGCATGCGTGAAATCCGACAGTGGGTTGGTGCGCGTCCGATTCAGCAACATGGCGCGCTTCGCGGCCAACGCTTCGAGCGCTTGCTTATACGCGGCATCGGTCGCGAGCCACAACTGACGGCGAATCTCGCGATAGTTGTCGTCGCGCGGCAGCCAGTTCCCGCTTTCCAAATTCCGCATGCTGACGCCGAACCCACCCATGCGCCCCATCGCGATCGCATTCGTGTTGTCGAAGGCATAGTCGCCGACGCGCACCTCGACCTGCAGCTGGCGCTGGTGTCGCTCGGCGTCCGTCGAGAGCAAGCTCCCGTAGCTCGCCGTCGTTTGTATGGACTCGTGCTCGCCGACCGTATAGCTCACGAAGTACGGCTTGTCGAGCTGCTTGAGCCTGAGCGAGCTCATAGTGCGCGCCATCTCGTCGCGCATCGCGCTGGCCAAGACCTCGTCCTGCTGGTGATCCTCCGGCGCCGGGAGGATCGGTGCTTGATCCGATCCCTTGGCCTTCTTCTGAATCTCGATCTGCGAAATCAGAATGTCGGGCGAGGACGCCGAGACCGGCACCCACCCGGACTCGGCACCGCAGATGCCGTTGAACACCTGCGTGTCTCCATCGGCCGCGACAATCTTGCTGAACACCGTGAGCGGCGTGCCGATCAGGTCCGCACCCCGTACCAGTTCCTGTCGCCCGTCCGGGTAGATACGATAGACCATGACGGGGATCACGTTGAACGCGTTCGGAATCGTCCGCTGCGTGATCGTAAATCCACCCTCGATGTCATCGAACAAGAGACCGTAGGGTTTGTTCTGTTGCTTCACGAGGGCGATCAGCATTGCCTTGAGCGAGTCGCGCGAGACCGGCTGCGACGACGCGACCACCAGGTTCGACTGCCGCGCGACCGGCGTGAATCCCGACTGGGCTCTGCCATGCCCGTTCGAGTGCGCGAACCCCGCAATCGGCGAGCGCCCCATGAGAAAGCTCTCGAACACGCCGTTCTTCACCACGTCGACGCGGCGGGATTCCACCCCCTCGTCATCGTATTGATAGGTGCCGGCCAGCTCGACGGTCCCGAGTTTTTTCAGCGTCGGATCGAACGTCACCGAGAAGGCGTCGGGGAGGATCTTCTCCCCGATCTTGCTCTTGAAGGTCTGACCTTCCCACTCCTGCTTCTGCCGGTGACCCTCGATGCGATGGCCGAACACCTCGTGGAAGAACACACCGCTCGCGCGGCCCGACAGAATGGCCGGCGCCGTGTACGCCTCCAGCACCGGCGCCTTCTTCAACGCGTGCAGGTCGGTGATCATGCGATCGACCTTGCGCAGGACCGTACTGTCGTCCGGCAGCCCGCCCGCCGTCGAGGCGACGAACGACTCGTATCGGGGTAAGATCGACCCGTCTTCGGCCTGCGTGAACGCGTATATCGTCAGGCGGTAGTACACGCGCGATTGTTGGATCTCGCTGCCATCGCTATTCACGTACCAGCGCGCCTCGCTCTCGGCTGAGAGCTGCGCCGCGCCATTATAGATGTCGCCGTATTGCGCGAACGGCGCCGTGTACCGCCGGATCTTGTCCTCCCACTGGTGCGCATCGATCGCGATCTCCACCGGCGCATCTATATGATGGACGGCGGGCTCGATCGCGAAGTCCGGCGACGAATCTTCGGGCGCCACGGCAACCTGCGCGTTGCTCTTGCCCTCCGAGTAGACCTCGATGGCGCGCTTGTACTTTCGGTCGGTATCGTACCACAACACGCGCCGAATCGCCGCGACATCATCGCCGAGCGGTACCTCCGTCCACGAGTATCGATCGAACCCCATCGGGAACCCGCCCGGCACCTCGTGGGTGTTGTCGAATCGCGCACTGCCGACCCGGAGGTCGGTCGAGAGCACGCGTCGGCGGTCATCCTGGTTCGATGTGATCGTGCCGAACGCGCCATCGACGCGCGCGTCGTGGGTTTCGGTGATCGCGTAGCTCAGGAAGTAGGGTGGCGACGGCTGCGATTTGAACGTTGCCAGCGAGCGATCGAGCTCCTGGCGCATTGCCGTGAGGACTGGTGCGGCAGTCGGCGGCGTGCTCGCCGTCAGGAGCAACGCGAACAGCACACATGCGGTGCGCATAGGTGCCAATAGTATAATTCAAGGCCATGATCCACGGACTCTGGCTCATCCTGCTCGTGACAGCCGCGTTGCTCGGCCTCGCCGCCTACCGGCCGAATATCGGGCTATCTCTATTGCGGACTCAGCGCACGTGGAGCCCACTTGCCGTACGGACGTTATTCGTGGGCATGACCGGTCTGGCCCTCGGAGCCGCGGCATACAGCTTTGCTGAGCCACACGGGTCAGCCACGGGCGTCGGTATCGCCGCCTGCGCCGTGTCGCTTGGGCTCCTGTTTCCGTGGACGGCGATAATCCTGGCGCCGCGCCGCCAGGGCATCAATCCATGGGTATTCATCGGGAAAGCGTTCGTCTGGGGTCCAGCACTCGGCGCTGCGTTTGGCGGCGCATGCGCCGTGCTCGATCATGAAGCGGTAGGTCCTCTTGTCGCTGGCGCCGCGATCATCGGCTTCGTCATGGGTCCCTGGGGAGCCGCCATGGCGTGGGCGGACAAACTAGGGGTGTTCCGGCGCCGGCGTAAAGTGCAGGGCGCCGTCGACTCCTCGCCGCACGACGCCGGCGTAGACCCCGAGTAGCTCGCGGTTCCACCACTGCTGCGTTCGACGCCGCGTGGCGAAATCGGTGAACCAGTAGCGCCAGATGACGCTGCGTACCGCGGTCGGTGGCGCCGACGCGAACGGGTTTCGTGCGAACAACTCGAGCACGCTCGGCTCGGCCAGAAGTAACCGCGCCTGTGTGGTCACGACCCACGGCGACTCGTTCCACGGACCGAGCGAGGCGAACCAGAGGTTCCACTCGAAGCGCGGCTGGTACGGCGCGTAGAGTCCGGGCGGCGCCTTGGGATCCTGGGGCTTGTAACGAAATGGATATGCCACCCACGTCGTGTCATCCCGCGATCCTTGGAACTCGATCTCATACTCTGCCGTCGTCATGACGGCGAACAAGCCATAGGCGTTCGCCACGCGGAACGGTGCCAAGAGCCGCGCCGGCAGCGCGAACGGCTCCGGCACCGATCGCGCGAAGAAATCGACGGTCGAGGCGTACAGGGTGACGAAGAGAGCGCCGACGCTCACCCACCCAACGCGTCTCGTCGTCGCCGGACCCTCACTCGGGACGTCGACGAGAAAGACGCCGAGGGCGAGCACGAGGTAGTTGAGAAAGCAATAGTTGGCGGTGGTGATGATCCCAATTTGAAACAGGGTCAGGAAAACCGCCGCGTGGCGTCGCACCAGTCGTGGTGCGAATACGACCCATGGTGCGAGCAGCTCGACGGCGAGCGTCATCAACGTGACGCCTGCTTGGATCACGTGCGGGAGCTGTTGCTCGTACCACCCGAGCCAGGTGGGCAGGGGATTGTTCTCGTAGTAGTGGTCCATCGCGGTGAGCGTCCGCCACTGCACATCTCCGCTCAGGATCTTCACGAGGCCGGACTCGAAGTAGATCGAGAACCACTCCCACCGAAGCAACCAGACCGCGGCCCGCGGCGGCGGAGCATTGGCCGCGAGTCCGGGCCGGATGCCGGGTGGAGCGAGCAGCACAGCGGCAACGCCGGCTTGCATCAGCATCCCGTCCGACTGATACGACGAGAAATCCTGCAACGCCGCGATGCACGACAGAAACGCGATCGTGCACGCCGCGGCGGTCACCCGCGGCCAAATGTTGATGGTCAAGAGCATCGAGGCGATGAGCCCCGACCAGACCAAGACGTTCAGCGCGAGATCACTGGTGCCGAACCACAGCAGCGTGGGCGCGGCCCACACGTGCACGATGCCGGGCGCGGCCTCGCGCATGGAATCGAGATACAACGTCGCGGGCAAGATCCCATTCGGCCCGATCAGCCCATGGATCTGCGAGACCAGCGAGTAAAAGGCCGAGCCGAATATGAGACCGAGCGCCCGCAGGAATATCCACCGCGGCCAGACCATCTCCGGCGCGGGCGCCGCGAGGTGTCTCAGGACGGAGCGCGGTAGATCCGACGCCACGCGTGGGCGCCCAGCGCGCCACAGACGAAGGGGATCGCAAAGAAAAAGATCGGGCCGCGCCTATCTACCCAGAGCTCGATTGGAGCCAGCAGCAGCCAAATAACAATCGTGCTTGCTGTGAATACGAGGGTCACGAGGAGACCTGTCAGCAAATCTCCGAGAACGCCGAGCTTTTCGAACGGTGATCGCGTGACGAAGAACACGAGGCCGGTCAGAACAATGGAGATGATCGTTGCGATGATCATGGGATGCCGCCATTCAAGATCGTGGCGAGCTTCGGCAGATCGATGTTGCCGCCGGAGATGACGCAGGCGACGCGCTCACCGCGCTTCGCCGAGCGCGCCGCCGCAACCGATGACCCGCCGGCGCCCTCGGCGACGATGTGCACCCGCTCGGCCAACCAGCGCACTGACGTCGCGATATCGGCGACGGTGCTCACGAGCGAACCGGCCAGCAGCGTCTTGACAAGCGGCCACATGTCCTCGAGCACCGCCTGCCCGCCGATGCCATCGACGAAGCTCGGCCGTCGTTCGACGCGGCTGGCGTGATTGTCCCGCAGCGATGCGGCGAGCGGCGCGGCGGTTTCGACCTCGCACGCGTAAACGCGGGCAGACGAGCCGGCGGCGCGGAGGCCGAGCGCGATGCCGCAGGCGAGACCGCCGCCGCCGAAGGGCACGAGAACGGTGTCGACATCGGGCATGTCCTCGAGGATCTCGAGCGCGATCGTCGCGTTGCCCGTCATGACGTCGACATCGGCGAACGGGTGAACGAAGCGCCCGTTGAGCCCAGGATACGATCGTTCCTCGAAGACCTGCCACCAGCGCTCGGGCGACACTTTAATGACGGTACCGCCCAGTCGCTCGACGGCGCTCGTCTTCGCGGCGGGCGCGGTGTCGGGAACGATGGCGGTGGCCGGAATGCCTTGGGCGCGCGCGACCCATGCCACACCTTGCGCCATGTTGCCAGCGCTCGCCGTGAACGCCGAGTCCCACGTCCCGGACGCTAGCGCCGCCGCCGCACCGCGGATCTTGAATGATCCGATCGGCTGCAGGGTCTCGAGCTTGAGCGCGAGGCCCTCGACGGTGACCAGCGGCGTGCGAATCGCGATCCCGCGAATACGCTGCCGCGTGGCCTCGATCGAGGACAGGGAGAGTGTGGTGGGGAGTGTGACTGTAGAGGGCACGTTTCGTCGACCTGGTATGCGGTATATGCGGCGTTCCCCCATTCTATATCTGGTCGCGCTCGCGCTGTTAGGGGCTTGCGGGAGCGGGCACTCGGCGACTGGGCCTTCGGGCAAGAGTCTCACGGTCGTGAGCGGCGACAGCCAGACCGGGGCATTCGGCGCGGTACTCGGCGCACCGGTCGTCGTGCACGTTGCACCAGGGACACCTGTTACATGGCAACCATCGACCGGGTCCGGCACGATCAGCGCGCCAGCGACGAGCGACTCCAATGGGTTGGTGCACGCGTCATGGACGCTCGGCCCGGAGTTCTTCGGTCAGTCTGTGTTGGTCACTGCCAGTGGCCAGTCGCTGACCGTTTATGCATGGGGTAATGGGAGCGGGGATCTCGGCGGACGGCAGGTCTTTCCGGCGGACAACGCCTGGAACGCCGATATTTCCACCGCCCCGGTTGATGCCAATTCGGCGACGCTGATCGCGAGCTGCGGCGCTTCGAGCTCGCTGCATCCGGATTTCGGCACGGTCTACAACGGCGCCCCGAACGGGATTCCCTATGTCATCGTGCACAACGGGCAACCGCCGGTCCCGGTGAGTTTTCAGTACGCGAGCGAGAGCGACCCCGGACCGTATCCGGTGCCACCGAACGCGTCGGTCGAGGGCGGCCCGAATGGCACCGGCGATCGGCATGTGCTCGTGCTGGATGCGGACGCCTGGAAGCTGTACGAGATGTGGGATGCCACACCGGTGGGTGGCGGGAGCTCCTGGACCGCCGGCTCCGGCGCGATCTTCGACCTCTCGTCGGACGCGCTGCGTCCGACCGGCTGGACATCGGCCGATGCCGCCGGGCTTCCGATCCTGCCGGGTCTCGTCCGCTACGACGAAGTCGTCATCCATGGCGCGATCACGCACGCGCTCCGGTTCACCTGTCCGGTGACCCGCAAAGGCTACATCGCGCCCGCGCGGCACGAAGCGTCGAACGACACCAGCTCGGCGCTCCCGCCGATGGGCATGCGCGTGCGGCTTAGAGCCAGTGTGTCGCTCGCGTCGTTTCCACCGCATGTACAAGTGATTCTGCGCGCGCTGCAGCAGTACGGCATGTTCGTCGCCGACAACGGCTCGGCCTTCTATGTGAGTGGCGCGCCCGATCCTCGATGGAGCGACGACGAGTTGCACACGATGACGGCGCTCCACGGCAGCGACTTTGAAGTCGTGCGGATGGGGCCTGTCACACCGTAGGTTTCAGTTATGAAGCTCAGCGCCAGAAATCAGATCCCCGGCCGCATCGTTTCGATCGACTTCGACGGACTGATGGCCGAGGTGACCGTCGACATCGGCGGTGATCGCACGCTCACGTCCGTCATCACCCGACGCTCGGCCGACGCGATGGGGTTGCGCGCCGGCGACGACGTGACCGTCGTCGTGAAGTCGACCGAGGTTATGATCGCGAAGTAGAAGT
>DATHNL010000133.1:0-13033 GCA_035486035.1 Gemmatimonadaceae bacterium
AGTCCGAGCCAGAAGCACGTCCCACCCGATCGGGCGAGGTTGTCATTCCAGGCAGCACGAATATCGGTGAGCTGAACGATCAGTATGAGCTCACCGTGCCCGATGACGACTACACCACGATCGGTGGGTATGTCTTCGGCGCCCTCGGACGGCTGCCGCAAATCGGTGACCGCGTCTCGGCGGGCGGCGCCACCTTTACCGTGCGGCAGATGGACGGCCGACGCATCGAATTGCTGGCTACGGACCTTCCGCCGTCTGACCACGAGCCAGAAGCGCCGGCGCGTTAGCCAACTCGTACGCATTGACCGCCATCACGGTCGCGGCCTGCGCCAAGTCGTCGGGCAGGGCGTGGTCGAACGTATCGACCTGCGAATGGTGTGTGTGATTGTACCCGCGCGTCAGCTGATCGTAGTTGAAGCTCGGCACGCCGTACGGCAGGAACGACAGATGGTCGGTGCCCCCTTTGCTCTGCGCGCGCACCGCGAATGGGCCGAGTGAGGCAACCGGAGCGAACAACGCATCCCATGCGTCGTGCAGCTCGTTGCGACCCTGCAGCGCCACGCCCGTGATGCGCCCCGTCCCGTTGTCGAGCACGAGAACAGCTTGGAATTTCGCGAGCTCGTCTTCGTGATCGCTCACGTAGGCCGTGGAGCCGAGGAGGCCCTGTTCCTCGCCGGTAAATAGCGCGAATCGAATGGTGCGTACCGGGCGAACGTGCGCGGCGGCAAGAATGCGCGCGGCTTCCAGGACGGCCATCGCGCCCGCGCCATTGTCGGTCGTACCCGTACCCAGATCCCACGAGTCGAGGTGGGCGCCGAGCAGTACGACCTCGTCGGGGTGGACGGTCCCGCGGATCTCGGCAACCGTGTTGTAGGCTGTCAACGTGTCGACGGTCAGCGTGTTCGTGATATCAGCCCGTAGCCTGACCGACTGGTCGGCTCGGCGCAGACGATAGAACATCGTGTACGTCTCGTGCGGGATCACCACGTGCGCGATGGGGTCGAGCGCGTGCGGCGTGCCGCTCATCGTCAGGAGCCCGAAATCTTTTGCACCGTCTTGGAGTATCCCGAGACAATGTTCGGCGGCCAGCAGCGTGGGGAGCTGGGCGATGGACTTTCGCTGATCGTCGGTCAGCTTCGACCACGCTTTGAGTGCCGAGTCGGCGCGCACGCTATCGGCGTGCGTCATCGTCGGCCCGTCCGGGTTCGTGAGCGGCACCGGCGGGCGGAACATCACCCAGGTGCCTTTGAGCCGGCCCGCGAACCGTTGCGCGAAGTCGGCTGGCGATGTCGCGTCGACGATCACGACCGGGCCGGTCACGGGGCCGTCAGTGCCCGGAGCCCAGGCCCACGATGCGCCGAAAATCGGCTGCACATGAGGCGCGACCATCGTCAGCGTGATCGGGCCGCGTTCCCAGCCTTGGCCGAACGTCCACGCTTCGGTCCACTCGCTGTCGGCCCCGTATTCGTGGAACTTGTCGCGCGTCCAGTCGTTCGCCTGGCGCAGGGAAGCCGAACCCGTCAGGCGAGGGCCGATGACGTCGGAGAGGTACTCGAGGTCCGTGCTCACGTGCGAGTGTGTCATCCCCTCGGCGACCAGTGCGCGAACGACGGAGCTGTCTACCGACAACTGTACAGGCGTCTGCGCTGGTCCTGTCACCGGCGCCGTGGCCGCGGGTGTGGGGCGCGGCTCCGGACGCACGCTGATACAACCAACGGTGAGAAGAACTACGAGCGCGCGGCGCATTTTCTATTCACGATGGCGGCGCACATCGATATGGCCGCGATCATGCTCGATGGGTCCGCGATGCCGCGGCCCGCGATATCCAGTGCGGTACCATGATCCGGGGACGTGCGTGGGAACGGCAGGCCGAGTGTGACGTTCACCGCCTGGCCGAATGACGCGACTTTGATGGCCGTCATGCCAACGTCATGATATGGTGCGATCACGGCGTCGAATTCGCCGCGTATCGCGCGCACGAACACGGTGTCCGCCGGGAATGGACCGGCGATGCCCGCTTCGCGGGCCGCCGGCAACAACACGCGATCGTCTTCGTCGCCAAAGCGCCCACCATCGCCCGCGTGAGGGTTGAGCGCGCAGAGGGCCAGCCGTGGCTCGGCAATGCCGAACCAATCGCGAAGGCCTGCACGGGTGATTTCGGCGGTCGAGGTGATCGCAGACCGGGTCACGGCGTCGGGGACTTCGCGCAGGGGAATGTGTGTAGTGGCGAGAACCACGCGCAGGCGATCAGACGCCAGCATCATCGCCACCCGCGAGCCCGTTAGTGCCGCGAGCATTTCCGTGTGGCCGGGAAAATCGTAGCCACCAGCGAGAAGCGCGGCCTTGTCCAGAGGCGCGGTGACGATCCCGTCTACTTCGCCGGCAAGCGCCAGTTCGACCGCGCGAACAACGGCCTCGCCAGCGCGACGACCGGCATCGGGCGCTGAGAGGCCCGCCACCGGGTGGCCCGCCACCGAGTCACGAGAGCCGATCACGACATATTCCGCGGCCGACGTGACGCGGGGATCGGCGAGCGCGGCCGCGACGACCTCGGGGCCTATGCCCCGAGGATCACCGACCGTGATCGCCAGTTTCAACTGGTGGTTTTTGGCTGGTCGTCTTCGGTGCCGGCTCGGCGGCCGGTGGCTCGATGCGGATCGACACGTAGGTGTCTTTCCGCAACCCGTCGAGGAGGCGCCGGAACGAGCGCTCCTCCTGCAGCTGCGCGCGGATCGTTTGCTTCAAGTCCGCAACGGTATAGTCGCCGCCTTCCTGCGTGTCGAGAATCTCGGCGATGACGAACTTCTGCGCCCCAGTGACGCGATCGGGAATCGGGAACGGTCCCACGAAGTCACGGCTGACGTGCCCGGTAAACGCGGCCTGGTAGGAGGGCGGCAGCGAGTCACGCGGGAAGGGCTGCAGGCTGCCCTTCTCCTCGTTTGCATCGTGGTACTTGGCAACCAGCGTGTCGAAGACCGTGCCGTTCCGCCACTGGCGGAGCACGCTATCAGCCTCGAGGTGCGCGGCAGCGACCTGGCCCGAGTCGATCTTCCACTTAATCAGGATCTGGCTGGCCTTGACCTCGCCCGGCCGCACACGATCGACCTTGATGATGTGGAAGCCAAAGGTCGTCTCGATGACCGGACTCATTTGTCCCGGTGGCAGCGCGAACATCCATTTGTCGAACTCGGGCACCATGTTGCCACGGCGGTTCCAGCCGAGGTCGCCGCCGGTCTCGCGCGTGGCGACCTCCTCCGATGCTCGCTTCGCCAGCTCGGCGAAGTCAGCACCATGTTTGAGATCCACAAGCAGCGTGTCGGCCCGCGCGCGCGCCGCGGCCTTTGCGGCCGCTGACGGCCTGGGTGCGATCACGATCTGACGGAACGTGACCGACGCCGGCCGGTGCGGGAGGCTACTGCGGTGCTGGTCGAACGCCTGGGACACTTCCTGCTCCGATACGTTCACCGGAATCAGCTTCCCGTCCTCTTTGAGCTTCTGGACCACGCGGCGCTGGAGCTCGCTGCGCTTCGCCTGCTCCAGGAGCCCCTTGCGATACTCCTCGGGTGTCCCAAAGCCTGCTTTCTTGAGCTCTGATTTGTATTCGGCGTCGCTCGCGAACTGACTGCGTACGCGCTTGATCTGATTGTCGACGCCGGCCGCCACATCCTCGTCGGCAACGTCGACCTTGAGATCCTTCGCCTTTTGAACGAGCAGCTCCTGGTCGACGAGATCGTTCACGACCTGCGTGATGAGCGCCATCTGGCCGGCCGAGTCCTCAGGAATCGGCATGCCCTCGGCCTTCTTCACATTGATGTTCTCGAGGACGCTGCTCCAAAGCACGGCCTGGTCGCCTACGACCGCGACGACACGTTCCAGCGGAATAACGGTGCCGACAGGCAGATCGGGCGCCCGCGGTCCGGCCGGGGCCGCCGAGCTCGCGGAGTCGGCGGCCGGCGCTGCCGGCGTCTGGGGTCGAGCTGATACCGAGGTCGCCGGCGGAGCCGAGGACGACGGTGGAACGACAGCAGCCGCGGCGGCAGCCGTCGCCGCCGATCCGGGCGCCGTTGCGCTCATCGGCAGCGAGACCGACTTGACCTCGGTCTTGATGACCGTCGGCCCCGGGTGTGTGGTATCCGGAGGGGGCGGTGGCGACTGTTGGGCCAGACAAACGGCCGGGGCCAACAGGACGAGCCAATGCAAACGCATCATTGGCAATACCCGGAAGGGTGGCTCAGTGTTTCGGCGGCGTGTTCGGGTTAGGGCTCCCCTGTGGTGCTGGGGTAGCCGGGACCATGCCAGGGAGTGGGACGGCCGACGCCGGCTCCGACGCCGACTTCGCGGAATCGGTCGTGTGCCGCTCGGCCGTAGCCCGAGCCAGCGCGCGATCGATACCCGCCTCGTTCAGCTTGTACTCATATTGCTGCCGCAGCACGTCTTCGAGCGGCGTCGGAATCTCGACGAAACGCACGCCCGGCGTCTGCGACAGCAGCTTGTCCAGGTAGGAGTCGATGTGCGCGGCCGCGATCCGCTCTCTCGCCGGGACCGCTTTGGCACTGTCGGCGAGCGCCTTCGGATCCACGCCGAGCGCGCTCCACGAGCTGGTGATGAGCCCTTCGTAGCCCTTGTGAATATCTGCCTGCTGCGCCGAGTCGAGCGTCACCTTGGCGCTATCGGCCTGGCGCATGACGAGCTCATTCCGGATGAAGCCTTTGACGATCATCGGCACCTGCGAGTCCGGCACGTCGGTGGTGAGGCGTGACCGCTGCGCCGCCGGGAACAGCGACAACCAGTGGGCAAGATCGGCCGACGTGAAGTCGCCGTTGATCGACGTCGCCACGACCGTCTTGTCGGTCTTGTGCGCATCGATGTCGCTGGCGACGGCCTTGACCGTGGTGACCGCGTTCGGCAGGACGTTGATGTGGCCATTCGAATCGAGCTTGGCCAGGTACGTGCTCTCGGCGACTTGCTTCTGTCGACCGCCCGCGGCTTGGGCAACCTCACCCTTCACCTCGTCGAACGTCGGGCGATAGATGATGTGATAGCCGAACTGCGTCTTGACGACGCCCGGCGCGACCTGGCCCGGTGTGGTCGCCAGGATGGCCTTCTCGAACTCCGGTACCATCTGGCCTTTCTGGAACACTTTGAGATCGCCGCCCTGCTTGGCCGAGCCCGGGTCCTGGCTGTTCTCGGTCGCCATCTGCGCGAAGTTGGTCTTCGTCACCTTGGCGCGAATCGCTTCAGCTTTCCGGCGTACGGAGTCCTGCGCGGTCTTCGACGTATCGCCGCGCGGGGCCATAATCAGAATGTGACGTGCCGATAGCACGTCGCCGGACGCGTACTTCGCCGCGTATTGCGCGGTATCGTTACCGCCCCATGTCTTCGACACGATCTCGAGCCACTTTCTGGCACGCGCCGAGCCGATCACCGCCCAGAGCGCCTCATCCTGATCCTTGCTGCTGTTCAGCGAATCGCCACGTGCGGCGGCTTCCGCCAACAGCTGATAGTCGACCCACAGGTCGGTCAGTTGGTGCGCCAGTTCTTTCTGTAGCGGCGCCTTGGCATGCGCCAGCAGCGACGCCAAACGGTCGACCGACAGCTCTTGGGAGCCGGCGCGCGCCGCCACGTCGACATGCGCGCTCATCGCTTCGCTGAAAGCACCGCAGCCGGCGGCGAGGATGAGGGCGCTCAAGGGAAACAGGGCAAAACGGCGATTCATAGTGTCAAGTGATTGAAGATGTAAGGCTGCGGAGCGCTCGGACCACACCGTCCAGCAGCTCGACGCCACCCAACCGGGTGAGCTTCAGCGACAGCGGCTGCGTGCGGCGGACGTCGGTCTGGAATTGTACGTCGTGGAAGGCGGCTGATAGCCCCTTGAGCCTGGGTACGGCGTCCTCGCGAAACGTAATACGAGCCTCCTCCCCACGCACCAGGATCCCCTCTATGCGCAATATCCCCCCAACGATTCTCAAAACGGCCACCGCAAAAAACGCCTCGGCCGGCGGTGGCAGCGGTCCGAACCGGTCGCGGACCTCGGATTTCAAGGCGTCGATCTCCGCCGGATCATCCATCCGGGTGAGGCGCCGATACACGTCGAGCTTCGCGTCCTGCGATGGGATGTACGTGTCCGGGAGATAGGCCGGGATATCCACCGAGACATCGGACGGAACCAGCTTGGCCGCGCCGTCACCCCTTTGGAGCCGTCGCACCTGCTCGTCGAGCATGCGGAGATACATGTCAAATCCCACCGCCTGCACAAAGCCCGACTGCTCGGGACCCAGAATATTTCCCGCTCCTCGAAGCTCCATGTCCTTGAGCGCGACGCGATATCCCGACCCGAGCTCCGTGTGGTGCTCCAGCACCTGCAAACGCCGCTCGGCATCCGGGTCGACGCTGTCCGGCACCATCAGGTAGCAGTAGGCGCGACGGTGCGACCGGCCCACGCGGCCACGCAACTGATACAACTGGGCGAGACCAAACTGGTCGGCGCGATTGACGAACATGGTGTTGGCGTTTGGCACATCGAGACCCGACTCCACGATCATCGTGGATACGAGCACATCGACCTCACCGTTCACGAACCGCCGCATGACGTCCTCGAGATCCTTCTCGCGCATCTGACCGTGGCCAATCGCGACGCGCGCGCGCGGCACGAGGCGTTGCACATGATCGGCCATGCCCGTGATCGTCTCGATCCGATTGTGCACGAAGAACACCTGGCCACCGCGGTCGAGCTCACGACCGATGCCCTCTTCGATCAAGCCATCATCGAATGGCTCGACGAACGTGAGGACCGGCGACCGGTCGCGCGGTGGCGTTTGCATCAGCGTCATGTCGCGGAGGCCGGCGAGCGACAGATGCAGCGTGCGGGGAATCGGCGTTGCCGTCAACGTCAGCACGTCCGTATCGAGCCGGAGTTGTTTCAGCCGCTCCTTGTGCCGCACACCGAAGCGATGTTCTTCGTCGATGACGATGAGCCCCAGATCGGAGAACGAGACGTCCGGGCTCAGTAAGCGATGGGTGCCGATCACGATATCCAACTTCTTGGATTTCAGATCGGCCAACGCTTGATCTTGTTCTTGTTGTGATTGAAAGCGACTCAGCGCGGCGACTCGAATCGGGAAATCGGCGAGACGGTCGCCGAATGTGCGCAAATGTTGGTCGGCCAAAATCGTCGTGGGGACCAGCACCGCGACCTGGCGGCCCGACTGAACGGCTTTGAACGCCGCGCGAACGGCGATTTCTGTTTTGCCATACCCGACGTCGCCGACGAGCAGCCGGTCCATGGGGCGTGAGCGCTCCATGTCGCCTTTGACGTCGGTCGTGGCTTTGCGCTGATCCGGCGTGTCTTCGAACAGAAATGACGATTCGAGCTGGCGCTGCCATGCCCCATCGGGTGCATGCGGCGGCCGATTGGCGACCTGCCGGCGTGCGTACAAGTCGAGCAACTCGGCCGTCATCTCGCGAATCGCCGCCCGCGTGCGATCGCGTTGCTGTGCCCAGCGCCGGCCACCGAGCTTGTGCAGCCGGGGCGGCGGTGCGTCCGAGGAGACGTCGTTCGCCGCGCGATAGCGTTCGAGCTGATCGATACGATACAAGGGAACGTTGAGCCGATCACCACCCTCGTATTCGACGACCGCTACCTCGACCGTGCTCTCCTTGACGAAGATCGTCTCGATCCCGCGATAGATCCCGACGCCGTGCTCGAGGTGCACGACGTAGTCGCCCGGCTTGAGTGCCGTGATCGTCTCAAGGGAGATCGCGCTGCCGTACTTGCGGGCGCGACGGATCCGGCGCTCGCGCCGGAAGATCTCGTGATCCGTGAGCACGCGTAGGCCGTCGCCCGTCGACGGCGGGATCACGAACCCGCCGTCCAATACACCAACGACCAGCGTCGCGGGCGTGCCCGCCGAGCGACCGTCGGACAGCAGCTCTTCGAGCCGCTCGGCCTGACCGGCGTTGTCGCACAGGATCAACGTCGGGATGCCATCGCCAACCAACCGCACGAGACGACCCATGTCGCGATCGATCGCCTCGGGCGGTCGAAGCGGGAACATGAGCGCGCCGGCATCGGCCGTGCCGCCGTCGAGGATCGTTCCGAAGCGCGCCAGGGTATGCAGCGCGTCCGCTGGGGATTGATAGAGCTCGTCGCGCGATGTGACGTCTTCCCCGCGACGGCGGGCGAGGTCGATATGGTGTTGGGCCTCGTCCCACGTCCGACGGAGCTCGGGCTCGAGCGCGGTGTCGCGGGGGATGAAGACAATCGTGTCCGGCGGCCAGAGCTCGGCCAGCGTCACGCGATCGAACTCACCCGTCTCTTCGGAGACACGGCCATCAACGGGGAGCACGAGCGCGACCTCGGCGGCGCGAGTCGAGCGTTGGCTCAGGAGATCGAAGTGACGGAGCTCGATGATCTCGTCGCCCCAGAACTCGAGGCGAACCGGGTCCGCCATACCGAAGGAGTAGATGTCGAAGATGCCGCCGCGGATCGAGTACTGGGCGACATCCTCCACCATCGGGACGCGCTCAAATCCAATGCTGTCCAAGTGCGCCGCGAGGTCTTCTGGACGACGTTGGTCACCTTGGCGGAGCTCGACGCGCGCCTGCTGCACCGCGCGTGGCAACCGCGTGCGTTCGAGAATCGCGCGGGCGGTCGTCAAGAGTACGCGGACGGCGCCGTGACCCACGCGTTCGAGGGTTTCGACGCGCTCGCCGGCGACCTCCGCGTGGGGCTCAGCTTCGCCGAAGCCTTCGCGCGGCGGATACAGGGCAACCGGCGTGTCGCCGGTCAGTGATTGCAGATCGGCCAGCCAGCGCTCGGCCTCCGGCAGCCCTTGGGTGACAACGGTGATGAACCGGCCGGGCAGCCGACGCGCGAGCGCCGCGACGAGGACGGCGTCGCCCGACCCCGCGAGCCCACCAACACGCTCGCGCGTGGCGGGCGAGGGCAGCGTGTTGATCAGCCGCGTGAAGGCACTGAGGTGCTCGACCGCGTCGAGCAGAAGCGGCAGCGCCACCTTAAGCCGCCCGCTGAGCCACCCGGCGGCCCTCCGCGCCGCGTTCGGGTTGCGACCACCGTCGAGCCAGAGCCGACTCCGTAATGAGCGCCAACAGCGCGAGCGCGAGGAGGGGCGCCAGCACCGAGCGCGATCCGTTGCCGGCGAACACGGCGTCGGTCCACGCCGAGCGGTCGGTGTACATGCGCGCCCCGCCAGTCGCCTTGAACCGGCCGGACAACGCGGCAGGGGTGAGGCGCCGGAGATCCGATTCGCGAGCTTCGGCATCCGCGACGACGGCACCAGCACGCGCGCCGCCGCGCCTCAGGAAGTACACGCCGGCCGTTGCCGGCAGTGCGATCGTCGCTCCCACGAGCGCACGACGCGTTCCGTCGGGCGCCTCTAGCTCATCGGCCCAGTCCGGCCGCGGGACCGTGGCGCCGGGAACCGCGTGAATGATCGCGCCGCCGGCGCTCGAGCCGAGGCGCTGGCTCAGGACAGCATCGAGCCAAGGCACGAACGAAGCCCGCACCGGAAATGAGGTCGCCGCCGGATCGAGCGCGGATGCAATGAGGACATATCCGGCTCCGGCAACAATCCATGGCGCTCCGCCAGCCCGCGCCAGCGTATCGCTCGCCGATACGCCATGCGCGACGAGCGGATACCGCTGACTGACGGACACATCGGCATCCGCGCGCGCGGTATCACCTCCGACGACGATGCCATCGACACGCTCAGCGGCACCTGCGCGAAGCGCCCCAAATCGCCACGGTATGCCGGCGCGCTCCAAGGCCCGATTGGCGGCACCGAGGCGCACGGGATCGGATGGTGCGATGATGACCGCCGGGAGCGTGGTCAGCCGGTCCGCGGGCACGACCGCTACCCCATTCTTGTCTGGAAGCGCGCGGCTCGTCGACGTCAACGTGGCGAGCGCCCCGGTGGCGAATGGACCGACGCCGGAGTCGATCGCGATCGCTGGCGGTGGTCCGATCCAGACCGCGAAGTGTCGAATATCGTCGGCGCGCAACTCATCGGGCTCGAGCTCGACACTCCCACCGACCCATCCCCGCTCGGGCGGCGCCGCGTGCACCGAAACGGCGGCGTCAGACGAGACGGTGCCTCGCGCCAGCGTGCGGGTGCCGAGATCGATGCGATACGTCGCGGAATCAGCGACGCCGCTGAATCGCACCGCCACCTCGCCGCGAGGCGTCCACCGTGTGGGGCGTGCCTCGACATCGGTGACGGCGTGATTTGGCGGTGGCGGAAGCGAGGGAACGAGCACGATCACGCGCGCGGCGCCGGCGTCGACGCCTGGGCCGGTATCGCCCCACGTGGTTGCCTGGCCGTCGGTCAGCACGCCCACGACCGCATCGCCGGCGGTGGTCCGGGCGGCATTGCTCACGAGCGATGCCGCCCGAGCAACCGCGGCCGGTGGATCTCCGGCGCCGCCGAGCGGCTTGACTCGCGCCAGCGCGGCTCGCACCGAGGCGGGAGTGCCTCCCTGCACTGCACCGTCAGCGGTGATGAGCCAGGCCCGGTCGGATCCCGAGAGTCGACTGATGGCCGTAGCGGCACCGTCCTTGAGTCCGTCCAGCACCGACCGACCACCGACGATAGCCGATGCGCTGAGCGAATTGTCGAGCACGATCGCGACCGCGGCAGGTGCGTGCGCGCCGCTCTGGGGAATGAGCCTACTGACAGGCCGGGCGGCGGCCAGCGCGATGCACGTGATCGCGAGCACTCGAAGGAGCATCAGCAGGAGATGGCGCAGCTTGAGCTGGCGGCTATGCTCCTGCTCGGCGCGGGCCAGGTATCGCGCGGCCGGAAATTCGATGCGAACGCCAGTGCGCCGCCGCATGAGATGCAGCAACAGCGGCACGATCGCGCCCGCGCCGAGAACCAACAATAAAGGAGATAGAAAGCTCACTGGCGGGCCGCGAATGCGCGCCGCAGTGGGAGGCCAAATGGCGCATCGGTGAATACGGTCTCATATCGCGTGCCCGTGCGCGCGAAGGTGTCGCGCCACTCGGCGATTGCCGCGTCGACCGTCTCGCGGTACGCGTCGCGAACGTCGGCGACAGTCGCCGGCACGGCCAAGTCCGTCTCCGGGTCCACGAAGACCGCATCGCCGGCCGCCGCGAGCTCTCGCTCAGCCGGATCCATGATGTGCAGGACTGTCACGTCATGTCCGGCGACTGAGAGGCCGCGGATCGCCTTTTCGACCGGCCCCAGATCTGTCAACAGATCCGAGATCAGAATAATCATGCCGGGCCGCCGCACCATCCGTGCAGCATGAGCCAGCCCCTCGGCGGCATTCGAGGCGCGACCGGCGCCGGGACCATCGAGCGCCGCGATGATACGGCGCCACTGTGTGGTTCGCGCGCGGGGAGCGACCGCGGTGCGTACCGCGTCATCGAAGCGGACGAGCCCGACCGCATCGCGTTGGCGCAGGAACAAGAGCGCGAGCGCCGCCACCAGCCGCTCGGCGTACGCGAGCTTCGTGAGGCGCTGCGGCGCGCCCCGCCAGACCATGGATCGGCTGACGTCGAGAACGAGCGCAGCGCGAAGGTTGGTCTCTTCCTCGAACTGCTTGACGACCCACCGGTCGGCGCGCGCGACGATCCGCCAGTCCACGTAGCGCAGGTCATCGCCCGGCTGATACGGACGATACTCGGCAAACTCGACGGAGAATCCCTTCCGCGGCGAGCGGTGAAGGCCGGACAAGAAGCCATCAACGATCCAACGCGCCACGATCTCGATGTGTCCCATCGAGGCCAGTACCGCGGGGTCGAACAGATCGGCCCGATCGGATCGCGTGCTTTCCATCACGAGTCGGAGAAAGGTAGACGCGCGCCGGAAAGGGGTCAATTTTTCTTCTCGTGCGCTATCTGGTGATCAACTCTGACGACTTCGGTCTCACCCCGGCCGTCAGCCGTGGCATCCTCGACGGGCATGCGGCCGGCGTCATCACGTCGACGTCGGTCATGGTCACGACGCCGGGTTGGGAGGACGCGCGGGCGCGACTCCGCGACTCGTCGATCGACATCGGTTTGCACTTGAACTTAGGTCTCGGGCGGCCGCTCACCACGGCGCGCACGCTGGTCAACCCCAAAACCGGTCAGTTCGCCGGCGCCGCGGGCCTCTCGCTGCGGGCACTCGGCTTTCGGATCGATCCTGACGATGTCGCGTCCGAGTGCCGCGCACAGCTGGAGCTGTTACGCTCCACGGGCAGGCCCGTGACGCACATCGACAGCCATTGGCACCTGCACGCCTTGCCGGGCATCTGGGCGAGCGTGCTGGCTGTGGCGCGCACCGAGGGCGTTCCGTGGCTGCGCTCGCCGCGGGTGCCCCAGCGCCGGCAGATCATCCGAGCCATGTTCCCGTTCACGCTGCTCGGCGTCGCCTCGCTTTGGCGCCGGTCCGACAACCCGCGCTTCGCCGATCATTTCGCCGGCTACGCCATGAGCGGCGCGCGGGAGTACGAGCAGGGCGTGCTGGAGCGACTCGATCAGATTCAGCCCGGCGTGACGGAGCTCATGGTGCACGCGGGGCACGACGAGCCGGCGATCGCGGCGCTCGATTCGTACACCTGGGAACGCGAGCGCGAGCTCGCGGCGCTGGTCAGCCCCAGCGTGAAGGCTCGCCTGGCGAAAGGCGATCTCACACTCACCCACTTTGGAGCGTTGGACGCCGGTATATTTCCGGCATGAAGCTCGAGCACATCCGGAACTTCTGCATCGTCGCCCATATCGATCATGGCAAGTCGACCCTCGCCGATCGGTTGATCGAAGCCACGGGCACGTTGGGGAAGCGGGAAATGAAGGATCAAGTGCTCGATACGCTCGATCTCGAGCGGGAGCGGGGCATCACGATCAAGCTCAACGCCGTGCGGATGACGTATCAGTCGTACGAATTGAACTTGATCGATACGCCGGGACACGTCGACTTCACGTACGAAGTCTCCCGCTCCCTCGCCGCGTGCGAGGGCGCCATTCTCGTCGTGGACGCATCGCAAGGCATTCAGGCCCAGACGTTGTCCA
>DATHNL010000134.1:0-19982 GCA_035486035.1 Gemmatimonadaceae bacterium
GACCGATCCGGCAAGCCACCACCGCGGCGCCCGACGTGGCGAGCGATGCGTCGCGCCGGGGTCGCGCGCCAGCGCGGATCCAAAATCCGCCGCCGTGGGATATCGATCGGCCGGCAATGGCTCCAGGGCGCGGTGAATGGCGACCGCGACGCCTTCGGGCACCGTATGGCGCCGCTCGCGCAGCGGCCGGGCATCTTTGGTCATGACCGCGGCCATCACCGCGCGCGCCGTCGGTCCCGCGAACGGCGGCTCGCCCACGAGCATCTCGTACGCGACGCACCCCAGCGCATACACGTCGCTTCGGCCATCGATCACCGCATCGCCCGATACCTGCTCGGGGCTCATGTAGCTCGGCGTACCAATCACGAGACCACTGTGCGTCAATCGATCGCCGCCGGCCGTCGCCACGGCCAGCGCGATCCCGAAATCGCCGAGCACCGGTTGCCCATCGTGCAGCAAGATGTTCTCGGGCTTGATGTCGCGATGGAGCACGCCTTGCCGGTGCGCGTAGTCGAGAGCGCCGGCGATCACCGCGGTGATATGCACCGCCTCGCTCACCGGAAGCTGGCGCTCACGGGAGAGCCGGTCCCGCAGCGACTCGCCGCGGACGAGCGGCATGACATAGTACAGCAGATCCCCGGCGACGCCGGAGTCGTACAGTGGCAAGATGTGCGGATGTTGAAGGCGCGCGGTGACTCGAATCTCGCGCAGAAATCGGTCGGCGCCAACAACGGCGGAGAGCTCGGGGCGCAGCACCTTGACCGCGACGTCCCGTTCGTGCTTGAGATCCGTCGCGCGGAACACGATCGCCATCCCACCCTCGCCGAGCTCGCCCGCGAGTGCGTAGCGCTGGCCGAGGCTCGGCTGCAGTCGCTCGAGAAGACTGGCCACGATACGCTCAATACTATCTGATTATCGGCGCCGCGCCGCCTGCATCACGAATTCGCGCGACGGGTTCGCGAAGGCAGACGATGACGCGACACCGCCACGAGCACCCGCTCGGCGAGCGGCACACCGATGTGCTCGCGGACGCGTCCCACATCGATGACCACTGGTCCCGCAAACGGCGCGCGCTCGCGCACCGTCACCAACGCGCCTGGCACGAGGCCCAGTCCCGCCAAATGACGCAGCAGTTCCGGGTCTTCATCGCTGACGCGCAGCACACTGACCGTGGTGCCTACCTCGACCGAAGCGAGTGACGGCGCCGGCGCGTCGTCCACTGCGCCGTCACGGGTGGGAATCGGTGCCCCATGTGGATCGGTCGTGGGCTCACCGATCGCCGCGGCCATGCGGTCGACCAGGGTGTCGGACGCGGAATGCTCGAGGCGCTCCGCCTCCGGATGGACTTCGTCCCACGGGTAGCCCAGCGCACGTACGAGGTACGTCTCGATGACGCGATGCCGCCGGAGGGTGCGGAGGGCGGCGCGCCGACCGGCTGATGTGAGGCGGACGCCGTGGTAAGGCTCATGCGTCACCAAACCCGCGTCCGCGAGACGGCGCGCCATGCCGGTCACCGATGCGGCCGCCAGTCCGAGATGGTGCGCCAACTCCGTTGTCGCAACGGCATTGCCGGCGCGCCCGATCTCGTAGACCGCCTTCAAGAAATCTTCCGCCGGCGGTGTGATCTTGGTACCGCGCTTCTCGCGTGCCACCATTTGCAGCAAGCTGTGGCCTCCCAACTGCAATGTCAAAACGCCGTATGGACCCGTATCGCGTATATCGGCACCGGCCCGCGGGCAGCGTTGTATCCCGGATTGACGACGAATTGATAGTCGAGACTGAGCGTCGCCCACTTCCAGAGCGCGTACGAGTAATAGGCCTCGAGCGCTTTCTCCGCGCGGTAGTCGAGTCGACCATCCCCGATCAAGATTCCCAATCCGCCGGCGGCGAAGTAGGCGCGGGCGACCGGGGACAGGCCGCCCACCACGCCGCCCAGGCCGACGTGGTCATGTGGCCGGCCCCACCACTTTCCCTGCAGGACCCCTCCCAGCGACCAGCTCTCGCTGCAATCCGTCCCGCCGAGGATCTCATCCTGTCCGGGACTCCAACTCGCGCGTGAGAAGAGGCCGAGCTCAGGGCTGATGGCCTGCTCGGCGTTGATCACGACACCAGGATTGGTGCGCACCTGGCGAGTGAGCGTGATATCGGGATAGTTGGGCGTCGTCACGGGGAGAGCGAGCGCGTCGGCGTAGCTGCCCATGACGCCATGGTTCACCCATCCGAACACGCGCAATTTGCCCGGTTGCGACACCAGTGCATATCGCCACTCGAATTCGGCCGCATACTCCCCGCGGTCGGGGATGTGCGTGTCAAACGTGTTGACACTGGATACGGTCGGAAGGAGGAAGTAGCCGGCACGGAAGGCCCAATGTTTCTGGTTCAGCTCCGCCAGAGCGCCCCACGTCCAACTGAGTTGGTCCATCGTCCAGTCGTAGGCGCCGGCCCCGTAGACATTCCAGTTGAGAAAGTTCGTTCGCGGGTCGTTCGCGTAGGCGTTGCCATCGAAGTAATCCGTGACAGCGAGCCGCCCGGCGACGAGCGTGATCCGTGAGATGTCCGGCTGTCCGGCGAGCTGATTGGGGCCGTCCGCGATCGTCTCCCGTGCACCACCGAGACCGAATGTTTGACGCACGATGATCCGATCCACGACGAAGCGCGCCATGGGAAAGCTGGCCTTTTGCGCCTCTCCGTTGGGGAAGGCGGATACGCCGTGGGTGTCATTGAGGCCAAAGCCCTGGTCGATCTCCGGATTGAAATACAATTCGCCGCCCTTCCACAACCGCACGCCAAGAAATGCGGTCGCGCTCTCCGTGTTCTTCGCCTGACTGGCACCGGTCAAACTGTTCGTCCCCTCGTAGGGTGATGAGAAATGGAAATACCCCTGCTCGACGAACGTGTCTTGGGCGTGGATATTCCATCGGTCGTGCTCAGCCGGCGCCGGAGGATTGGACACTCCCGAGTGCGCGCGTGACCTGGGCCATGACAATGTTCGACTGAGTCCCAGCCGGAAGCCGTGTACATCCAACTTCGATTCGACGCCTGCTCGACCGAGCCGGTCGTAGCGATATTCGACTCGCGCGGCCCAGCCGGGTGCGAGCGCCAATTCAGCTCCTGCACCCAGCGACCAACCCGATCGGAAACGCAGGATGTGATCCTGATAGTCACTCGAGGCAACACTCTCAATAAATCGCACTTGCGACGCAGCGAACCCTCCGGTGCCGTAGACGACCCAGCGATCCGAGGCGTAGCCGACGCGGCCACGGAAGGTTGATACGAAGTCGACGTTCTCGGTGACCCGGCTCCCTTGCGCCGTTCTCCGCGATGAGACGGCGCCGTCCTCAAAAAAATCGGGGAATACGATATCGGCTTCGGCGCCCAAGAGAAGCCGCGAGGAAAGCACAACATTGTATCCGAGGTGCGGACCCCCGTCGAGACGGCCGAACGTGTCGTTAGCACTCGCGTTACCGTGGCTGTAGCCCGCCTGGGCGCCGACGTTCCATCCGCTCCAGGAGAAAGGCAAAGCGGCTTGCGCATCGAGCGCCGGCGTCGCGATCGATCCGTGTGCGGTGGCGAAGGCGACAATGAGGGCTCGCAGTCCAGGCAAAAGCTTGCGCATAGCGTGGACTAATGGCAAATTTCGCACACACGAAATTATAAGACCGAGCCGTCGGCAGGGCTAGATTGCGGGATGAGCTCGAGCGGCCAGCGCCTCCGGGCGACGACACCGATTGTGCTGACTACGCTGGACCGCGCCGGATTGGTGCGCCGCGGTCGGCGCTTGAGCTACGCGACGCTCGCGGTGGTGAGCACGGAAGCCAGTGTGGCGCTGGCGGCGGGCGTGGCTGCCGGGAGCGTGGCGCTGCTGGGCTACGGGGCGGACAGCGTCATTGAGCTCGTATCGGGCGCCGCCGCGCTCTGGCGTCTCACCGCCGACCGTGACCACGCGCGGCGAGCTCGTGTTGAACGACAGAGCACGCGCATAATCGGTGCGAGCTTCATCGCCCTCGCCGCATACGTTCTGGCCGACGCCGCGCACGCACTGATGCGACGCGACGCTCCCCACGCCAGTCGGGCCGGCATCGCGGTGGCGCTATTCTCACTGGTCACCATGCCCGCGCTCGCGCGAGCCAAACGACGCGTGGCGATCGAGCTCCGGAGCGGTGCGCTGGTGAGTGATGCGGCCCAGGCGTCGCTCTGCGCGTATCTGTCCGCTATTCTCCTTGCTGGACTCCTATTGAATGCTGCCGCGGGTTGGTGGTGGGCCGATCCGGTGGCGGCGCTAGTGATGGTGCCCATCATCGCACAGGAAGGTGTCCGTGCGCTGCGCGGCGCTGCCTGCGCTGACGCGTGCTGTGAATGACGCGCCGCGCCAATCCGACAATCAGCCCGGAGGCCCAATGACCACAACCGAGGAGCACCACGTGAGCGGCGACCAGCTCCTGTCGCGAGTGAAGTCGTTCATTCATGAGGGGAACGTCAGACGCGTCATCATCAAGAGCGAGGCGGGGCACACCATCATGGAGATTCCGCTGACCGTCGGTGTGGTCGGCGCCGTACTGTTGCCATTGGGTGTCGCGATCGGCGCGCTCGCCGCATTGGCCGCGCACTACTCGATCGTCGTCGAACGTCAGGAGGCACCGTAAGAGTAGCCCAGGTCGTCGCGATCGCGCTGTGCGGCGCGGCGCTCGCCAAAACGAGCATCGCGCAACCGAGCGGCGTCGTCGAGGTTGACCAATCGACGATCACGCAAATCGTGCGCGCCGCGTTTCGTGTCGTACGGATCGATTCACTGTGCCCACCCCGACTCTGTCGAACCATCGCCGTTGACACCGTCGTCCGAGTATCCTCACTGGAGGGTGACATTGACCTGATGAAGCTGCCGGATTTACCCATCGCTGGGGCGTTTCCCGCCAGTGTTCTGTCCCTGCTACCAGGACGAGGTGCGCGGTACGTAGCGAAGGCGTATGAGAATGCGCCATCGCCTCACGACAGTGCGAGAGTCATGTTGTTTTTCACTCCGCCCAACTTGGCAGCCCTCGGGCGCGGCAGCGTATCGTTTGTGATCGACATACCCATAAGCTTCGGACTGGCAGCCGTGGTGCGCGTCGAACGCCGAGGCGCCACATGGCGAGCGGTCGGTGTGCGATACATAGCCGCATAGTCAAGGTAGACCGACCACCGCCTCCTGCGATGGCATCTCGTGAGAGCGGGGGACCGTGGGATGTTTGTCCTCCTCGAAGTCGTTCGCCGAGCCGAGGAAGTTGAACGACTCGAGTACGTACGGGATGCCCTCCGAGCCCAGGACCGACGGGCCATCGGTGACCTGAAAATGTAGGTGGGGACCGGTGGCCTGCCCGGAGTTGCCGAGCAGGCCGATTACCTCGCCGCTCGTCACGTGCTGATGCACGCGCACGCGTACGCTCCCGTGCTGCAAGTGCGCGTACGTCGCGTACCGACGTGGCCCAATCCGGATCGTGACGTAGTTGCCCGCGATCGTCCGCGGTGTGAACCGTGGAAGCGGCGAGTGCGGTGTGTTGTCCGGAATGCTGTCGAGGATCGCGACCACGTCGCCAGGCGCGACCGAGTGAACCGGTTGGCCGAAACTCCAAAAGTTCTCGTTCCGGTGCTCATCGTCGTGATACACGTTCCCGTTCTTGCCGATCAATTGCCAATCGATGGCGAAGCGTTGCGCAATGTACGCGTGCCCATCGATGGCCGTCAGCGAACGACGATGATCCGACGTGTTGGATGGAGAGCTTCCGGCCAACCATTCGCCCTGCCCGAGCGGGGCGCGCAGGACGGGGGCCAACTCGCTCGAAACAGGCACGAACACACTATCGATCGCCTGCTGTGTACCGGCGTCGCGCCGGACGTCGGCCGTATCGAGCACATCGAACAGCAGCCGATGACGAAGCCGCGTCGGGACCGGATCATCGAGCGGCAACTCGACCCACAAAAACACGATTGTTCGGTACCCCGGATTGAGCTGTGTCGCGTTAACAGTGTCCGTCACGCCACCGGGTTCGAGCGCGTGCGCCAGCGCAGTATCGCGGTATGCCGCGAGGGAAGCGGCCTTACCGCCGCCATCCCATACGTCGATCTCCCGAAACGCCAGCGGACCACGGCCCAGGTTCGTGACGTGGAGTTCATAGACGAGGACGCGCTTGCCGGCGGCGACGACTGGTCGTGGCGCCTCTGGCGCGACGATTTCCACGCGCGCTTGTCGGGGCGAGAGCTGCGCCGGCAAGGGGCGGGGAGCCTGGGCGAGAAAAAAGACGAGGAGTACGGTGCGAAACATGCGCGCACGATGCCCCGCGAGCGTCCAGATGTCCAATACGATGTCACGCAGCGGGCCAGACGATTTTCATATCATTTCCTCCCAGGCGTCATGCTCGCGATCGCGATGAACGCCTCCAGTGCGCGCGACAGGCGGGCCGGGCGGTACATGAGGGCGAGCTCCGCCATCACCTTCGGCCCGGCGAGGGGCCGGAACTCGACGCCGATGCGTCCCAAGTTCCTCACGGAGGCCGGCACGATCGTGACGCCGAGACCGGCCGCGACGAGACTCAACATCGTCTGGTAGTCCGCGCTCTCGTGGCGCACCTCGGGCGAGAAGCCGGCGCGTCGGCACATCGCGGTGACGACGTCGTGAAAGGCCGGCGCGAGGTGGCGAGGAAAGAGCACGAACGGCTGCCCGCGCAGAGCGGCCAGTGGGACGACGCGGCGCTTCGCCAACGGATGATCGGCCGGGACGGCAGCCTCGAACGGCTCCCGCCGCACAATGATCGTCCGCGCGGTGACCGACGCGACCGGGCCACGAACGAGCGCCACATCGACGGTATCCCGCTCCAGCGCATCGAGCTGAGCCTGACTCGTGCCCTCGATGAGATCGAGGTGCACGTCCGGATACGCCACGCGGTAGGTGCGCAGGATCTCGACGAGTCCGCCCAGGGCCGCCGAGTCGGTGAAGCCAACGCGCAGCATGTCCCGCTCCCCATGCGCCGCGTGCTGCGCCGCGGCCAACGTGCGCGCGACCTCGGCCAGCGACCGCCGGGTGCCGTCCAGAAACGCCAGCCCGGCTGACGTGAGTTGCACGCGCCGGCTCGTGCGGACGAAGAGCGCGGAGCCGACGATGTCCTCGAGTTGCCGGATCTGCTGACTCAGGGGCGGCTGCGAGACGTTGAGCCGCCGCGCGGCCCGGCTGAAGTGGAGCTCCTCCGCCACCGCCACGAAATAGCGCAGGTGGCGGAGAGTAATGTGCATCCAGATGTCATGCGTATCAGTAGTCGGCATGCAATAATATTGGCGAATAGGCGGTTCCGCACCCATTCTAGGAGTCGATGGACATCGACGCGCTGTTCGATCCGGCCGTGATCGCCGACCCCTATCCGTTGTTCGCACGCCTGCGAGACGAGGATCCGGTGCACTGGAACGCGCCGTTCCAGCTCTGGGTCGTCACGCGGTATGAGGACGTCGTGTGGATGGTGCGCAACCACGAACGATTCTCCTCCGCCGTCATCCGGACCGACCACCGTCAGCCGTATCCACCGGTCGACGCGGCGGACCTGCCGCTGCTCTCCGGCGTGCAGTCGTTCCGCGGCGACCAGTTGGTCGAGCAAGACCGTCCCCTGCACGCCGCCATGCGGCAGGTGGTGCACGAGTACTTCACTCCGGGGGCGATGGAGTCGTGGCGGCCATTCGTGCGCGCGGCGGTCACCGAGCTGCTCGATGCGGTCGACGCCGAGGGGCGGATGGACGTGCACCGGGACCTCGCGGCGCCGCTTCCGGTCCGGGTGATCGCCCAGATGATGGGTGTGCCGGAGCACGATCGCGACCACCTGCGTGCGCTGGCGGACAAACTCCTCTACATCAATCGGGGCGAGCCGTATCGTTTGCGGCCGCTCACGGAAGGCATTCGCGGCATGATCGACTACGTGTCGCCACTGGTCGACCAGCGGATGACCGAACCGACCGAGGATTTCCTCTCGGTGCTCGCTGGTGGCGAGCAGGCCGGCGTGTTCACTCGTCACCAGGTGCTGGTCAACGCCGCGCTGCTCTTGTTTGCCGGGCACGAGACGACCATGAATCTCATCTGCAATGGCGTGCTCGCCTTTCTCAAACACCCGGATCAGTGGGCGCGGCTGGTCAGCGATCCAGCGCGGCACGCCCGCCTCGCGACCGAGGAGTGCCTTCGCTATGATCCGCCGGTCAAATCCACCCAGCGGATTGCCGCGGACGACGTCGAGTTGGGTGGCCGGCACATCCGCCGGGGTGACCGGATTCGCTGGATGATCGCGTCGGCGAATCGCGATCCGGCCGCATTCACCAACGCGGACGCGTTCGACATCAGCCGGCAGCCGAATCCACATGTCGCGTTCGGGGCCGGTATACATTATTGCCTGGGCGCATCCCTGGCGCGCATCGAAGGCCAGGAGGTCTTCCAAGTCCTCGCGGAGCGCCTGCCCGGGATGAAGCTCGACACCCAGCACCTCGAGTACGAACCGAGCATTCAGTTCCGATCTCTGCGGTCGCTGCCCGTGCGATGGAGATGAGCGATGCGAGCGTTTCGCGTTGTGGTAGACCATGACCTCTGCGTCGGCAACGGGACGTGCCTCATCGTCGCGCCATCGGTCTTTGCGCATAACGCCGATCGCCAGTCGGAGGTGATCGATCCCACGGGCGCCAGCGAGGCTGTGATCCGCCGGGCGGCCGAGAGCTGTCCGGTAGGTGCCATCCGCATCACCGTGACGGAGGGCTGATGGCTCGTGTGACGGCGGCCGATCTCGCGGGAATGAAGCGCGAGGGGAAGAAGATCGTCATGATCACCGCTTACGACGCGTTGTTCGCGTCGCTCGTGGACCAGGCGGGCGTCGACGTGATCCTCGTGGGTGACTCCGTGGGTCCGGTCCTGGCCGGCGAGGCGTCGACGGTGCCGGTCACCGTCAACCAGATGATCTATCACGGACGGAGCGTCCAACGCGGCACGGCGCACGCGCTCGTCGTCGTCGATCTCCCATTCATGAGCTATCACGTGTCGCCACGCCAGGCGACCCGGCAAGGCGGACGCGTCCTCAAGCGCACCGGGGCAGGCGCCGTCAAGCTCGAAGGCGGGCGAGCGTTCGCGCCGGCTGTGCAGGCGCTCGTCACCGCGGGCGTGCCGGTGATGGGCCACATTGGGCTCACGCCCCAGTCGCTCAACGTTCAGGGCATCCATCTACAAGGCAAAGGCGACGACGCGATCGAGCGACTCGTCGATGACGCGCGCTCTCTCGAAGAGGCCGGAGCGTTCGCCCTCGTGCTCGAATTCGTGACCACCAGCGCCGCGCAGCGCGTGACGGACAGCGTCACGATTCCCACGATCGGCATCGGCTCCGGTCCGAGCTGCGACGGACAGGTGCTCGTGCTCCACGACATGCTGGGACTCAACGAGCGGTTCCGGGCCAAGTTCGTCAAGCGCTACGCAGAGCTTGGGGCGTCCGTTCGGCACGCGGTCGAGACGTTCGCCGACGAGGTCCGCACCGCAGCATTCCCTGACGCAGAACACAGTCACCACGGCTGAAATCTTCAGGGCCGATGTATGAATGCGGCAGACGGACCAGCGGTTGGATCGGCCTCATCCCCGAGGTGCATTGCCGAGATAAGACCGCCGTTCATTGTGAACACGTGCACAACCTCGCTGTCCGATAGAATATCCCCTTGAAGGCTCTTGACGAGTTGGCGCACCCTGACGCGCATCTTGCCTCGGCCTTCCTCGGTCAGTGCAAGCGGTTCGACATGGGGATCGAACTCACCCCATTGTCGAGTCCAGTAGGCGCGGATCTCTTCTTTTCCGACAACCGTGCCGCCCTCCGACGCCTTGGGCCAGCTCACGTCGTGTGTCATCAGTGCCAACGCACCGTCGATGTCACGCTTGTTGAATGCGGAATACGCCTGCTCAATAATGGTCTTCGTGTTTTTCATAAGTGGGCCAGTTTCCAGCGTGCTTAACGATCGCGGTTGACGAGCGTCACATGAACGAACGCAACCGAGGAAACTATGAAAGGCGCGCTGTGTGTGGTCGTGATAGGCATATTGACCGGCTGCGCTGCGGCGCCGCCAGTCGTCGTACGGTCGGAACCGATCCCCACACCCGAGCAGGTGGCGCAAGTTCGCGCCATTCAAACCCGAGTGATATCCACGCCGATCGAGTCCGTATTCCCCAAAGTCATCGATGTCCTGATGGATAATGATTACGTCGTCCGCTCGGCCGACGCGAAATTGGGATTGGTCGTGTTCTACCAGCAGTGGACGGACACCACGCAGAATTCCGCCAACATTACCCAGGAAGGCGCGGCCCTGTTCAAGCCTGTTGGACCGAGCTCGACGCAGGTCAGGGTTATGCTGACCGGTGGATGGCAGCAGCTCGAGAACACCGGTGGAGGACTCCGTTCCCCAGTTTCGAGTATGGTTGGCGCGACGCAAAGCGGAGCAGCCGACGAGTACAAGAAAGTGCTGGACGTGCTGCAGAATGGTTTGGCAGCGGCGCCGAAGTAAAGACGACCGTTCCTCGGACGCGCTTCGACATTTTGATGGTCGGAGCTGCGTCCGGCTGCTCGACGAACGCGATGGCGTGCAATTCCTCGAGCGCGTCCAGCCCGGAACCCCGCTCGATGATCGCACTGACGACGCGGCGATCCGGCTGGGCGAAGTCGCCGCGGCGCTGCATTCGTGTGGACTGCCGAAAGGCGAGTGGCCGACGGTCGAATCGTGGGGTGCGTCCTTCGGTCAGTATCGCGCGGCGGGACACGTCGCGCTCGGCGCCGCGCTCGTCGACCGAGCCGACAGGCTCTACCGGGATCTAGCTGCATCGCAAGGCTCGCGCGTGCTATTGCACGGCGACCTCCATCCCCAAAACGTGCTGTTCGACGAGACGCGAGGCTGGCTGGCGATCGATCCGAAAGGGGTCATCGGCGAGCCGCCGTACGAGTTCGGCGCCGCGCTCCGGAACCTCGGCAGCACGTCGGTGGTGGATCGCTGGAGCCGCGTGATCGCGGAACGCCTCGGCCTCGATCGCGAACGGATCATGGGCTGGGCGTTTGCGCAAGCCGTGCTGGCGGCGATCTGGTCGATCGAGGATGGGCAGAATCCAGCGTGGGCAATCGCTGCCGCGGAGTCGATCAGCGTCGGTCTGGGGCGCGCGACCTGATACCATGGCCGTTCAGCGATTGTCGCGTGCTCCTGGGACATTCGCGACATGATGCGTGTGCCAAAATGCGAACGGGCCCTTTCGCCGGGCCCGTCCACATCGCCGCTCCTCTAGTGTTTTCCGCCGGGGTCGGACTTGCCCTCACCGGTCTTTCCTTGCTGGCGACCCTTACCACCTTGCTCCATCTCGTCCTCTTCGCTCCACGTGCCCTTCTCACCGCTTTCGCCAAGCTTGCCACTTTGACCACCCATACCGCCTTTGTCGCCTTGATTGCCTGAGGTGCTCTTTGGATCCGCCATACATCCCTCCAGCTGCGGGTGATACGTGCCTCTCTCCGTACCATTGGCAGCAACCATGCCGAGCCGAGATGGCGCGAGCTTTGCCTCTACACGCCGCATGCTTGGGGGCGGGGGCTACTACATGGGCCCCGGCGTCGGCTAGACGCGGCGCGGCCGGCCGGGTTTCTTCCGAGCGCTCTTGCGCCCGGTCACTTTCTTCGCGACGCGCTTCTTGGTGCGTTTGGCCGGCTTCGGTCGGCCGTGTTTGGTCACGGCTTCCAGCAGCCGGTCAAATCCCTTCCGTATGGCGAGCCGAGCTTGATCGAGCTCCTTGACCACGGTCTTGTAGCGTCGGTCGTGCTCAACGTGCTCCTTATACTCGGCGATCTTCTTCTCGACTTCCCTCAAGTCAATGACGCGAGCCTTTTTCTTGGGTGGCACGACTTCTTCTCCTGGACAAGGGGATGCAGCCTGCCGGCGCAAAGCATTTCGCGTGCCGTCTCATGCCGCTGTGCCCTTCCCGCGATCTGGCGCCGATTGCGCACGCTGTCTCACGCGCACCAGGTGCCACGCCTCGCTGCGTGCCCCGCGCATCACGTCCTGCTTCAGCAAATAGAACGATGCGGCCAACAGCACGAGATCCTTCATCACGAACGCCCCGACGATGGTCATGGCGGGAAACCCGCCGGCGGAGGCGTCCCAGGCATTGGGGATGTGCGCGAGCATCGTGAGCGTCGCCAGGGAGCCGATGCAGGCGCCGAGCGCGCCACGAGCGCCGAGTGACTTGTTCCAAAATCCGAGGAACATCAGCGCACCGAAGAACCATTCGGCGCCGCCGAGGATCCACGCGGCGCCCCGGATCCCGAACGCCGGGTACAACCAGAAAATGAGCGGGCCATTGCTGATGTAGGGGATCAAGGTCTCCGCCTCGTACGAGAACCATTTCTGGTATCCAAAAAAGAAGAATGTGATGACCATGGCGGCGCGAATGCAGTGGTAATCCCAGTCGCCTCTGAACAGACTGAGTTGCGCCAATGGCCGTCTGATCGCGTTCATCGTATACCTCCTGCGGCAGCGAACGAGAAACCAGCATCACGCGCGTACACTTCGAGTACTGGCCAGAGCTGGCGACGCGCACGGAACAAGCGCGATCGCACCGTACCGGTGGGAATACCGAGAATTTCGGCCGCGGCCTGATAGCGCTGCTGATGCACATCGATCAAGATGAGGACGGATCGATAGGGCTCCGCGAGGCGATCGATGGCGTTCCACAGTGCCTGGCCGAGGTCTATCTGGGTGAGCACATACTCATCGACCGCCCTGCCGCCGGCCGCGCCAGCGACGTTCCCGATTGACTCGAGGGGGGTCGCATCGTCCTCGACGACCCGGCGTTTGCGCTGACGGGTCCGCAGGAAGCAGTGATGACAGATCGTGAACAGCCACCGTTTGGCATCGGTACCGGGTTGGAAGGTGTGCCAAAAGCGGTAGGCGCGAAGAAACGTCTCCTGCACGAGATCCTGCGCGTCATCGCGATTGTGCGTCAGCGACATCGAAAACCGAAACACATCATCGAGGCAGCGGAGGGCCTGCTGCTCGAACGTCGCGTCGTCGGACATGGGGAATACTCTCAGCATGGGAGTTAGAGGCTTTCTTCTGGCACGAGCTCGCGGCCGAGCCGCGCCTGCAGCGAGGCGAGAGCCAGCCGAGCGCTCTTGCGCGCGTTCACGAGATCCGATTCCGCCTGCGTCAGCGAGACCTGCGCGGTGAGCAGATTGAGCACGTTCTCCACGCCAGTCGTATAACGGAGCGTCGCCACGCGCAGGTTTTCTCGTGCCACGAGCACACTGGTCCGCTGCAGGTCCACCGTGGCCCGCGCCGTGTTGTACGCGTCGTAGGCGTTCGTCACATCTTCCCGCGCACCGCGATCGAGATCGGCGCGAACGGCGCGCGCACTGTCGAGTGATGCACTGGCCACGGCGACGGAGTACTCGCGCTGTCCCTGATCGAGGATCGGGAATGCCAACGATACCGCGAACTGGTCCCGATACAGCTGGTTCGGGAAGACTTGGTTGCCGTAGGCAAAGCGCGCAGCGGACACCGTCACGTCAGGGAGAAAGCTCCCCACCTCGACGGCCAACGAAGCGCTGGCCGCACGCTCGCCGGCGCGTGCTCTCGCGTAGAGTGGGCCCGTGGTAAGCGCCTGGGCGACCGCCTCATCGAGGGTGAACGGCAACTCTGGTGGCGGCGCGCTGTCGAGCGGCTCCGCGCCGACGGCTTGGCTGACGCCGATCTGGCGGCCGAGCGCGAGCCGATCGACCCGCGTCGTCGCCTGCTGTTGTCGCAGGCTGACCTCGGCGGTCGTCAACTCCAGCATCAGCTGCAGCGAGTCGGTTTCGACGGCCACGCCAGAGGTGACGCGAACGCGCGCCAACCCCAACTCCTGGGCCAGCGTCCGCACACGCTCCTCGGCGACGCGCAACAGCTCCTCGTCCGCGGTCACCGTGAAGTACGCGGTCTCGATCGCGACACGCGTATCGGCCCGCACGGCGTCCCGATTCGCCTCGGCGCTCGCCAGAGCGAAGTGCGACGCGCGCAGCCGCGAGATGGTCTGCCCGCCCGTCGAGAACGTGTAGGATGCCGTGATGTTCGCATCGGCCGTCTGCGACGTGATGGGCAGCGCGTTACTCAGCGCCTGCGACGTCGGCGGCAGCACATTGAAATTGAAGACCTTCGGGGTCACCGAGTAGAGATCGCCGCCCACGCTCAATGCCGGAGTCGTGAGCGCGAGGAGCGCGGCGCGCGTCTGCCAGGTCGTCGTGCCGACCAAGCCCGCGGCTGCGACCACCTGAGGTGCCACACGGTAGGCCTTGTGTACCGCATCGGCCAAGCTCACCGTGGGCAGCGAGTCCTGCTGAGCCGACAGCGCGCTGGCGGCGCCCAGCATGATGATGAGCGATCGCATCAGTCATCTCCCGCGGGTGCGGGGAGTGGAACCGTCAACGTCTTCCGCTCGGCTCGACGCGCGGCGACGGTACGGATCGCGACGAAGAAGACAGGGGTCAGGAAAATGCCGAAGGCGCTGACGCCGAGCATGCCCGAGAACACCGCCACACCCATGGCGTGCCGCATCTCGGCCCCAGCGCCCGTGGCAAAGACCAGGGGAATGACACCCATAATGAACGCGAACGACGTCATGAGGATCGGTCGGAGACGGAGCCGCGCCGCTTCGAGGGCCGCGGGGACAATCGCCATCCCGTTCTGCGTCTCCTGGTCGTGCGCGAACTCGACCATCAGAATCGCGTTCTTGCAAGCGAGCGCGATGAGCACCACGAACCCGACCTGCGTGAAGATGTTGCTGTCGCCGTGCGTGAGCAGCACACCGGCGAGCGCGAACAGGAGGGTCATGGGGACGATGAGCACCACCGCCAGCGGGAGCGTCCAACTCTCGTATTGGGCGGCGAGCACGAGGAACGCCAGCAGGATGCAGAGGGGGAACACGTACATGGACGTATTGCCGGCGAGGATCTGCTGATAGGCCAGCTCGGTCCAATCGAAGCTCACGCCGCGGGGCAGAACCTCGCCGGCGATCTGCGCGATCGCGGCCTGCGCCTGACCCGAGCTTACGCCCGGCGCCGGCTGCCCGCTGACCTCGGCGGCCGGGAATCCGTTGTAGTGCGTGACCAGAACGGGACCGTGTGACAAACGCACTCTGGCCACGGCGCCCACGGGCACCATCCCGCCCGCCGCATTCCGCACCTTGAGCTGCACGATGTCCTCGCCCGACGCGCGATAGGGCGCGTCGGCCTGTTCGAGCACTTGAAAGGTTCGGCCGAAGCGATTGAAGTCATTGACGTACTCGGATCCCACGGTCTCCAGCGTCTCGAACAGATCGCCCAGATTGACCCCTTCTCGCTTGGCCTTCTCGCGATCGACGTCGACGTAGAGTTGCGGGACGTTGATCTGGAAGGTCGTGAAGGCGCCCGCGAGCGCTGGCGACTGAGACGCCTTCGCGAGCAACTCGTGCGTGGCCAGATTCAGCGTGGAATCGCCCAGTCCCGCTTTGTCTTCGACCTCCAGCTTGAACCCGCCGATCTGACCGAGGCCGCTCACGGAGGGAGGCGGAAAGACCGCGACGAATGCGTCTCGAAGGCTCGCGTATCGCTGACTCATCTGCTTCGCGACGTTGAGCCCGTACAGGTCCCGCCGCGTCCGTTGGTCGAACGGCTTGAGCACCATGAACGCGATCCCCGAGCTCGCGCTGCTCGAAAATCCATTGACCGACAAACCGGCGAAGCCGAATACATGGTCGACCGCCGGGTTCTCGAGCGCCATGCGCACCATGCGATGCACGACCGAATCCGTCCGATCGAGCGACGCGCCGTTCGGCAGCTCGACGACCGCCACCAGATACTGCTTGTCCGCCGTAGGAATGAAACCGGCCGGAACGTGCTCGAACGCGAGTACGGTGAGCGCGAGCAATCCGACGTATACGACGAGCACCCCACCCTTGCGGCCGATGAGCCACCCCACGCCGTGTCCATACCGCTCCGCACCCGTGGTGAAGGCGCGGTTGAACCGGCGGAAGAACCAGCCGGCGACGCCGTCGATCAGCCGCGTGAGACGATCCGGCCGGGCGCCCCGCGCTTGGAGCAGCAACGCGGCGAGCGCGGGCGAGAGCGTGAGCGAGTTGAATGTCGAGAGGATCGTGGCGAACGCGATCGTGAGTGCGAACTGCCGGTAGAACTGGCCCGTGAGCCCGCTGATGAACGCGATCGGTACGAACACGGCGCACAGCACGAGGCAAATGGCGACAATGGCGCCGCTCACCTCTTCCATGGCTTTGTGGCTCGCGTCTCGCGGGTTCATCCCCTCTTCGATGTGGCGCTCGACGTTCTCGACCACCACGATCGCGTCGTCGACCACGATGCCGACCGCCAACACAAGCCCGAACAGGGACAGCGTGTTGATGGAGAACCCGGCCGCGAGCATGACGGCGAACGTGCCCACGATCGACACGGGCACCGCGGCGAGCGGGATGATCGACGCACGCCACGTCTGAAGGAAGACGATCACGACCAGCGCGACGAGCCCGATCGCGATCAAGAGCGTGCGGACCACGTCGGCAATGGATTCGAGGACGAACGGCGTGGTGTCGTAGGCAATGCGGTACTCGAGCCCCGGTGGGAAATTCTGCTTGAGCTCGTCCATCGTCTTGAGGATGGTGCGCTGGAGCGCCACTTGGTTGGTGCCCGGACTCTGGAAAATGCCCAGGGCCACCGTCGGCTCATTGTTGACCGTGTTGCGGATCGTGTAATCGCCGGCCCCCAGCTGGACGCGGGCGACGTCGCGCACGTGCGTGACCGCCCCGGTGGAATCGCTCTTCACGATCACGTTCGCGAACTCCTCCTCGGTCGTCAGCCGGCCATGGGCGTCCACGATGAGCTGAAACGCATTGGGACGGTCGACGGGCGGAGCGCCGATGGTTCCCGCCGTCACCTGCACGTTTTGCTCGCGGATGGCGCGCACCACATCCCCGGGCATGAGTCCCCGATCGGCCAGCCGGACCGGGTCCACCCAGATCCGCATCGCGTAGTCCCCGGAGCCGAAGAGGGTGATCTGCCCGACGCCGGGAATGCGGCTCAAGACGTCTTTGATCTGAATCGTCGCATAGTTGCGGAGATACAGATCGTTGTACCGATGATCCGGTGAGACGAGCGCCACGGCCAGCGTGAGATCCGGCGAGGTCTTCTGGGTGGTCACACCCAACGTTTTCACGACATCCGGCAGTCGGGGCAGCGCCTGCGCGACGCGATTCTGGACGTCGACCTGCGCCACGTCCGGATTGGTGCCGATCGCGAATGTCACCGTAATCGTCAGATTACCGTTGGCCTGCGAGACCGACTCCAGGTACAGCATGTGCTCGGCGCCGTTGATCTGCTCTTCCAGCGGAGTGGCGACAGTCGCGGCGAGCACGGTCGGATTCGCGCCGGGATACGTGGCCGTGACCTGCACGGTGGGAGGTACCACCTCGGGGTACTCCGCGATCGGCAGCGCAAAGATGGCGAGCGCACCGCCGAGCACCATGAGGATCGCGATCACGCCGGCGAAGATCGGCCGGTCGATAAAAAAGCGAGACATGAGTCGAGTCCTGTCGTGAGTGCGTTAGCGCGGCACGCGGGTGTCGGCGGCCACGGGCTCCGGTTGCGCGACAACTTTCAACCCGGGTCGCACGCGCTGGAGTCCGTCGACGACAACGCGATCGCCCGGAGCGATACCGCTGGTCGCGACGCGCAGCCCGTTGTCGAGCGGCCCGATCTCGACCACTCGATAGTCGATCGTGGAATCCGCCTTGACCACGTAGACATATCGCTTGTCCTGGTCGGTGCCGATCGCGCGGTCCTCGATCAACGTGGCGCGGTAGGGCTGACCCGTCACGAGCTGCACGCGGGCGAACAGTCCCGGCGTCAGCCGACGATCGCGGTTGTCCACCACGGCGCGCACGCGAATCGTGCCGGTCGTACCGTCCAGCTGATTGTCGACGAAGTCGATCCGCGCCGCGTGCGGGAATGCCGTCTCATCGGCCAGCCCGATCGCCACCGTTCCCCGTTCACCCGGGCCCATGGCGAGATAGGATTGCTCGTCGGCATTGAAGTACACGTAGATCGGGTCCTGCGAGACGATGGTCGTGAGCGGCGCGGCCGTGACGCCGGTCTGCACGTAGTTTCCCGCCGTCACCGCGGCCCGGCTCACGCGGCCACTGATCGGCGCGCGAACGACGGTCCACTCGAGATCCAGCGTGGCCGTATCCACGGCGGCCTGTGCCGCCCGTGCATCCGCCATCGACTGGGCGAGCGTGCTGGCACGCGTATCGAGCTCTTCGCGCGCCATCGCGTGGACGGCATAGAGCGTCTCGGCGGCTACGGTCAGGACCTGCGCGAGGTGCACGGCGCTCTGGGCGTGCAGCATCTGTGCACGAGCGCCGGCGAGGGCTGCCTGATAGGGTCGGGGGTCGATCTCGAAGAGCGCGTCGCCGGCCGTGACCTCCGTCCCCTCGCGAAACTCGACGCGAGCGATGTATCCGGAGACGTGGGGACGTACCTCGACCGCCTGCACGGCGGCGAACTGTCCCGTGAACTCACGCCGGGGTGTTATCATTGCGCTCATGGCCGGTGCCACCGTCACGGTTGGACGCGCCGGTGCAGTCGGCGAAGGATTGCCGTGGCACGCGGCCACGAGCGCGGCTAGGAAAACCAGTATGATCGGGCGCATGGGAGGAGGCTACTGACTCCCGCCTCCGTTGCCTATCATTGATTCCTATGAGTCGTACGGATCACATCGTGTTCGTGGTCGATGACGATGCGCGTGTGCGCGAAGCCGTGGCGGAGCTCTTGTCGTCCGCGCATCACGAGGTCGAGACATTCGGATCAGCGGCCGAGTACCTGGCCTTTGCGCGGCCCGATCTGCCGGCGTGTCTGGTGCTGGATGTGGAGCTGCCGGACATGAGCGGCTTGGAGCTGCAACGGCGGCTCGATGCGGATGAGCATCCCCCGATCGTGTTCCTCACGGGGCACGGTGACGTGCCGCGCTCCGTGCGCGCGCTCAAGGCCGGTGCCGTCGACTTCTTGACGAAGCCCTTCAGCGACGCCGAGCTCTTGGGCGCGATCGATGCGGCGATCGCGCGGGATCGGGAACGCCGTCACGCTCGCGCCGAGCTGTCCGCGCTGCGTCAGCGCTGGGACACGCTCACGCCGCGCGAGCGTGACGTGTTACCGCTCGTGGTCAGAGGATTGCTCAACAAAGAGGCCGCGGCGACGCTCGGCATCAGCGAGGTGACGCTGCAGATTCATCGCAGCCGAATCTTGCACAAGATGGGCGCCGCGTCACTGGCGGACTTGGTACGCATAGCCGGACGGCTGGGCATCCCGTAGCGCGTCGACAGTGGTCGTCTGCAATGTGAAGTGGAACGTCGCTCCGGGTCCTTCGTTGGCGGTGGCCCACAGGCGGCCACCGTGTGATTCGATGATGGACTTGCAGATGGCCAGTCCCATGCCGCTGCCCGTCGGCTTGGTCGTCACGAATGCATCGAAGATCCGATCGCCGTGTTCGGCAGGCAGTCCCACCCCGGTGTCGCTCACCGAGCACTTGAGATGGCCGGGCTCGTCGCACTCCGAGGTGACGGTCAGCGTGCCTCCCGAATCTTTCATCGCCTCGATCGCGTTCAGCATCAGGTTCAAGAGCACCTGCCGCATCTGGACCCGGTCAGCGGTCGCCGGCGGAAGGTTGGGCGCGAGCACCGCACGGATCGACACGCCATGTCGTTCCGCCTCGTACTGGATCAGCGAGAGCACGTCACGAATGCCGTCGTTCATGTCGGATGGCTCATGGCGCACGGGCACGTTCTTGTACAGGGATCTGACCCGTTCGATGAGCTCATTCGCGCGCGCGCCATCCTCGACAATGCGCTTCACGGACCGGGATACTCCCGTCAGATCCGGTTGATCGCGCCCGAGCCATCGCAA
>DATHNL010000135.1:0-7050 GCA_035486035.1 Gemmatimonadaceae bacterium
ATCGGTGAGTGAGATCGAGCAGTTGGGGCATACGGCCACGTCGCCGCATGTGCCGCACTGGACGAATGCCGCGTAGCCACGGCGGTTGAGTAAGAGGATCGATTGCTCGCCGCGGGCAAGCGTTTCGGCGAGCGCGGTCTCCAACGGCGGCAACATCGGTGACGCCGGCGCAGCCGTGTCGGGTGGGCGACGCAGGTCGAGCACGGCCACATCGGGAAGACGGCCGCCGCCGACGCGGTCCGGGAGCGAGAGCAAGCGATACTTGCCCGACGAGGCGTTCGACCAGCTTTCGAGGCTGGGGGTCGCGCTTCCGAGCACCGTGACCGCCCCTTGCAGGCGTGCGCGGACGATCGCGACCTCGCGCGCGTGATAGCGCGGGGATTCGCCCTGCTTGTATGTCCCTTCGTGCTCCTCGTCGACGATGATGGCGCCCAGGTTCTCGAGGGGGGCGAAGACGGCCGAGCGGGCGCCGACCGCGATGCGCTTGCGGCCGGACTTGAGCGCGTGCCATGCGTCCGACCGCTCGCCATCGCTGAGTGCGCTGTGCAGGACGGCCACGCGGTCGCCGAATGCCGCGCGGAATCGGTCGACGGTCTGCGGTGTGAGCGCGATTTCGGGTACGAGCACGATCGCGGTCTGGCCGCGTTCGTCGATCAGGCGGCGCAGGAATTCGACATACACGAGTGTCTTCCCGCTGCCCGTGATGCCGTGCAGCAAGAACACCTCGCCCGGTTGGCCCGCGCTCAGCGCGTCGATGGCCGCGGATTGGGCGGGCGTCGGCGAGTGACGTGCCGCATCGGGTGGTCGAGCGGCGAATGGATCGCGTTCGACGACGTCCTCGTCGATCTGAATCAGCCCACGCGTTTCGAGCGCGTGCACGACACCTGGCGAGACGCCGAGTTGCTTGATCAGGTGTGCGACCGGTGTCCGCCCGCCTAGCGTCTCGATCAGCTCATACACTTCGCGTTGGCGCTTGGCGCGAGCGAACAGCGCATCGCGCTCCATCAGCGAGGGGATATCGCGCGCGAGCCGCGCGAGCCGCTGGATTTTCGGCGCTGGACGCGGAGTGTCGGCGCCGAGCAGTGCGGCTGGCAGGGCGCTGCGCACGACGAGGCCTAATGGGACCACGTAGTACTCTGCGATCCACCGGCACAGGGCCAGCATGTGCGGCGCTAGCGCCGGCTCGGCGTCGGGCACGTCGAGGACTTTGCGCGGCGCGGCTACCGCGGACGGGCCCTCATGTGGGCCGAGGCTGATGCCGATCACCCGCGAGCCCCGGAGCGGCACGACGACTCGTGCGCCCGGTGCGATCGGGACGTCGGAGTCGTACGTGAAGTTTCGGAACAGTGGGAGCGGAAGGGCTACGTCGATCAGCACGTAGGAACGATAACCGGGTTTGCGTGCTGACGGTCGACTGACGGTGGGTTGGCAGAGTGGCCGATGCCAATTCAATTTCTCCCTCGGCCCGGAACCGTCCTGCTGTGTGATTACACCACCGGGTTTGTTCCACCGGAAATGACTAAGCGACGACCTGTGGTCGTGCTCTCACCCGGTCCACAAACTTTGCTCGTTGTGCCTTTGAGCACATCGGAACCCACACCACGTGAGCTCCACCACGTTCAAATCCTCGCCGGCCATTACCGGTTTTTGGACCGACGAGTCGATAGCTGGGTCAAGGGCGACATGATCTCCGCCGTGTCGCTCAAGCGCCTTTCTCCGTTATCATCATCGGCGTGTCTATCGGCGCATCATTTTCTCGCCGTACAACGTGCAGTTCTGCACGCGTTAGGTTTTGCCCAATTGACTGCGCTCGTGTGAATGGCTATTGTTCCCGCGTTGCCCCGGATACGATACCCGTATAGACGTGTACGGGGAGGACATGGGGCTCCGTTCGACGGCTCGCCAGAGCTAGCCTCCTGGCGAGCCTATTTGTTTTGTGTCGCTCAATTCTTCGATGCGCCGCGCGAAGAACTTTCGCTCGGCGTCAACGGTGGCCAGAGAAAATGCCGTGCGGTACTCGGCTGCGGCTGCGTCATTGCGGCCGAGTCGCTTGAGCAGATCCCCGCGGGCTGCGTAGAGTAAATGGCAGTCGGCGAGGTCGCCGCCGGACGCGAGGTCATCCATCAAGCGCAAGCCCGCCTCCGGGCCCTGAGCCATCGCGACAGCCGCGGCGCGATTGAGCTCGACGATTGGTGTGGGCTCGTGGCGCAAGAGCAGAGCGTAGAGCGCCGCAATCTGGCGCCAGTCGGTGTCCTCCGGACGACGAGCCTGCGCGTGGATCGCGGCGATTGCGGCTTGCAGTGCATATGGGCCGGCCGGACCCGCGCGCAATGCGGATTCGACACGCGACAGTCCCTCGGCGATCTTCGCGTGATCCCAGAGACCCCGGTCCTGATCGGCGAGCAATACCAGCTCGCCATCATCGCGCGCGCGTGTCGACCGGCGGGAGTCGTGGAGGAGCATCAGCGCCAACAGCGCGTTTGCCTCTGTCGAATCCGGCATGAGCGCGACCAGCAGTCGCGCGAGGCGAATGGCGTCGTCGCAGAGCGCGTGGCGCACGATCGCATCGCCCGTCGTGGCCGCGTAGCCTTCGGTGAAGATGAGATAGATGACGCGCAGCACGGCGTCCAGCCGCTCGGGCAATGCCTCGCGTGGCGGCACAACGAACGGGATGCCCGCGTCGCGGATTTTGCCCTTGGCGCGCACGAGGCGCTGAGCCATGGTCGGCACCGGAACCAGGAACGCGTGCGCGATATTCTCGGTGTCGAGCCCACCTACCATGCGCAGCGTCAACGCGACCTGGGCCTCCGGTGCGAGCGCCGGATGGCAGCAGGTGAAGATGAGTCGCAGCTGGTCATCCGCGACGACCGCCTCGTCGACCTCCGGATCTTGGTGAATGGCCAGCATCGGATCGACCTCGACGAACCGCGACCGCCGTCGGATCGCATCGATCGCTTTGTAGCGCCCCGTCGACACGAGCCACGCGCGCGGGTTCGCGGGCACGCCATTCGTCGGCCAGTGCTCGACGGCCGCCGAGAAGGCCTCCGCCGTGGCTTCTTCCGCGAGGTCGAAGTCACCGAGCAAGCGAATGAGCGTCGCGAGCACGCGCCCCGATTCTTCCCGGAACGTGTGCTCGACGACGTCTTGGATGTTCATTCTCTCCCTGGGATCGGCATCACGGGCCGAACCTCGATCGATCCGTACTTCGCGCCGGGGATGCGGGCGGCAATGGCGACGGCTTCGTCGAGATCCTTCGCTTCGATCTTGTAGTATCCGCCCAGCTGCTCGCGCGTTTCCGCGAACGGGCCGTGCGTCGTTTGTGTTTTGCCCTTGCGGACGCGAACGGTCGTGGCCGTATCCGTCGGCGTCAGCGGGTCGCCGCCAATGTAATGGCCGCTGCGCGTGATGCTCTCGGTCAGCGCGCCATAGTCGGCGAACATCGCCTGGCGCTCGGCGTCCGACATCTTGGCTTCGTCTTGCTCGTTGCTGTAGATGAGGCAGAGATACTTCATCATCGACTCCGGTTAGGGTTCATCCCTTGTCGAACGGGGACCCCAGGAATCGACAGCGGTTACGACGCTCTCGCCAGCCAGGCCGTCCGGAACTCGGCCAAAGACGCTTGTTCGGCCAAATACTGTAACAACGCGTCCGCTACGTCGTTCCCGCGCTGAAAGCGCTCGTCGGGGTTCTTCGACAGGCACTTCATAATGATGGCCGCGAGCGGGGCCGGCGTGCGGGAGTCGACGACTTCCGGCGGCACGGGCGCCTCATGCACATGCTTGTATCCGACGGAATACGAGTCCGCCCCATCGAACGGGGGAAATCCCAACAACATCTCGTACAGCATCACGCCGAGCGCATAGAGATCTGAACGGCCATCGACCAAGCGCCCCATGGCTTGCTCCGGGGACATGTAATGGGGTGTCCCCATAGCCCTGCCGGTCCCAGTGAGACGGCCGTGGCGACGGGCTGTCGCGATGCCAAAATCTGTCACCAAGGCAAAGCCATCGTCATCGAACAAAATATTATCTGGCTTGATGTCTCGATGAATCACACCGCGGCGATGCGCGTAATCCAATGCACATGAGACCTGGGCCGTGACCGTGGCCGCGAAGACTGGTGGCACCGTGCGGTCGCGGACGAGACGGTCGGCTAGCGAGCCACCACCCAAGAACGGCATCAACAAGTACACAACATCATCGTTCTCGCCGAAATCGACGATCGGACAGATGTGTGGATGGACCAAATGCGCTGCCGCTTCTGCTTCCCGACGAAAGCGCTCGCGCATTTCTGCTTCGCGGGCGAGATGGGCGTGCAGGACCTTTATGACGAGCGGGCGGCCGAGTTGCACATGCTCGGCGTAATAGACGTGCGCCATGCCGCCGGAGCCGAGGCGGTGCACGATGCGATAGCGGTTGCCGGTCATGCGCCGGAGCGCGCCGATCTCGGAATCCGGAGACTCGGCCGGCCCTCCGGTGATTTCCGGAAGCGCCACCGAGCAGCGCGCACACTGAACGGCGACACCGCGGTTCCACGTGCCGCAGTCAGGGCAAAACAGAGCCTACCCTCCGAACTGCAATCGGACGAAGTCGTACGGCGGCCAGGGGCCGGATACCCAGACGCCGAGCGCAGCATCGCGCCGGTCCTCCTCGGCGACTGCAGCCTCGAAGTCCGCCCAATGCGCGCGATCGATCAAGAAAGACGCCTGCGAGGCGTCCGACGCAACGTATTCAGCCGTTGCGCCCGTCGTCGCTGGGACGGCGGGATATTCGCCGGTCGCTCCGATCGGGACGCCCCCGATCGGGGTCCACGTAACGGCGTGACCCGACAGGGAGCGGAACACCTCGCGGGCGACGGCTTCGCCCGCGAGGTGCTCGTGCCGTACGTTCGCTCCCGCGAGCAAGGGCGCGCGGCGCTCGACGTGGACGCGACCGACCGCGCGGCCATCGATGAACGCGTGCGCGTCGCTGAGCGCGACGTAGTGGAGCTCCATCCAGCGGACAATCGCCTGGCGGGAGCGAAAGATGATGCCGGGTGGCGCCGGGACGATCGAGCATTGCTCGAACACCGCTTCGATCACGCCCCGGTACGTATCGAGATTCGGGGGGGCGGGAGTGCGGCGCCACGAGAAGGCTTCGCCGGGGGAACATTCGGTGGTGATCGCCGCAAGATCGCGGAACGGGACGACGCAGGCGCCGTCCGGCATCTGTCGTCCGTCCGCTTCCTGCGCGTTGACGATGCCGTACAGCCGGACGCCGGAGCTCAGCTCCGCCACTTGACGCCCTTGATCAGCTGGAACCCGATGGCCCGCTCGTCCGACAACTCTCTCAGCAACGACAACTCCTTCTCGACTGCTCGGCGCGCGCCGTGCCAGCCCCATTTGCGCCATGCACGGGTCGCGATCTGCACCTTTTGTTGCCACGTGAGGTGCACCGGGCGGCCGTCGCGCGGGGTTCCGCCGGCGGAGGTCCAGTCTTCGACGACGACATCGACGACGCCCGCCTCGCGCAGCATCTGCTTCCATTCGACCAGCAGATGGGGGCGGAGACCCAATCGTTCGACGACGAGCTCGCGTTCCTCGCGCGAGAGCTCCGAGCCCCACGTGAGCTCGAGCAGCACGACGGATCCCATTGGCTTGACGACCCGCACCAGCTCGGCCACGGCCCGGCTGGGGACGCGCGCCGCGGCCAGCGCGGGCTCGCCGATCGCGACATCGAAGACCGCGGTCTCGTGCGGCAGATCGTCGAGCGGCGCTTGGCTGTAGGACAACGGCAGGCGGACTGGCATCGACCGCGCTCGCCGCTCGGCGTGCTCGATCCGGGCACCGTCGGCATCGACCCCCGTCACCGAAGCGCCGGTCCGACGCGCCAGCCATTCGGCGGTGACCCCATCGCCGCAACCGGAGACGAGTACCTCCTGCGAGCGGCCGATATCCGCGACCCGGACGACCTCTCGATAGAGCTGCTCCCCGGTGGCTCGCCAGCGCCCCAGCACAGCGAGCTGCACGAGGCGGAGAATGGCTGGCGCTGGCGGGGGGGTGGGACGCACGCGCGGGGTCGACGTGCTCATTGTGCCCATAAACCTATGCGAGGGCCCGCAGATGGGCGACGCATGCCGCACCGACGCGTTCGGGGACGTACCCGCCTTCGAGCGCGCTCACGATCCTCCCTTGACACCAACCCTCGGCGCGCCCAACTAGCTCGCGCGTAAGTTGAACCACGTCAGAGACTTCGAGCGTGAACCCGCCGAGTGGGTCGCCGGCGAGCGAGTCGAATCCGGCCGAGATCAGCACGAGATCGGGTGAAAATCCGGCCGTCGCGGCGTCCACGGCCTCGAGTAACGCATCCACGTAGACCCCCGGGGCGAGTCCCGGGGGCATTGGCACGTTCCATACCGACTCGTGCGGTCCGCGATCTTCGGCTGCACCGGTGCCTGGATACCAGGGCCACTGGTGCATGGACACAAAGTGTATCCCAGGGTCGCGCTCGACGAGCGCCTGCGTTCCGTTGCCGTGGTGCACGTCCCAGTCGACGATCAGCACCCGGTCCAGACCACGTCTCTGCCTCGCATAATGCGCGGCAATGGCGACGTTGCCAAAGAGACAGAAGCCCATCGCCTCGTCACGCAGGGCATGATGTCCGGGCGGACGGACCGCGCAGAAGCTCTTCGTAGACCTCCCGTCCAGCGCCCGATCAACGCCATCGAGGATACATCCAACGGCCGCTGTCGCCGCCGCAAATGACCCCGGGCTGATGACGGTGTCCGGGGTCAGGTTCGCGGGCTCCGTCACCCGGTCGATGATGGATGCCACGCCGGCTATGTACTCGGGATCGTGAACCAGCGAGATCTCGTCGATCGTCGCGTGGCGGCCTTCGACGTGATCGATGAGCTGGAAGAGCTCTAGGTCATCACGCAACGCCCGAGTGATCGCGCGGAGGCGGCCGACGTGCTCAGGGTGCCCCCAGCCCGTATCGTGCCGGCCGCAGTCGGCGTGCGAGATGTATGCGACCGTCAGGACCGAACCGGTCGACGCCGACGGAACGTCACCAG
>DATHNL010000136.1:0-4769 GCA_035486035.1 Gemmatimonadaceae bacterium
GCTGGACCTGCAATCTGCCCGCACGGGCCTCGACATGTCGCACACGCTGGTCGTGGATGTGCCAGTGGACGCCTACGGCCGCACACCGGCGGATATCGCCGCGTTCTACAAAGAGGCGATGCGACGCGTGTCGAACCTTCCGGGGGTCGACGCCGTCGCGGTCGGCAACAACGCACCCTGGCGTGATCAGTACATCCAGTTCGGCATGCAGTTCACGGCCGAAGGACACGCCGCCAGTTCGGCCGAAGACAACCCCCGCGCCAAGTATCGCACTATCACACCGGGATTTTTCGCCACGCTCGGCGTGCCGCTGCTCGAAGGGCGCGACTTCAACGATCTCGATCGCCACGATGGCGAGCGAGTCGTGATCATCAGCAAGAGCGTCGCCGAGCAAGCGTTCCCAGGGCAGGATCCGCTCAATCATTTCGTGACGTGGACCGATCCGGTGATGCAGTTCGCGGGCGTGCAACCGACGCCGCTCCGCATTGTCGGGGTCGTGGACGATGTCGACGATGTCAACGTCATGCCCGCGCCCACGCTCACCATCTACCACCCCATCGAGCAACAAGGCCTGTTCGGCGGCCGCCTCTTTGTGCACACACGCGCCAATCCCTACGGGCTGGTCACCCCGATCACCCGCACGATCCGCGATCTCTCGGCCGATCAGGCGGTCGAGCACGCGGCCACGCTCGCCGATGTGCGCGCCGAAGTGCTGACACCGGACCGGCTGAATTCCCTGGTGTTCGGCGGATTCGCCATCGTCGCGCTCGCCATCGCGATCGTCGGCGTCGCGGGCGTCCTGGCGTTCTCCGTCAGCGCCCGCACCCGTGAATTCGGCATCCGTCTCGCCATCGGCTCCCAGGCGAGCGGCTTGTTGGCGGGTGTCGTGCGTGAAGGGGCGGTCATGGCCACCGCGGGAATCGTCGCGGGCGCCGCGCTCGGCTATGCCCTGGCCCGGGTCGCGGCCAGCTATCTCCTCGACCTGAAAATGCCGAGCGCGCTGCCCGTCGTGCTCTCGGCGGTGATTCTGCTGGCCGCCGCGATCGCCGCGTCGGTGCTCCCAGCCGCTCGCGCCGCGCGCGTCGACGTCATCCAGGCGCTGCGCTCGGAGTAACAGCCGGCGCGAGCGCTACTCGGCTTGTAGCGCTCGCGCGGGATCGACCCGACTCGCGCGATAGGCCGGCAGGTACGCCGCGACCGCGGCGACCACGAGCAGTATGACGCAGGCGCTGACGAGCGACACCGGATCCGTCGGACTCACCTCGAATAGCAGCGAGGCGATCACCCGCGACGCGGCCACCGCGCCAAGGATGCCGACAGCCGCACCGGCAACCGAGACGACCATGGCCCGTCGCAGGACTTCCCGCTGCACTTGGTTCGAGGTCGCGCCGAGGGCCATGCGCACGCCGATGTCGCGCGTTTGCTCACGGACGGCCGAGGCCATGACGCCGTAGAGACCGACCGCGGCCAGGAACAGCGCGACCAGGCCGAACGTCGAGACGATGAGCGCGCTCATGCGCGGTTCCGCGAGCGGCTTGTCGAGGTACTCGTCCATCGTGCGCGCGGTCCATACGACGGCGTCGGGGTCCACGTCCTTCACCGCGCGGCGGATGCTGGGGAGCAGCGCCGCTAAGGGCGTGGTGCTCCGCATCGCCACGTAGCCCTGCCAAAACCATTGCCGGTACGGCAGGTAGATCAGCGGCGCCTCGTCACGCAATGAGCGCCACCGAGTGTCGCCAACGACGCCGACGACCGTTCGCCATGGTTGTGGTGTCGCCGTCGAGACGCGAATGCGCTTGCCGATCGGATCCTGGCCCGGCCAATAGCGCTGAGCGACGGCCGCGCTGACGACGGCGACGAGTTGGCTCCCCTCGCGGTCCGAGTCCAAAAACCCACGCCCGCGAAGGATGGGAATGCCGAGCACGCGGAAGGACTCGGGTGCGCCTTCCTCGAACGAAATCAACGGACTGTGCGCGACCTCGGCCACCGACTGCTGGTCGGACTGCCAGGGAGCCAACATGACGACCAACCCCGCCAGTGGAGACGCGACGATCGGCGCCACTCCGGTCACGCCGGCCACGGCATCGAGGCGAGGAGCGATCGCCTCCCACAGCGCGTACATGTGCGGGCTGTCCGGATACTTGGCGTGGGGGGCCGTCACGAAGAGCACCGACAGGTGGTCGGCACGAAATCCGAGATTCAGTGACTGCAGCCGTTGGAGGCTGCGACCGAGGAGTCCAGCGCCGGCGAGTAGGATGAGCGCCAGTGCGACTTGCGCGCCAACGAGGACCTGCCGGAGCGTGCGGCGCCCACGGGTCGACCGCCCCGAGCGGGTATCGAGTCGCAGCTGCGACGCCGCGTCGCCCCGCGCGCCCGCGAGCACTGGGAGGATCCCGAACAACAGGATGCAGACGAGGGTCACGGCGACCGCGACGCCGAAGGGTGCGCCGGTGACGCGCACGGCATCGAGGCGCGGCAGTTGCGAAGGGGCTGCGGCGACGAGCGCGCGGCGAGCGACCTCGCCGACCACGAGACCGAGCACGCCACCGGCTGCGCCGAGCAGCACGCACTCGACCACCAGCTGCCGCACGACGTCGAGATACGTCGCGCCCAGCGCGCGACGCACGGCCAGCTCGCGCGACCGCGCCGCCGCGCGCATCAACTGCAAGTTGCCAATGTTGATGCAGATGATCGCGAGCAGGAGGCTGACAGCAGCGATGAGCGCCACGAGCACCGGGCGCACGGAGCCGACGACGGCGGCATTGAACGGCTTCATCTCGACGAGCGAAAAACTTCCCTGCCAGTGCTGCTCTCGTATTTGCCGCTCGGCGATCGAGCGATACTCGTCGCGCGCCATGGCCAGCGTCGCGTGTGGGGCCAACCGTCCGACAATCCGTAGCCCCGACCACGTATACGGCGAGGGAACCCAATAGTCCGCGCCCGCCGGCAGATCGATCCCCGGCGGTGCGACGCCCACGACGGTGTAGGTGACGCCGATGGTGGGTTGCCGAAACTTCCGGCCGACGACGGCCGGATCGCCGTTGAAGTATCGCTGCCACGCGTCGTAGCTCAACACGATGACGCGCGACAGGCTGTCATCCTCGGCATGCAGCAAGCGGCCGATCACCGGCCGGACACCGAGGACGTCGAAGAACTGCCCATCGACCTGGGCTCCGGCGAGCGGCAGCGGCCGGTCCCCATCCGTCATGGGAAAGTTGATCGCCCCGCGGATATCGTAGGCGGTGATCGCGCGCAGCGTGCGACTGATCTGCCGCATCTGGACGAGATCCTCGAGGCCGGCCGCCAGCTCGTTGCCGCCGTTGTCGAGGATGCGTTCGATCACGATGCGATCGGGGTCGCTCACCGGTGGCGGCCGCAGCAGGACGGCGTTGAACACGGCCCAGATTGCGACGGTCATGCCGATGCCTACGCCGAGGATCAACACAGCGGTTACGGCGAACGTTGGGCTCCGCCGGAATCCACGAAGCGCGACTCGAACGTCCCGTGCGACGCGGTCAGTCATGGCTCTAGAATACACCGAATCGTGGGACATGACATCCCGGAAGCGAAACGGGCGCCCGTGGTGTAAAATGGCGAAACTCTTTGTGCGCAAACGGTTACTCATTCGGCTCGCACTGGCCCGCGCTCTGCCTTAGCCCCGATCCATGCTCACGACTCTGAGACACGCGGCTCAACGCCTCGCCAAGACTCCCGGATTCGCGATCACCGCGCTCGCCACGCTCGCGATCTGCATCGGCGCCAACCTGGCGATCTTCGCCGTCGTCGACGGCATCGTCCTGCGCCCGCTGCCATTCCCGTCGGCCGACCGCCTCGTGCTCGTGTCCAACATGTACCCGGGCGCCGGCGTCGACCAGGTTGGCGTGTCGATCCCGAACTACTTCGACCGCCGGCATGCCATCGGAGCATTCGCATCCGTGTCGGCCTATTACGAGTCCGACGTCATCATCGGCGACATCGGTTCGCCGAACCGCGTGGCGGACGCGCGCATCACACCGGAATTTTTCGCCACGCTGGATGTGCCGCTCGCGAAAGGTCGGCAGTTCACCGAAGCGGAGATGGGCTACGGCCCGGACCAGGTCGCGATCCTGACCGATGAATTCTGGCGCACCTACTTCAAGGCCGACCCGTCCGTGCTCGGCCGCACGTTCTTGAACGATGGCGTCCCGGTCGTGGTCGTCGGCGTGTTGCCTCGTGGCTTTCACTACTTGTCGAGCCACGCACAATTCTATCGGCCGCTGCCGCATTCGAGTGACGATTTGCTCCCGGTCATGCGCCACGCCACCGGGCCGACGATGATCGCCCGGCTCGCGCCGGGAGCGACCGTCGCCGAAGGCCAGGCCCAGATGAACGCGTTCGACGCCGTGCAGGCCGCCGACGATCCGATGGCGAGCGTCGCTCGCAATACCGGCTACCATACGATCGTCACGCCACTGCACGACAATTACGTGCGCACGATTCGACCCACGTTGTTGCTCTTGCAGTGCGGCGTACTCTGCCTGCTGCTCGTCGGCGGCGTCAATCTCGCCAACCTGCTCTTGATCCGCACCAACAAGCGGCTCAAGGAGCTCGCCGTCCGCCTCGCGCTCGGCGCCGGCCAGCGGCGCCTGGCGTTCGATGCGTTGGCGGAGACCACGGTTCTGGCACTCGCGGGGAGCGTCGCGGGTCTCCTCATCGCGGCGCTGGCGATCCGGCTCGTGCCCCTCCTCGGCATCGATCGCTTGCCGCTGGGCGAGTCCGTCTCCATCGAT
>DATHNL010000137.1:0-26764 GCA_035486035.1 Gemmatimonadaceae bacterium
ATCGGCTCGGACTGTCCCGTGAGCTCGGCGTAGTGCGTGAGCCCCTCGATCTGCGACGACAGCTCCGCGTTCCGTTGCCGGACCGTGTACTTGTCGAGGGCCTTGGGGATCAGCGCCTTGAGGCGCCCGAGCTTCTCGGCGTTGAGCGGCTTCTCGATGTAATCGTACGCCCCGCTCTGCATGGCCTCGACCGCCGAGTCGATCGTCGCCTGACCGGTGATGATGATGCACTCGGTCGGCACGCCGCGCTGTTGGAGCTCGCGGAGCAACGCGAGGCCGCCGATGCGCGGCATCTTCAAGTCCGCCAGCACGAGCCCGAACCGATCGGCCGCCAGACGGTCGAGCGCTTGCTGCCCGTCCTGGACCACCTCGACATCGTAGTCGAGGTCGCTCAGGATCGCGCTCAGGCCCGACGTGATCGCGGGCTCGTCATCGGCGATCAGTATCTTCGCGGACTTCATCATGCGGAACCTTGGGCTACTGAAAACGTGAATGTAACCTGGCCCGGTTCCACTCGCAGGCCGATCCCGGCCCTACGGGCGGCGTCCGCCACGTCGTCGCGCAAACCCGCGCCTTCGACTCGCACTTCTTCCCCTCCCCGGACAACATGCACGCGGCTCGCCTCGCCTTCGGCGAGGACGGCCGCAATGGCAAGCCGTACAGCGGCGCCATCGACGAGCGTGGTGATCGGCTTGCCCTGTTGGTCGATCACCTGGATGCGTCGATCGGCGGCCTCGAGAACACGTACGATCTGATGCAGGACTGATGCCGGCTCGACAGGAACGGGCACGGGACGGGCTAACGCGAGCACAGCCTGGGTCAGGCGGGTGGCCTCCGTGAGATAGTCGTCGGCCCGCTCGACATAGGCCGTGGCGCTGGGGCGTGATTGCAGGACCGCCAAATTGATCGCGACGTTATTCAGGGCATTGTTGACCGCGTGAGCCACCGGCCCCGCCAATTTGCCGAGCAGATCGACCCACAGCGCCGCGACGATTGGGTCCGTCATTCAGTCGATCCGTACCGTCAGCCCATCGAACGCGGGTGTCACGCCACGAGGCATCTCGGCCTCGAGATCGGCGTGGAAGTTGTCGTGCGTGAGATGCGTGAGAAACGTGCGCTCGGCGCCGACGACACGGGCGACGTCGATCGCCTCCGGCACGCTCAAATGCGTCGGATGCTCCGTACGGAATAGCGCATTCACCACGAGGACCTTGGCGCCTTTGAGCGCTTCGAGGGCAGCCTGCGGGATACTTTTGGCGTCCGTCACGTAGGCCAAGTCGCCGATCCGATAGCCGTACACGGTCATGTCTCCGTGTGGGACCGGCACGGGGATGACCGGCGCATCGCCTATGCGGACGGTTTCGTACGGTGAGATCGCGCGTGCGTGACCCTCAGGTTTCGTCGTGCCGGGGGCCGGTTTGATATTTTCGTCGAACACGTACGGAAACTTTCGCATCAGCGAGGCGAGCGTTTCGGCGGACCCGAACATTGGCAACGCGCCGTCCCTGCGGACCGAGATGGCCCGCAGATCATCGAGCCCATGCGTGTGGTCCGCATGGTCGTGCGTGAACAGCACCGCGTCGACCCGGTCGATGCCATTGGCGATCAGCTGCACCCGGAGCTCCGGTGGCGTGTCGATCAAGAGACGTGTGCCACGATCGGTCTCTACGACGGCTCCAACGCGCGTTCGACGGTCCCGGGGATCGGGCGACCGGCACACCGCGCAGTGGCACCCGATCATCGGCACGCCAAAACTGGTCCCCGTGCCGAGAAACGTGAGCTTCACACCGTCTCGACCTTCAGCAGATTCGTGGTGCCCGGAACATCGAACGGAACTCCGGCCGTGACGAGCACGCGATCGCCGGGCCGCGCGAGCCCGAGCTCGACCGCCGCCTGCCGGGCCAGTGCGACCATCTCGTCATACGTCGTGCAATGTGCCACGAGGTGCGGGACCACGCCCCAGACGAGCGCGAGCTGCCGATACGTCTGCGGCATGTCAGTCAACGCGAGGATCGGTACCCTCGGACGGTGCGACGAGACAACGCGCGCGCTGAATCCGCCTTTGGTCAGCACGACCACCAGGGGTGTCGCCAGCATCCGTTGCGCCGCGATCGTGGCCGCGGCGATCGCTTCCTCGGTGGCCACGGATGACCCAGGGTCCCGCCGCTCCTCGTCGCGCGACCGCCACGGGAGCGGGTGGCATTCGACTTCGCAGATGATCCGCCGCATTGCCTCGACCGCGAGTCGTGGGAACGCGCCGGCTGCCGTCTCGGCCGAGAGCATGACCGCGTCCGTGCCGTCGAGGATCGCGTTGGCGACGTCGCTCGCCTCGGCGCGCGTCGGGCGCGGGTGCTCGACCATCGACTCCAGCATCTGGGTCGCGGTAATCACCGGCTTGCCGAGGCGATTGGCGAGGCGAATAATCCGCTTCTGCGCGATCGGCACCTCTTCGAATGGCAGTTCTACGCCGAGGTCGCCTCGCGCGACCATCACGCCATCGGCCGCGCGCATGATGGACTCGATATTGGTGAGCGCGATGTCTTTCTCGATCTTCGCGATCACGAGCAACTTTTTCGGAATGCGCTCCCGGAGATCGGCGATATCCTCGGCTCTCCGCACGAAACTCAGCGCGAGATAATCGAGACCCTGCTCGACAGCAAAAATGATGTCGGCGTGGTCTTTCTCGGTGATCGAAGGCGCCGAGACGTGAATGCCTGGCAGGTTCAGACCCTTATGACTTTTTATCTGGCCACCGTGGACCACTCGCGCGTGGACCGTACCCCCGGCCGTGTCGAGCACCATGAGCTCGATCAGACCATCGTCAACGAGAATGCGATCTCCCGTGTGGACGTCGCTCGCCAGGGCGTGATATGTCACTGGAGTCGCGCCCGCAGGGAGAGCGTCTTCGGGAGCGAGTACAATATCGTCGCCGGGATTGACCTGGAGAGGCGCAGCGAGCTCGCCGATCCGTATCCGCGGCCCTTGGAGATCGCCAAGGATCGCGACGGGCAGGCTGCGGGCGTCGGCGGCGGCACGGACGCGGGCGATCGTCGCCGCATGCTCGGCATGCGTCCCGTGCGAGAAGTTGATCCGGGCGACGTTCATCCCGGCGTCGAGCAAGTCCCCGATCGCGGATTCCGTCGCGGTCGAGGGGCCGAGCGTGCAGACGATTTTCGTTCGAGCGAGACCCGGAGTGGTCACTCAGCGCGCCGCGACGACCCGGGTCTTGTTCGCCAGTCCCGCCAGCATGGTGTCCCACGACTTCTGGAACGACGCCAGTCCGTCGGCGAGCAGCTTGTCGGTGACCTCGCGCATCGAGACGCCGGCCGCTTCGACTTGCTGGATCAACCGCCGGGCACCCGCGACATCGGCGTCAATCGTCCTCGCGGTCTCACCGTGATCGCGGAATGCATCGATCGTTGCCACGGGCATCGTGTTCACGGTGTTCGGGCCGATCAGTTGCTCGACATACATGACGTCGCGGTACGCCGGATTCTTGGTGCTGGTGCTCGCCCACAACGGCCGCTGGACTCGTGCGCCTTGGCGCGCCAGGTCATCCCAGACGGCGCCTGAAAACTTCTGTTGGAACAACGCATAGGCGAGCTTCGCGTTGGCGATAGCGGCCTTGCCTTTCAGATCACCCGCGGTCAGGCGCTTATCGATTTCCGTATCGACCCGGCTCACGAAGAACGACGCCACGGACGCGATCCGATCGACAGGCGCGCCGGTGCGGAGGCGATCCTGCACGCCGGCCAGATACGCGTCGATGACCGTCGAGTACGCGTCGATCGAGAACAGCAGCGTGATGTTGACGTTGATGCCGTCGGCCAGGAGACGCCGAACGGCCACCACGCCGTCGGGTGTGCCCGGCACCTTGACCATCACGTTCGGCCGGGCGACGCGGTTCCACAGGCGCCGCGCCTCGGCGATCGTCGCATTGGCGTCGTTCGCCACTCCGGGCGAGCACTCGATCGAGACGTAGCCGTCGATGCCGTTGGTCCGATCGTAGACCGGGCGGAAGATGTCGCACGCGGTGCGGACATCGTCGGCCTCGATCACCTCGAAGATCGCCTTCGGGTCGGTCACTCCGTCGGCCGACAGTGCCGAGAGCTGGTCGTCGTACGCCGCTCCCTCGGCCAGCGCCTTCTCGAAGATCGTGGGGTTGGTGGTCTCGCCAGTGACCGCGTCTTCGCGGGTACGGCGCTCGAGCTCGCCGTTCGTCAGGATTGTGCGATCAATGAAGTCCAGCCAGATCGATTGGCCGGCGTCATGGAGCAGTTGCAGTCTGTTCGGCATGTATTTCAACCTAAACGGCCCGCGCGCTCTTTTGGACTGGCTGAACCTCCGCCCAGCCCTCCCTCTTCATGACCCCCCACGTTCGCACGCCGCGCAGGGTGCGCCAGAACGCCATCAATCGAAACAGCACGGTCACCTGCCGGTATCCGACATTTTCCACGATGGCGTACAGAATGAGCCGCAAGAGATCGCCCGGTCGGGTATATCGGCGGTACGTGAGCTCCTCGAGCACGAACGTCCAGATCGACAAGAGGAGCCCGTAGCCGACCGCTACGAGCAGGAACAGTCCGGCGAATGACCAGTCGACGGCCCCGATCGCGAGCCCGAGCGCGGTCACCAGGTACCCGAGCAATTCGACGACGGGCGCCAGCATCTCGCCGAAGAAATAGAACGGATAGGCGACCAAGCCGACCGAGCCGTACTTGCGATTGAACATCAAGTCGCGGTGCTGCCACAACGTGGCAATGAGACCGCGATGCCACCGTTCCCGTTGCCGGCCGAGGACTTGGAGCGAGGTCGGCACTTCGGTCCAGGCGACCGGATCCGGCACGAACGGCATCCGGTCCGGCAGCTTGTGCTCTCGCAAGTAGCGGTGGAGCCGAACGACCAGGTCCATATCTTCGGTGATATGACCGGTACGGTACCCACCGATAGCGAGTATGTAGGCCCTGCGGAACAGGCCGAATGCGCCCGAGATGATAAGGTTGCCGCCCAAGCGGTTCCAGCCGAGTCGGCCGAACAGAAACGCCCTGAGGTACTCGACGACCTGAATCCCCGGCAGCAGCCTGTTATCAACCCGCGCCTCGACGACACGACCGTGCTCGACCCGACATCCATTGGCGACTCTGATCGTGCCGCCTACGGCGGCAACGTGGCCGCCCATCAAGAATGGCCGTGCCAAGCGTAATAGGGCATCGGACTCGATGAGCGTGTCGGCGTCGACCGCGAGCACGTACGGATAACGGGCGGCGTTGAGCGCGGCATTCAGCGCATCGGCTTTGCCGCCATTGTCTTTGTCGAGCACCAACAATTTCGAGTAGCGGCGCGACCGGTAGTATGCCCGAATTGGTTTTGTGGGGACGCCGATGGGAAAGGCCGGCGGGACTTCGTAGAGATCGTACGCTTCGACCAGGCGCTGGATCGTAGCGTCCCTGGATCCGTCGCTGACCAGGATGACTTCATGGCGCGGGTATTCGAGTGTGAGAAAGGACAGCACGCTCGCGGCGATCGTGACTTCTTCGTTGTACGCGGGGACCAGCACCGAGAGCGGCGGGAGGGCGTCGGAGCCGAGCAAGCGGCGCACGTGCTCGTCGTGGGCCAGATGCCAGTGCAGCCAGGCCTCGGGGATGCTCGACATCAGCAACACCGCGTAGAACGAGTTGAGGATCAGGAAATACAGCAGCGCGGTCTTGTCCGCGACCGCGAGCCCGAGCACGACCCAGTGGATCATGCGTCCGCCAGCTCGAGGACGCCGCCGCCGGAGAGCCCGCTGATCATCGTCGCCATTTCGCTCGCGTAGCGATCGCCGCCCACACGAGCCTCGCGCAACATGCGCCGTCCGGGCTCGCCGAGCTGCGCCAGGCTCAACGCGGCGCGGAACCGGACCCACCACGCGCTATCGCGGAGCAGCTGACCGAGCGGCCCAATGGCCTCGGTGACTTTCAGCACGCCGAGCGCTCGCGCGGCTTGCGCCCGGACGCGCCAGTCCTCGTCTTCGAGCAGCGCATAGAGCGCAGCGGGCGTCTCGGGGTGGAAGTAATGCTTGAGCGCACGCGCCACGGCGAGTCGCACATCGCGATCGGGATGCGTCGCCAACCGCAGCACGGGCCCAAGCACGGCCGGTGTGGCGAGCGACTCGGCGAGGTTGACCCAGACCTCGAGACGTCGGGGCGGCGTGTCGGCGCGCAGGCGCCGAGCCACCAGCGGGATGGTGTGCTGCCAACATTGTCGAAGCGCGGCGAACAAGTAATGCTGGACGGCAACGGGCCGCCCGGGCAGCGTCTCGACAATGAGCGAGACGAGATCGCTGTCGGCAACGCGGCCGAGGCAGGATGCGGCCGCGAGTTGGACGGCGGGATGCCGGTCGAGTAAGAGGCGACGCAGCATGGCGCGATGCGATTGTTGACCCACCGCCGCCAGCAGACGGACGGCCGCCAGGCGCTTCCACCAGCGAGGAGACCGGGCGCCTTTGAGCCCATGCTGGACCCATTTCTCCTTGAGGAGAGCGGTGGCGAGCACGTCCTGCCGCTCGGCCGCCACGCGCAGCGCGGACAGGCGCGTCAGTTGCTCAAGTGCTTGGTCGGGACCGAGCACCGCTAAGTGCGCACAGACCTCGACCGCGCTCCCGGTGCCGAGCAAGAACGCATGGAGTGGCTCCGTCAACGACGCATTGACAGCTTCTTCACGACGGGTAAGTCGCGCCATCCGTACGCGGTTGGCCGCGAGATAAGCCACCAGCACCAACAGAAACGCGGCCTGTACGCCGGCGATCACTGACAGAACGATCGTTGTCAGAACCACGGTGCTATCCGCGCCGGATCCACATCGGGATCTTCGCCAGGAGTACGCGGAGGTTGAGCGGCTTGACGACGTAGTCGAGCGCGCCGTTCGTGAGCGCGCGGACTTGCTCGGCTTCGCCGCCGTGCACGGTCTGGAACACGAATCCGAAGGCACCCGGACGCTGGACGCGCAGTCGTTCGTGGAGCGAATGCCCGTCGATCCCGGGCAGATCGACATCGAGCAGGACGAGCGGCCGTCGGCCGTCGGCGGGCACCGGCATCGCCAGGAGCGCGTCGAGTGCCTCCGGGCCGTCGGAGAACGCACGCGCCGTCAGGCCGGCGGAACGGAGGGCGTAAAGGATCATCTCTTGGAGCGGCCCATCGTCCTCGATCACGATCACGTCGGGCGTGGCCGCGACCGGCTCCGTCGCCTCGACCACGGGCGCGGGAGCCACCGTCGTCTCGGGTTCGCCAACCGCGAGTGACAGGACCTCCGCGAACTCGATCATCATCGCGCCGCGCGCATCGCGGTCGAGCTCGGCGTCGGTTGCCCAGCGGATGGCTCGCTCCTCGAGCTTCGCGGCGAGGTTCGAGGCTTCGCGGAACCCATAGCTTCCGGCCGTGCCGTGCACCCGATGCAGCTCGCGACGGACCGCGTCGACGACCTCGGGCGCGTCAGGGGTGGCCGCCAATTGGATCCCGAGGGTACGGAACGCCGCGCAAGTGCGGAGTGTTGAAGCCCGAAATCGCTCGCGCAGGGCGCGCATCATCTCCGGCGGGATCGTGCCCGCGGGTGCCGCCACTGCCGAAGATTGGATTTCGCTCATATTCGTCCCGGTTGCGGACCGAGCGCGAAGCTCGTCTCCGCGATGACGGGCGCTGACCGTCGCCCGTCACTTTGCTCCCTAGCTTCTCTGCTCATGCGACTCTTGTGTGCCGACGACGAAGCGGATATCCGGACGATACTCGAGCTCGCGCTCGGGCTCGATCCGGACCTCGAAGTCGAGATCGTCGAGTCCGGGCAGGATGCGCTGGCACGAGCAAAAGAAACGCGATTCGACGCCATTCTGCTGGATGGCATGATGCCGGGGCTCGACGGATATGAGACGTGCCGTCGTCTCAAGGCCGACAAAGTAACCGCCAACGTGCCCGTGGTGTTCCTCACGGCGAAGACACAGCGCGACGAGGTCGCTCGGGCGCTGGAGATCGGCGCCGTCGCGTGCCTCACGAAGCCGTTCGACCCGCTGACGATCGCCGCTGAAGTCCGACGGGCGCTCGCTACGGAATGATCCGCGCGACGAGGGCGACCGAGTAACCGCGATACGCGGCCGCGGCACTGGCGGTCGTCGCGTTCGGCGAGGCGGCCACGGCGTATCCGCCATTTACGCCGCACTCGACCCCAGGGGCAAACCGGTACAGAATGGCGGCATTGACTCGCTCGGCTGGTTTGATGGACGCCGGTGCGCCAAAAGCCGCAATACGCTGCGCTCCAGCGCCGAGTTCCAGGGTCCCTGCTAGTCCACGCTCCCCGCCCGCGGTCATTCTCAGCGCGCCTTCCGCCAGGATGAAGCTGGCGGGCGCGAAGTATCCGTCCGTGGTGTCTGGTCGCACGTAACCATACCCATGCGCGCCGGCACCAATGGCGAGCCCGTGCCACGCGCCAGACCACATGTACATCGAGCCTTCGACGCGGTCGTCGCTATGGTCTTCGCCGCTTACGGTGGCGTAGCCGAACGTCCCGGTGAGATGGCCACCGACATCGAGCGCGGCGTCGGCCGTCGTTTGCACGAGGCCCGAGGCGATCATCGCGGCCGTCTCGTCGAACAGCTCGCGCGATCCGCCGGCGGTGAGCGTCATGGGACCGACCGTCACCGCCACGTGAGCAGCGCCGATGGCCTCCGCGTACTCGCCCTCTCCCAGACCGACGCCGCCATCGGCCCGAATCGTCAGTGGTCCGGTCGAGAGTGCGACGCCGACTCGATCGGTTTGCGTGTGGCCGTAGACGTCGCGCGGCCCCTGGGCGTTGCGATAGGTCGCGGCGAACGACAATGGTCCATCTTGCGCGGCGAGCGATCCGGCCTCGCCAGAGTTGTCCTCGTTGTCGCCCCAGGTGGTGAGGGTGGGACGAATCCAGGGTGACACCTGGGGGCGCAGCTTCGCCCATGCCTCACGCGCGTCGCCATCGTCTGGATGCGCGGCGAGTGCTTTTTTCAATGCGGCGCGCGCTTCGCGCGGCCGGCCTTCCCATTGCAGCACCTGCGCTAGGCCCGTGAGCGCTTCAGAGTCGGTGGAGTCGTGAGCGATGACTGCGCGATACAGGCGCTCCGACTCGGGCAGGCGACCGCGCCACGCAACAACACGGGCGAGACCCTTCTGCGCATCGGGACCGGCGCCCGAGTCGATCAGCGCGCGATACGTCGACTCGGCCTCGGCGAACCGGCCGCTCCACGCGATGGTTTGCGCACGACCGAGTGCGGCATCCCAATTGCGAGGTTCGCGCGAGAGGACAGAGTCGTACAACGCGATGGCCGCGCGATAGTGGCCTGATTGCGCTAACGCGCGAGCGGCATCCTGCGCAGATGCGCTGCCTGTAGCGATAAAGAGTGCAAATACAATGGCTTGCCGCACGGGAGATAGACGCCCGTTCCCTGCGGGGTGTCACTGCTTGAGTTCGCGACCCCTGGCATCAGCGAGTTTCCGCGCGATGCCGCGATAGAACGCGGCGTCCTCGCGCTTGCCATCGGCTTCGAGGCTCGTCGCGGCCAACTCCAGCGCGTAGAGGATGTTGCCGAGGTACACGTCGGCCACTGCGCCGACTGTCGGCTCGCTCATTTTTCCGGTGGACGATAGACCGGAGTCTCGGCCGTCGGCGAATCAAGCCGCGGGTCGTCGAGCGCGGTCACCTGGACGACGACGGCGGTGATGTTATCGAGTCCGCCGCGACGGTTCGCTTCGCCGATCAAATGATCGACGAGGCGGCCAGGCGAATGCCGGGCGAGCATGAGACGCTGCAAGTGCGAGTCTTCGAGCATCCCGGTCAGTCCATCACTCGCCACGAGAAAGATGTCGCCGACTGCGAGCTCACCCGAGTAGACATCGGGCTCGACCTCGGGACTCGCGCCGACACAGCGCGTGATGACGTTGCTGTATGGGTGATAGCGCGCCTGCTCGGGCGTGATGTAGCCGGCGTCGACCTGCTCCTGCACGTAGGAGTGGTCTTTGGTCAGCTGTTCCAGCACTCCATTGCGGACCCGATAAATTCGGGAGTCGCCGACCTGGCCAATCAGGTAGCGATTGCGGCTCAGGACGAGCACAGAGGCCGTCGTGCCCATGCCCTGCTTGTCAACCTCGGAGATCGTGCGGTCGAAGATCGCGCGATTCGCATCCTGGAGGGCCTCACGCAGGACTTCCGGCGCGCCGGAATTGGAGATATCGGAGAGCGGCGCGATGTCGCGGGTGACGATTTGCACGGCCATTGCGCTCGCGACCTCGCCGGCCGCGTGCCCACCCATCCCGTCGGCAACCATAAAGACACCACGGTACGGATTGGCCTCCGCATACATGCTGTCCTCATTCCCGACGCGGACCATCCCCACGTCTGTTCGGCAGGCGTAGGTCAACTGCATTAGCGCATCCGCATGGCAAAGAACGCCGCGCCCCCGACGACGATGATCACCACCAACCAGGCCCACCACGGCACGCCAGCGCGCTTGGGCACTGGTGGCGGTGCGACGGGACGAGGGCGTGGAGCGGGCGCCGCGCTCGCTCCGCTCGCGGGAGCAGCGACCGGCGCCGGCGGCGCAGCGGCGCGCTTGATGGCGTCGACGTTCAATTGGCGGGTGCCGCCCTTGGGCTCAGTGACGTGTTCCGTGACCAGCGCGCGGAAGACCAACGGCACGCCACCGAAGCGGATATCGGCGTCGGTCGCGAGCTTCTCCTCAGCCGCTATCCGGCGGCCGCCAATATATGTCCCGTTCGTCGAGCCGAGGTCTGTGACATACCACATGCCCTCGCGCCGTTGGAGCTTGGCGTGGGAATCGGACACGCTCTCCTCGACGATCACGATATCGTTATGCGGCCCGCGCCCCACGTGCGCCAGGACCGATACAATCGAGAACGTCTGGCCTTTCATAGGACTCGTGCCGACCACTTCGAGCGTGGCCAATGCTTGACGCGGAAATGGCGCCGCCACGGCCGGGGTGGGCGCACTCGCCGCCGCGGGGTCCGCTGCCACCTCCACCTTTGGAGACGCGCTCGCTTGGTCGGCGTAGAACCGAAACTCTTCCGTGCCGATGCGAACTACGTCACCTCGACCGAGGACTTGCATCGCGTCAACGCGTTGGCCGTTGACAAAAATCCCGTTGGTGCTCGTGTCGCTCAGGACATAGCCGACGTCGCCAGGCGCGATTTCGGCGTGGCGGCGGGAGACCTCCGAGGAGGGGATCACGACGTCACAGCCCGCGTCGCGGCCGAACGAGATGCCGGCCGCGGGAATCTGATATTCGCGTCCGTCGACGAGCGAGATCACGCGCCCGCCAGTCGCCAGTGTTGCTTTCCCCGGCGCGGGCGGCTTGAGGTTCTTGAAATCGGGGAGGCTGATGGAGGAAATGAACTGGGTACTGCCCCCTTTCCGGTCATCTCCATAGAAGAGCTCAGCCCCACCAATCTCGATCTTGTCGCCATGAATGAGCGGTGTGGGCTCGGCGCCAAGCTGCACGCCATTGACTCGAACCGCCGCCGACGGCCCTGCCCGGCGGATGGAAACAGCACTCTCTTTGGACAGATCAACGACGGCTTGTACGGATGCGTCGCCCCCAGGGACGACCACATCCGCTTCCGCGCCCCCGCCAACCCGCGTCTCACCAACGCGGAGGGCGAACTGCCGTTCATTGAGTTGAAGGTAGGGCATGACCAGTTGGACAAGCTAGGGGTGCCCGCCGAGGCTGGCAAGCGCCGATGGTAGCATCAGTTAGATGCGGCAAGGGCGTCACGCGCAACACTTCCCCGTCCGTCGTCGCCGACCTGGAGTCGATACAGACGCTCATACAATCCACCTTGCTCCAGCAACTCGCGGTGGGTCCCGCGCTCCCGAATCTCCCCGTGGTGCATCACCAGAATCTCATCCGCGCTTACGATCGTGCTCAACCGGTGGGCGACGGCAATCGTCGTCCTTCCTTGCATGAGGACTGCCAGCGCTTGCTGAATCTCCGCTTCTATCTCGCTGTCGACCGCGCTCGTCGCCTCATCGAGCAGCAGGAGCGCGGGGTCGGCGGCGATGGCCCGGGCGAACGACAGGAGTTGTCGCTCGCCGACGCTGATCGACGCGCCGCGCTCGCCGAGCTCCTGTGACCATCCGCCGGGGAGTCGGGCGACGACACGGTCGGCGCCGACCCGCGCCGCGGCGCGCTGCACGTCCGCGTCGGACAACGCGCTCGAGAGCCGCACGTTCGTCATGACGTCGCCGGCAAACAGAAAGATGTCCTGCTGGACGTACCCGATACGGACGCGGAGGTCGGCGAGCGACATCTCGCGGATGTCGACGCCGTCGACCAGAATCCGGCCTCGTTGCGGATCATAGAATCGCATCAGGAGACTCACCACCGTGGTCTTCCCCGCCCCTGTGTGTCCAACGAGCGCAATCGTTTGTCCTGGCTCCGCGCGGAAGCTCACGCCCCGCAACACCCATTGTGGCGCCTCCGCGTTGCCGTACGAGAACCATACGTCCTCGAACTCAACCGTCACGCCTCCACGCGGCATACCGGTCACAACGCCCTGCGCGGGGCCTTCGGGCTCGTCGAGCAGTTTGAAGATGCGCTCCGATGAGGCCATGGCCTGTTGCAGCGTATTGTATTTGTCCGACAAGTCCTGGAGCGGCTGAAAGAATCGCCGCACGAGCTGCAGAAACGCCGCAAGAGTCCCTACGGTCAACGTGGACGCATGGATTCGGCCGGCGCCGGCAACGATCAAGCTGGCGAGGGCGACTGATGTCAGAATTTCAATCGCGGGGAAATACAACGCGTAGATCGTGATCGACCTGAGGTTCGAGGCGAGATACCCGCGATTCAGGTCATCGAAGCGATCGGCTTCCCATTTCTCGCGACCGAACAGCTGCACAATGCGCATGCCGGTCAGGCGCTCGTTGAGAAACGCGTTGATCCGCGCGATTCGCGTCCGGATGTCGCGATAGGACGCTCGGACCTTGACCCGGAAGACCTCGGACGTCAGCCAAACCAACGGGATCACCCCGAAGGCGGCGAGCGCCAACCGCCAGTCGACGCGGATCATGAAGATCGCGATGAACACGAGCGTGAACAGGTCGCCGAGTCCGGACACGACGCCGGCGGTGAACAGGTCGTTCAGCGACTCGACGTCCGATGTCACGCGGGTCACCAGACGCCCCACGGGGTTTCGATCAAAAAATGCGACCGGCAAGTTCTCCACATGCGCGAACATGCGCATCCGGAGGTCCCGCATGACGCGCTGGCCGAGAAGGCTCGTGAGGAGGGTCTCGCCGTACGAGCAGCAGAACTGCAGGACGAGCGACAGGACAAAGAGCGCGACGGAGATGCGGATCAGATGCCCATCATGGTGCGGCACTCCGACGTCTATCACGCGCTTCGTCAGCACGGGGCCGACCAGCTGGAGCGCGCCTTCGCCGCACAGGAAGAGGATGGCTGGGACGATCAAGTGCCAATAGGGCTTGGCGAACGCCAGCAAGCGCCGCATCAGCCGCCCATCGTAGGCCTTGCCGAGTGCATCCTCCTCGTGAATGCCTGTTCCCGCCTCCCCTGCCATCGCTAAAAGCTAGTATTTTGGCACACGTGCCGCTCTGGCTCCATTGGGTCATCCTCGGATTCGTGGCCGGTGCATTGGCCAAGTTTCTCTTGCCCGGTCGCGACCCCGCCGGGTGCCTCGTCACCACCGGCCTCGGGATTCTCGGGGCATTTCTCGGTGGCTACATTGGAACGAGACTCGGCTGGGGCACCGTCACGGCCGACCATTTCGATCCGCGATCGCTCGCACTGGCCACGCTCGGTGCCGCGCTCGTGTTGATCCTCGGCCGAATCCTGCGCGGCCGCCCCCGCTGACCCGCTTTCGGCTATCTTTCGGGTGTGAAGGACCGGCTGATCGTTCGCGGTGCGCGGCAACACAACCTGAAAAATCTCGACCTCGACATTCCCCGCCGAGCCCTGACCGTCATCACCGGTCCGTCGGGGTCGGGGAAGTCGTCGCTCGCGTTCGATACCATCTACGCCGAGGGGCAGCGGCGCTACGTCGAGTCCTTGTCGGCCTACGCTCGGCAGTTTCTGGAGCGGATGGAGAAGCCGAATGTCGACATCGTCGACGGCCTGTCTCCGGCCGTCGCGATCGAGCAAAAAAACCCGACAAAGACATCGCGATCCACGGTCGGGACAGCCACGGAGATCTACGACTATCTCCGGCTTCTGTGGGCTCGCATCGGGCACACGTTCTGTTCTGTTTGCGGCCGGGAGTTGCGGCCCTCGACCGTCCAGTCAGTCACTGACGCTGTTCTGGGCTTTGCGGCGGGAACCCGGTTTGCGGTCGCCTTCCCCTTGCGGGTCTCCGATCAAGTATCTCACGCCGTCGTCGTCGAGAACCTGCAAGCGCGCGGGTTCGTTCGCGTCAAGGTAGGTGGCGTTGTCAGTCAGTTGGATGAGCTCACGATCGATCTGACAACGGCGGTGAATCCGCTGGTGGTCGTCGACCGACTCGTCATGGGCCCGGACATCGCATCCCGCCTAGCCGATGCGGTCGGAACGGCGTTCGCCGAAGGCGACGGCGACTGCGTGATCCTGGTCGGCGACGTCGAGCACCGGTATACGGAGCGATTTGAATGCCCGAACGACGGGACCGTGGCGCCCGAGCCGACACCGCAGCTCTTCTCATTCAATAATCCGAGAGGTGCCTGTCCGATCTGCAACGGGTTCGGCGCGGTGTTGGAGTACGATGAGTCGCTGATCGTCCCCGACCCGAGCAAGACGCTGAGCGATGGCGCGATCGATCCGTGGGAGAAGCCACGCTACGATGGCACGCGCCGGACGCTCGCCGACTTCGCGCGTCGCGAGAAAATCCCGTTGAATGTGCCGTGGCGCGACCTGACGGCCGAGCAGCGCCACGTGCTGCTCAACGCCCCGATCCGCGGCCAGACGAAGCCGTACGTCGGCATCTTCCCGTTCTTGAAACGCCTCGAGGCCAAGCGCTACAAGCAGTACATCAGGGTCTTTCTGCGGCAGTATCAATCGGCGAAAGTCTGCCCGTCGTGCCACGGCGCAAAGCTGCAGCCGGCCGCGCTGCACGTACGCATCGCCGACCGCACGATCGCCGAAGTGGCTGAGTTGCCGGTCGACGTCCTGTTGCCGTGGCTCGATGGCCTGCCACTGACGCCGTTCGAGCAAACGATCGCGACGACCGTACTCAGAGAGGCGCGCGACCGGCTCCAGTTTCTTGTCGACGTCGGGCTCGGCTACCTCTCGTTGAATCGAGCCGCGCGAACGCTCTCGGGCGGCGAAGCGCAACGTATTGCGCTCGCGAACTCGCTTGGCTCACGGTTGGTCGACACACTCTACGTGCTCGACGAGCCATCGATCGGGCTGCACCCGAGGGATATCGATCGGTTATTGAAGCTCTTGACGCGGCTGCGCGATGCCGGAAATACCGTCCTCGTCGTCGAGCACGATCTCGAAGCGGTGCGGCATGCGGACTACATGGTCGAGCTGGGACCAGGAAGCGGTGACAACGGCGGCCGTATCGTGTTCGCGGGCCCGATTTCCCGGGCGAGTGAGAGTCCGCTGACTGGTCAATATCTCACCGGCCTGAAGACGATCCCGATCCCTGAGAGACGGCCCGTCGGTCCCCCGTGGCTGACCCTGACCGGCGCACGCCAGCACAATTTGCAGGGCGTCGACATTCGCATCCCCATCGGTGCACTGACGGTGGTCACCGGCGTGTCGGGCTCCGGGAAGAGCACGCTCGTGCACGATGTGTTGTATAGGGCGTTGGAGACGCGCCTTCGGGGCGACAATTCGGCGAAACGTCACCTCGGTGAGCCGGTCGGCAGCTATACGTCTCTGACGGGTGCAGAGTCATTCGATGATGTGGTGTTGATCGACCAGGCTCCGATCGGGAGATCTCCGCGATCCAATCCCGTGACGTACATCAAGGCCTACGACGAGATTCGGCGTCTTTTTGCCGACACCGCGTTGGCCCGGGAGCGGCGGTATACGCCGGGCACGTTCTCATTCAACGTCCCAGGCGGGCGATGCGAGAACTGCGAAGGCGCGGGGTATATCGAAGTCGAGATGGTGTTCATGGCCGACGTATTCGTTCCATGCGACGTGTGTGGTGGGCGACGATTCAGGTCGGATGTGCTGGAAGTCACGGTCAAGAACAAGAACATCGCGCAGGTGCTCGACCTCACCGTCGAGGAAGCCGTGCGATTCTTTCACGGCCAAGATCGTCTGACGTCGACACTGTGGCAGTTGCAGCGGGTCGGACTCGGGTATCTCCACCTCGGACAACCCGCCACCACGCTTTCCGGTGGCGAGGCACAGCGGATCAAGATCGCCCGCGAGCTCGCGGCATCCGCGCGATCGGGTGGGCGGAAGCTCTACATTCTTGATGAGCCGACGACTGGCTTGCACCTCGAGGACATTCGCCGGCTGGCCAGCGTGCTGGACCGGTTGGTCGATCAGGGTCATACGCTGGTCCTGATCGAGCACAACCTCGATGTGATCAAGCTGGCGGACTGGGTCATTGACCTCGGGCCCGAGGCCGGCATGCACGGTGGCCGGGTCGTCGCGATGGGTCGGCCCGAGGACGTGGCCGCGGTCGAGTCGTCTCATACCGGACGCTGGCTGCGCACCGTCCTGCCGAGGCCGGCCAAGCCAGTTGACACCACGCGGTTCGCGATGACGTTAGATACGATATGATGTATATCGGACCCGAAGTCGCCGTACCCGTCTCGATGTTCGGCATGATTGCCGTTCTGGTCATCGGCTCGAAGTGGATCGGCTACAAGCGCAGTTCCTCGGCGGGACCGGAGGCGCTGGAGTCGCTGGAACGGCGCCTGGCGCGCGTTGAGGTCGCACTGGACGATCTTGCTGGCGAGATCACCAAGATTGGTGAGGGCCAGCAGTTCTTAACGAAGGTCCTGGCGGACCCCGAAACCTCGAGACGCCTCGGACCGTAGGGAGGAACAACTATGCATTTCGTCAATAACCCTTTCGATATGGTCGTCGCCATTGTCGCGATCGCCTGCGGCATGGGGTTTCTCCTCGAGTTGGTCAAGCAGACATCGAAGCGCGGCGCGTCGACAACCGCCTTGGAGGCATACGAGAAGCGTCTGGCGCGGGTCGAAGTCGCGATCGACGATCTCACCGGCGCGATCGGACGGGTGACCGAAGGGCAGCAGTTCTTGACGAACGTCTTGACTGAGCGGGGCGCCGTCGGGGCGCTGCCGTCGCGGGAATCACACTGATGCCACCGGAAGTCGTCTTCATCGTCGTGGTCTCGATCGTCGCCGTCACGATCTGGGTGTGGGTCGGCGTCAAGTATGGGACCCAACAGTCCAAGCCCGAGGCGCTCGATGCGATCGAGAAGCGCCTCGCACGGCTGGAGGTCGCGATCGACGATCTCACATCCGAGCTGTCGCGTGTGACCGAGGGTCAGCAGTTCACGAACAAGTTGCTCGCCGACCGGTCGCCGGAGATGATCCGTGAACCCCGCTGAAGCATTCGCGGGAATGGTCTTCTTTGCGTCGATCGCGTTGGTCGTGATCGGCGCCGGCCACTACGTCACGAAGTTGGTGCGATTGAAGAACGAGCGGATCAAGGCACCCGCCGACGTCGAGATGCGGCTCGCGCGGCTCGAGGTTGCCATTGACGACATGGCCGCCGAGTTGACGCGGGTGACCGAAGGGCAGCAGTTCGTCACGAAGCTTTTGGCGGAGAGATCCGCGGAGGCCGCGCATGGGAGGTCCTGACGCCCTTGCCGCGGTCTTCGTCTTCGCATCGCTGGCGGCAATGGTCGTCGGCGTCGCCCACTATTGGTACAAGTCGCGCGCGCTCAAAGCCAAGCCGTCGAGTGACGTCGAGATGCGCCTGGCGCGACTGGAAGTCGCGATCGATGATATGACGGCCGAGATCGGCCGGATGACGGAGTCGCACCGGTTTCTGACGGCGGCGCTCACCCAACGCGGGTTGCCGGCGGAGGTGTCGCGTGGATCAGAATGACGCGATCGTCGCCGTGCTGTCGATGGCAATCGGCGCCGCGACGTTGCTGACCCTCGTTCGGCTGTGGCTCAACGGACGCAAGAATGTCGCGGCGGCGACGGTCGCCAGTTTCGAGAACCGGCTCGCGCGCGTCGAGGTCGCGCTCGACGACGTGACCGCGGAGCTCAGCCGCATGACCGACGCGCAGCAGCTCCTCGTGAAGACCCTCGTCGAGCGGCAGCCGCAAGCGCTGCCGTGACGGATCGCGCCGCGAGCGCGACCGCGCTCGCCGTCGCGACGCTCCGGGCCGCGCACCAGTTGCTCGACAGTCCACCGCACATCCTCGAGGACCCGGTCGTCCTGCGCCTCCTCGAGCCGGAGGTCATCGACCGCATTCGGGCGAATCCGGAGCGCTTCGAGGCGCCGCCGGTGCGGCGGCTGCTCCTCCACGTCGTCGCGCGAAGCCGGCACGCCGAGGATCGGCTGGCCGAGGCCGTCGCCCGAGGGGTCCGCCAATGCATCGTCCTCGGCGCGGGATTCGACACGTTCGCGTATCGGCAACCCGCGTGGGCCGCGGCCCTTCGCATCTTCGAGGTCGATCATCCCGCGAGCCGCGACGCCAAGCGCGCGCGTTTAGCAGGCGCCGGTATTGCCGTGCCGCCGAATGTGGAGCACGTCGCGATCGACTTCGAGACGACGTCACTCATGGGCGGCCTGGCGACCTCCAGCTTCGATCCACGCGCCGCGACATTCGTGTCCTGGCTCGGCGTCATGGTCTATCTCACGGAGTCCGCTGTCGACGCGGTGTTCGCATTCGTGGCTGCGCTGCCACCCCCGAGCGAAATCGTCTTTACGTTCACGGCTCCCAAAGCGCCCGACGAGTCCGATGAGATCGCCGAGCGTGCCGCGGCCGCCGGTGAGCCGTGGTTAACGCGTATCGAACCCGATGTACTGGAAGCTCGCCTGCGCGCCCACGGCTTCGACGCCGTGACATTCCTGACCTCGCGCGTGGTGAGCGCGATGCGTTAGGGGGTGACCGTCAAACGCGAGAAGTAGCCGATGGTGCCCGGTCCGATCCACAGCGCGACCCGTCCGTGCGTGTCGCCGAGCATGAGATCGTTGATGACGAGGCAGGGCTGATCGGCATCATTCACGAAGAGCTCCGCGCGGGTGCCATGAACGACGATGCGCATGGTCGTCCACTCACCAGCCCGGAGGTCGACGTACGATTCGTATTTCCCGGGGCTTTTCTCGCGCAGCGTGTGCCAGGGAGCGTCGGGGATCGACTCGTACTGCGCCGAGTGGTTGCGCCTGAGCTGGTCCTCGGCGCGGCCGTTGGTCATGCGCAGGTACAGGTTCTCGTATCGATTCCCGTCGGCCGAGCTCCGGAAAGCGAGACCTACGAACCCGCGGGAAGACGTATCGATCGTTGGGACCGGCACCGCGGCGACGTGCACGACGATCGTGCCGGACGTGAAGTCGAGACCGTCGACGAGCGCCATGCCGCCGTCGCCGGTGTCGGTCAGCTTTACCGCGCGGCGGTCGTGATACGTGACGGCGCTCATCGTGGCGCCGATGGGCGTGAGCCCTTTCGTCGAATCAAGGGACAGGACGAAAGCGGGCGTGGCGACAAGGGAGAGGAGCCAGACGAATCGCATGGCACACGATGCGTCGCGTGCTGAGGCGGCCGATTGGACAAAACGGCCCCAGCCGGCAAATTTGGACTTCGACTCATGTTCCCTGCGTCCATTCGGGTCATCGATTCCCACACTGAAGGCGAGCCGACTCGTGTCGTGCTCGACGGCTGGCCGCAGCCGTCCGGCGATACGATGGCGGCGCGGCGTGAATCGATGCGTCGAGATGCCGATCATCTGCGACGTGCCGTGATCTGTGAGCCGCGGGGGCATGATGCGCTGGTGGGTGCGATGGTGACGCCTCCGACAGACCCCAACTCGATTGCCGGCGTCATTTTTTTCAATAACGTCGGGTACCTCGGCATGTGCGGCCACGGCACGATCGGCGTCGTGCGCACGCTGGAGTATCTCGGCCGGCTTTCTGCCGGCACCGTGAAGCTCGACACGCCGGTTGGAACCGTGGCGGCCGAGTTGGATGCCGATGGCACCGTCACCATCCGCAACGTGGCGGCGCGGTGTCACGCGTGTGATGTCGCCGTCGACGTGCCGAGGTTGGGTCGCATCGTCGGCGACATCGCGTATGGTGGGAATTGGTTCTTCATCACGCACCTGGCCGATCAGCCGCTCGCGATGGCCAGGCAGGTTGAGCTGTCGCGCCTCACCATCGCCATCATGGATGCGCTACGCGATCAGGGCATCACGGGCGCGAACGGGGCCGAGATCGACCACGTGGAGCTCTCGGCGCCGGACGGGCGCAACTTCGTCATGTGTCCTGGCGGGGCGTATGATCGCTCGCCGTGCGGCACGGGTACGTCGGCGAAGCTGGCGACGCTTCATGCGCGGGGTTTGCTCGCGCCGGGTGAGGTCTTCAAGCCGGAGAGCATTACGGGTGGGCGGTTCACGAGCTGGCTCGAGCAGCGCGATGGCGAGCTCATCCCGTTCATCCGTGGGCACGCGTTCGTCACGGGTGAGACGACGTTGCGCTTCGACGCAGCTGATCCGTTTCGCGCCGGATTCCCCGGGGTGTGACGGACGTCATCGTCGTTGGCGCGGGCATCATTGGCGCCGCGTGCGCGTACTATCTCGCGCAGGAAGGTCTGTCGGTTACGGTGCTCGAGGCCGAGTTCGCCGGCGCGGGGACGACCGCTGCGGGCATGGGACACGTGGTCGTCTTTGACGATGACCCGTTGTCTGCCTACTCACAGCAGTTGTTATGGTCGCTCGCTCCGCCTGATATCGGCTTGGACCGCTGCGGCACGCTCTGGGTGGCCGAGACGCCGGACCAGTTATCGATGACCGGCGGCGAGTTACTCGATGAACAAGCATTGCGCGAAGCAGAGCCGGCGCTGCGTCCGGGGCTCGCTGGCGCACTGCTCGTGCGAACCGATGGCGTCGTGTATCAACCGGCGCTCACGCGTTGGTTGTTGGCCGGGATACCTGTAAAAGAACACACGCGTGTTGACCGTCTTGATGGGCTGAAGGCCGATGTGATCGTGAACGCCACTGGTGCCTGGGCCCCGGCGCTGACGCCAGGCCTGCCGATCATCCCGCGCAAAGGCCACTTGGTCATCACCGATCGTGTCCCGGGGTTGTGTCGGCATCAAGTGGCCGAGCTCGGATACGTTCAAAGCGCGAAGACGTTGGGCGATGCGTGCGTGGCGTTCAACGTGCAGCCGCGCTCGACGGGTCAGGTCTTGATCGGATCATCGCGAGAGTTGGTGGGCTGGGATGCGTCGATCAATCGCGATGTTCTCGGTCGCATGGTGCGGCGCGCGGTGGAATTCATGCCGGCGCTGGCTGACGTCGCCGCCCTTCGCGTATGGACGGGCTTTCGTCCAGCGACGCCGGATCATCGGCCTTACATTGGCGCTTGGCCTGCTACGCCCGGCGTGTGGATCGCGGCCGGACATGAGGGGCTCGGCATCACCATGGCCCTCGGTACCGGTCGTCTCTTGACCGACCTGATTCTGGGGCGGCCGACGGCGATCGATCCCGCGCCGTACTCGCCGGCTCGCGTATGATCGACTCAGCCCTGTGCGGTATGGGAACGTGTTTCCAATGCGTGCCGCGGCGTGCATGCATGGAGCGCCTACCTGAGTGGGTGGGCGCCGGGCATCCGGCTGACGTGATGATCGTCGGCGCCGGTCCCGCCGGCATTGCCGCGGCGGTGCACGCGGCCGAGGCGGGCCGGCGCGTCGTGGTGCTCGACTCCGCACAACGGCCGGGCGGGCAGATCTGGCGGCATCGAGATCGCCGCGCGTTGCCCCGTGTTGCCGTGCGTTGGCTCGAGCGGTTCGATCGATGTGGCGCCGAGTTCGTGCCGGGCGCCGAAGTAGTCGACGCTTCGGCGTTCGGCGGTCGCGCGGTCGTACTGGCAACGGGCGCCCGTGAGCGGTATCTGCCGTTTCCCGGGTGGACGTTGCCGGGTGTCATTGGCATCGGGGGCGCGCAAGCGTTGCTCAAGAACGGCGCCGCCGATTTCGCCGGACGGCGAGTGGTCCTTGGGGGTTCGGGGCCGCTCATGCTCACGGTGGCCGCGGCCTTGGCGCGGGCGGGGGCGCGCATCGTCCTGGTGGCCGAGCAGGCTTCGGCGCGGCGCATGGCTCGATTTGCCGCGGGACTGTGGCGAACGCCGTCACGCGTGATCGATGCGATCGTGTATCGATCCACGTTCGTCGGCGCCCCGTTTCGGCCCGGCACATGGGTGACGCGGGTCTCGGTATCGCTATCGGGCCTCGAGGTCACGCTGTCCGACGGGCAGCGCGTGATTTGCGACGTGTTGTGCACTGGCTACGGCTTGGTGCCATCGACCGAGCTCGCCAGGCTCGCGGGATGTGCGACATCCGACGGTGCGGTGGTGGTTGATGAGCGACAGTCGACGAGCGTGCCGGGCATCTTCTGCGCGGGCGAGCCAACCGGGATTGGTGGGGTGGATGCCGCGCTCGTCGAGGGCGCGATTGCCGGGCGCGCGGCGGCTGGCGTTGCGTTCTCCCGAGACCTGAGCGCGGCTCGCGCGCGGCATCGCGAGTTCGCGCAACGTCTGGACACAGCCTTCGCGATCCGCCCCGAAGTCCGCGCGCTCGCGGAAGCGGAGACGATCGTCTGCCGCTGCGAGGGCGTCCCGTACGTCGCGCTCGATCCTGCATGGACGCCGCGCCAGGCGAAGCTTTACACGAGGATCGGGATGGGGCCATGCCAAGGGCGTGTCTGCGGCCCTATCATGGAGTGTCTCCGCGGTTGGCCAGCGGACACGCCACGCCCGCCCATTTTTCCCACTCCAGTTCGAGCCTTCCTGTAATGCAAAAACACGATTGGACCGGCGTTCTCCCCGCGATCACGACGCCGTTCAAGCCCGACGGGGCGATCGACGAGACGTTTCTCGCCGATCACGTCCGCTGGCTGCTCGGCCATGGCTGTCGAGGCATCGTCGCGCTCGGCTCACTCGGTGAGGGGGCGACGCTGGGATTCGACGAGAAGATCCGCGTGCTCTCCATCTGCGCCGCCGCCGCGGGGGCTTCGGCGCCCGTCATTGCCGGCGTCAGCGGCCTGGCTACCGAGGAGTGCATTCGCTTGGCACGCGCCGCCGAGCGCGCGGGGTGCTCGGGGTTGATGGTGTTGCCGCCCTATGTCTATCGCCCGGACGCGAGAGAGACCCACGCGCATTTCGACGCGGTGATCTCGGCGACTCCATTGTCGTGTATGCTCTACAACAATCCTATTGCGTACGGCACCGATCTCTTGGCGGCCGACGTCGAAGCGCTGGCCGACCGTCATGCGAATGTTCATGCCGTCAAGGAATCCAGTGGCGACGTGCGCCGGGTCTCGGCCTTGCGCGCGGTCCTCGGGGATCGATTGTCGCTGCTCGCGGGACTCGACGACATGATCCTCGAAGCGGTTGGCGTCGGCGCGCGGGGATGGGTTGCCGGATTGGTCAACGCGCTGCCGCTCGAATCGGTCCGTCTCTTCGATCTCGCCTGCGCCGGACGGGCGGCCGAAGCCTTTGCGCTCTATTCGTGGTTTCTGCCTTTGTTGAGATTCGACACCGTCATGAAATTCGTGCAGCTGATCAAGCTCGTGCAGCACGAGGTGGGTCGCGGCTCCGAGACCGTACGTCCACCGCGGCTGCCGCTGTCAGGAGTCGAGCGCGATGCTGCGCTGACGGTTATTCGCTCCGCGCTGGCTCAACCGAGGTGACCATGCTCTTGCTCGTGCCATTGCTGCTTCAGGTCGCGCAACCGTTGCGCCCACTGTTCGACGAGGAGTGGGACTACGAGATGCGCACGTCGCCGGAAGCCGCTACGGCGCTCGGCGACAATCGGTTCAACGATCGCTTGGATGACCGCTCCCTGCCGGCGATCCAGGCTGATGCCGCCGCCCGTCGCTCGTTCCTGGCGCGCTTCGAAGCGATCGACACCGCGGGGCTCTCGGCGTCCGATGCGCTGAGTCGTCGCCTGATGATCCGGGACCTGCGCGAGCGTCTCGACGCCCTGGCGTTCAAGTCGTGGGAGATGCCGGTCGACCAACGCGATGGGATCCATCTCGGCTTTGTCGACCTCGTATCCTTGACGCCATTCAACACGGTCGCGGACTACGACCACTACATCGCCCGGTTGCATGCGATGCCGCGCGCGTTCGATCAGGTGACCGAGAACATGCGACAGGGTATGCGCGACGGGCTCATGCCGCCGCGCTATCTGCTCGACAAGGTCGTGATCGAGACCCAGGATGTCGCGTCGAAGACCGGCGCGGCGAGCCCCTTCGCGGTTCCCCTGTCGCATTTTCCCGCGGGCCTCGGTGAGGCTGATCGCGCGCGACTCCGTGCGGCAATCCTCGCGGCGGTTGACCAGGAGATCGTGCCGGCGTACGCCAAGCTCGCGGCGTTCGTTCGCGCCGAGTATGCGCCGCGTGGGCGCAATGATCCTGGCATCTGGGCATTGCCGGACGGCGGCGCGCGGTATCGATTCGAGGCGCGGCGCATGACGACGACGGACTTGAGCCCTGACTCGATCTACGCGATCGGCGTCGCGCAGGTGGCCGAGGTCGCGGCGCAGATGCTGACCATCGCGAAGGCGCAAGGCTACAACGATCTCGCCAGCTTCAACGATTACATCAAGCGCGACCGCCGTTTCTACGGGACGTCAGGCCAGCAGGTGCTCGATCTCTACGCGAAGTACGCGCACCAGATGACGGAGCGCTTGCCGGAGCTCTTTGGCCGCCTGCCGCGCTCGACGCTCGCGGTGATCCCGATGGATCCATTCCGCGGCGCGAACGCGGTGCCGGCCGACTATACCTCCGGTACGCCGGATGGCTCGCGCCCTGGGCGCATCAACGTCAACGAGTCGAACCCGGATCAGCGACTGCTGTTGAATGTCGAGGCGATCGCCTATCACGAAGGCGTTCCGGGACACCACATGCAGTTGTCGCTCGCTCAGGAGCTCCCTGACTTGCCGACGTTCCGCCAGCACGGCGGCTACACGGCATTCGTCGAGGGGTGGGCCTTTTATTCCGAACGGCTCGGCAAAGAAGTGGGGTTCTATCAGGACCCGTACAGCGACTATGGCCGGCTCGAGAACGAGATGTGGCGCGCGATTCGGTTAGTGGTCGACCCGGGCGTCCACTACAAGCATTGGACGCGGCAGCAGATGGTCGATTACTTCCATAGGTATACGGCGATGGACGAGCCGAATGTCCAGACCGAGGTCGATCGCTACATCGCGTGGCCGGGTCAGGCGCTCGCGTACAAGCTCGGCCAGCTCGAGTTCCTGAAGCTCCGCGCCGAAGCCCGCGCGCGGCTCGGTGCTCGCTTCGATCTCCGAGCGTTTCATGACGCGGCGCTCCGTCAGGGTGCCTTGCCGCTCGACGTGCTTGACAGCGAGATGCATCAGTGGATGGAGCAATCACTGGCGCATTAGCCCGTCCGTCGTCGCTACGGCCCTCCGGTCTGCGGCTTGAATCGGGCCTTGTCGGCCAGTCCCCACTTCACGTTCGCCAGCAGCACGGTCTTTTGCGGGGTCGGTCCCTGCGTGGCGGGTTTGCCGAATCCGCCTGAGAGCCAGAGGTTCGAGGCAACGAGGAACTCGACACCGGCCGACCACGATTGCGCGCGTCTCGCGATGGTCGCGGTCGAGGTGGATCGCTGTTGCAGGACCTCTTCGAAGAACGCATCGAAGCTCGGCGATCCGACCATCGCTCGGCCGCCTTCACTCCACGACGAGTAATAGGGCGTGGTACCGTGTTTGTCCGTCTCCGCGAGTTGAACGTAGGCAACGATCTCGCCGAATTTCGTCACTGGCGCGCCGAACGTCAGCCAGAGTTGGTCGCCGAGGTTTCGTTCGCGTTTGATGTACGACGAATCGAACGTAATGCCATGTGCCCCGGCAATGGACAGCCGGAGTGAGTTCCAGTTGTCCCGTACGTACGTGCTGTCCACTTTGTGGATACACGCGAGCGACTTCGCCAGCGCGGCGCTATCCACGGGAAAAGTCGTCGGCTTGCAGGCGCCGATCGCGGTTGCCAACCGCTGCCGGTACTTCTTGTCCATCATCGCATCCCCGAAGTCGAATATCTGCATGCGGAGTCCGAGCGCCGCCGAGGTGGAGCTCGTGTCGCCGGACGCCCTGGCGGTGGCGAATGAGAGACGGGTGTTAGCGAGGAGGTACATCAACGGCTTCGTGCTGTACTCGTCGGGCGTGATGGTCACGCCGGGGATAATGTATGGCGATCCCTCGATAGCGAGGCCTTGCTGCACACGTCCATTGGCATCGACGCCGTTGAGCAGCGATGTGAGCACGTCCTTCGGAGCGCTCGGCCGACCAATAGTCGCCGGCGTGACGCCGAGAAACGACGCGGCTGGAATCTCGGGGATCGCGTAGGTCGTCGATTGATCGCTGGCCGTCTTGGCTTGCTCCGTGGCCGCCTGCGTGGACTGCGCGGACACCTGCGTTGCCGCGAGAAGCGAGATAAGCCATGTGAGGCACGCGGCGCGTCCGACGGTCATGGCGTCGTACTCGACATCGTGATCTGCCCCTCACGGACCGCGGCGCCCTGGGCGTCCGTGGCGCCCGTCAGCGAGACGTTGCCATTGGTCAGCGTTTTCCCGCCCTGC
>DATHNL010000138.1:0-26398 GCA_035486035.1 Gemmatimonadaceae bacterium
TGGCTCTGGCTGCGTAACTTCGGTTGCGCGCCTTGCCGTTAGGGAAGCCCGCCCGGGGCGGCTCCGACGGTATCGCAAATCTGGGCTAGCTGAGCGTCGCGCCTTCCGACGCCTAGCGAATCTCTATGAGGGCTCGTCCAGCAGTGGGTTGCTCACTGGCCAGCGGCTGGAGACTTTAAGTAGCGAGCTACGCACGTAGACGCGCTGATTGATCGGCGGCATGGACCGGGGGGCAGTACCCCGCGCCTCCATATCAACGAGACCGGGTGGTCGACTATAGTCGTCCACCCGGTTTCGTTTTGCATAGTCTCTCGTCTCTGAGACGTGAAACGCTGGGGCATCGCCGCCAAAATCTCCCTCGCCGTCACCCTCGCCGCGGTCCTCGGCGTCGGCCTGGCGGGCGGATTCGCCTGGCGCGAAACCGATAACCGTTTCCTCGCGCACGATCTCGCGAACGCCGACGGGCAACTCGGCAACGATGTCAAGATCGCCAGAGCCTTATTCGATACGCAGGTGCCCGGCCCGTGGCACATCGTGCCGGCCCGTCCCACCGACGCCCCGACCGATTTCTTCAACGGCAATGGCAAGAAGGACGAGTACAAAGCGTCCGAAAAGCTGGCCGGCTATCTGTACAAGGGCACGACCAAGATCATGGGCGACCATGATATCGAGAATACGCTCCTCTCGATCGACAGCCTGACCGGCGTCGAATTCACGATCTCGCAGCGCATCCCGCCCCCGGCGGACGCCTCGGCCGACCCCACGGTCGGCAGCGCGACGATGGGCCGCGCCCTCCGCCTGGCGACGACCGTGTCCCGCCTCGATGCCAACGGCGTCCGCCAGGTCCAGCTCATGACGGTCATGCCGACGCGCTCCACGCAGACGGGGAAGCTCGTCGGCGCCGGCGCGGCCTTCGCGGGCGGCTCGACGTTCACCGGCCGCGCCATGGTCGCCGGCGAGGACCGCTGGACGCGATATGAGCCGATCGTCGACCCGGACGGCCAGGTCATCGGGATCTTCTACAGCGGGCTCCCGCTGGCCCCATACGTCGCGCAAGCGCACCACGCATCGGCCGCCGTCGCCCTCGTGACCGACAGCGTCGGGTTGATCGTGGTCCTTATGATCTGCGTCGGCGTGTTCCTGCTCGTCCGCTACCTCCTCGGTCCACTGCAGTCGATCCGGTCGGCCGCGATCGCACTCGCCGCCGGCCAGCTCGACTCCCGCGTGCCGGTGCTCGACGACAGCGAGATCGGCCACGTCGGCAAAGCCTTCAACGACATGGCGGCGCAGCTCGAGCAGTTGAACGAACGGATCGTGATCTCGACCGAGCAGCTCACCGCGTCGAGCAAACAAGTCGATGCCGCCGCGAGCGCCGCATCGGTGGCCACGCAGCAAGTGGCGAGCTCGATCGGCGAGGTCTCGCACGGGGCCGCCGAGTCGGCCGCACGCGTCGAGGAAGCCACGAAACAGGCGCACCAGGCACTCGTGCACGTGCGCTCGATTCAGGACGAAGTCGGACGCGCACTCCTCGAAGCCGGTGCCACGGACGCGATGGCGTCCGACGGTCACCGCCTCATCGCGCACAGCCTGAACGTGACCAGTGGCGTGCGCGACACGGTCGGACGCGCCAAGGGCGTGATGGTCGACCTCGAGGCGCAAGCCGGGCAGATCCAGTCCATCGTCGCGATGATCAAGCGCATTGCGTCGCAGACGAACCTGCTGGCGCTGAACGCGGCGATCGAAGCCGCGCGCGCCGGCGACGCGGGCCGCGGTTTCGCGGTCGTCGCCAACGAGATCCGCTCGCTCGCCGACGAAGTGCGCAAGTCGTCCGACAACATCGGCGAGATCGTCGGCGAGACGAAGCGCCGCACGGGCAGCGCCGTCGCGCTCATGAGCGATGTCGACGCCGAGACGCAAGCCGGCGCCGACGCCGTGCGTGAGAGCGATGAGGCGTTCCGGAACATCTCCACCGCGGTCACGCACTTGAGTACGCAGATCACGGCGATCAAGACCGCCGCCGAAGCCGTCTCCGCCGCGGTCGCGCACCTCGACACGGCAATCGCCGGCGTCGCCGCGATCGCCCAAGAGAGCGCCGCGACCAGCGAAGAGGTCTCCGCACTCGCCGAGGAGCAAACCGCGACGCTCGCCGAGATCACGCGCGAGATCCACGAGGTGTCGAACATGGCCGAGGCGCTCCGCCAGGTCGTGGGCGCCACGACGACGAGCAGCTGGGCCACGACGACCGCGGTCCGCGCCGCCGCGCCACGTCCGAAAACGGCGATGGCCGCCGACTAGCTGTCGAGGTCTACGGTATCACCGGGATGACAAGAATTGGATCTGTCTCCCAACCTTGGTGCGCGCTACTCATGATACCATGCGCCATCCGGACCAGATCGAGGTGCAGAACGTCAACCACCCCGGGCGGATTTCAATCGTCGACGCGCGGATGTACGTCGCGATCAAAGCGGCCTTTTTGGCGATCCTCCCGACTGGCACCCCGGGTCTCACGGTAGCCCAAATTCAGGAGCTGACGAAGCCTCGCGTTCCGCGCGATGCCAACGCGAGCTGGTGGGTCAAGACGGTGCAGCTCGACCTGGAGGCGAAGGGGATTATCGCCCGCGAGCGGTGCTCGCCAATTCGCCTCTATCGAATCCCCGCCAACTAGCCAAAGATCTGCTCGGCGAGCGCCCGAACGCTCGCGTGCGTCACACCGCGCTCGCTGAGCGCCCGATATCCGTGCGCTGGGCGCAGCGCGAGATACGCGAGGAGGATGTGGTGCGAGGCGAGCGCGCAATCGCCGAGGAACTGTCGCTCGCTCTTTGCGGCCGTGAGCAATTCGCGGACCGATGTACCCGCTCTGCCGCCTGCGTCGCGTGCGTCGATCTCGTCCGACAGCGCCACCATGTCAACGCCGAGAACTTCCAGGATGTGGCGGGCGCCGCCATTGTCGGCGAGGATCGCGAGCAGGATATCTTCGGGGGTGCGTGGGCTACTGAGATCGCTAGTGCTACCCGCGAGCTGCCGTGTGAGAGCGCCGAGCTCGGAGACCCACTCCGAACCGGTGGCCTCACCGAGGAGCCGTCGGATCTCGCTGACGGTGCCGTCCAACGTGACGCCGAGCGCGGCCAACGACTGTGCGGCAATCGACTGCCCTTCGCGGATAAGCCCGAGCAGGATATGCTCCTGTCCCACGTATTGGTGTCCGAGATCGCGCGCGGCAGCCATCGAGAGCTCGATAACTTTCTTCGCGCGCGATGTGTACGGCAGATCGGGGTCCCCGGTCGGCGCCGCGCCACGCTCCACTCGACGCAGGACTTCGCGCTCGACCGTCGAGGGGTCGACTTGGCATTTCTTCAGCGCAGCCGCGGCGACACCATCAATCGTGTGCAAGAGCCCGAGCAACACGTGCTCGCAGCCGACATGCGTGTGGCCGAGACCGGCGGCCTCGTGGCGCGCTCTGGCGAGCGTGTGCCTGACCCCCTCGGTAAAACCGTATCCGTCCATTACCGGTCACCGAGCCGCCGCGCATACCTCGGCCGCTCCTCGACCTTGTTGAGCGCCGCATGCGCCGCCGCGAGGCGGGCAATCGGAACGCGGTATGGCGAGCACGACACGTAGTCGAGCCCCAAGTGATGGCAGAACGCGACCGAGCGCGGCTCGCCGCCGTGCTCGCCGCAGATGCCGACTTTGAGCGACGGCCGCACGCGCCGACCTTCGCTGACGCCGTAGCGGATCAGGCGCCCAACGCCGTCCTCGTCGAGCACCTGGAACGGATCGTCGAGGAGGATGCCCCGGTCGAGATACGCCGGCAGAAACCGCCCGGCGTCGTCGCGACTCATCCCCAAGGTCGTCTGCGTCAGATCGTTCGTCCCGAACGAAAAAAACTCCGCGCGCTCGGCGATCCGGTCGGCCGTAAGCGCCGCGCGCGGCAGCTCGATCATCGTCCCGATGAGAAACGGGATCTCGATCCCCATCGGGCCCAACACCAGCGCGGCAACCTGCTCGAGGATCGCCCGCTGGTGCTCCAGCTCCTCGTGAGTCGCCACCAACGGGATCATGATCTCGGGCTTGACCTCGATGCCGCGCCGCGCCGAGCGGACGGCGGCCTCGAAGATCGCCCGTCCTTGCATCTCGGTGATCTCGGGATACGTGATACCGAGCCGGCATCCGCGGTGGCCGAGCATCGGGTTCGTCTCCCGGAGCCCGTCGACGATGCGATTGAGCTCGTCCCGCGGGATCTTGAGCGTGCGCGCGAGCAGCTTGCTCTCCTCGCCGCCGTGCGGGAGAAACTCGTGCAACGGCGGGTCGAGCAATCGGATGGTCACCGGCAGGCCATCCATCGCCTCGAAAATGCCCTCAAAGTCCCCACGCTGAATCGGGAGCAGCTTCGCCAACGCCCGCCGCCGGCCAGCCTCGTCCCGTGCGACGATCATTTCCCGCATCGAGGTGATGCGATCGCCCTCGAAGAACATGTGCTCGGTGCGGCACAGGCCAATGCCCTCGGCGCCAAAGGCCCGCGCGATTCTCGCATCGCGCGGCGTATCGGCATTCGCCCGGACGCGGAGCGTACGCACCTCGTCCGCCCACCCGAGTGCCGTCGCATAGGCCTGATAGACCGGCGCGTACTCTGGCCGAAGTGTCCCGTTGATCACGCGCACGACTTCGCTCGGTACCGTTGGCAACGCGCCCGCATACACTGACCCAGTCGCGCCGTCGACGGTCAGCCAATCGCCCTCGGCGATCACGGTCTCGCCAACGCGGAAGCGGCGGGCGGAGGCATCGACCTCCATCTCCTTGCAGCCCACCACGGCACACTTGCCCATGCCGCGCGCCACGACGGCCGCGTGACTCGTCATGCCGCCGCGCGCGGTAACGACCGCGCGAGAGGCCACGAGCCCGTGGAAATCTTCTGGTGTCGTCTCCTCGCGCACGAGGATGACATCCTCGCCCGCGTTGGCGCGGCTGACCGCCACGTCGGGATCGAACACAGCGACCCCGCTGGCGGCGCCAGGGCTCGCCGGCAAGCCTCGCACGATCGGCGTCGTGCGGACCGTGGCGTCGATCACCGGATGCAACAGTTGGTCGATTTCCCGCGACGGAACGCGCGCGACCGCCTCGGCCTTGCTGATCAAGCCTTCGCCTTGCATCTCGACAGCGATGCGGAAGGCCGCCGCCGCGGTGCGCTTGCCCGTCCGGGTCTGCAACAAGTACAGGTTCCCGCGCTCGACCGTGAACTCGAGATCCTGCATATCGCGGAAATGCGCTTCGAGCCGGTCCTTCGTGGCGATCAGCTCTCGATACGCGACAGGCAGTCGCCCGGCCATCGCGTCGATTGGCAACGGCGTGCGAATGCCCGCCACGACATCTTCGCCTTGCGCATTGACGAGAAACTCGCCGTAGAACTTCCGCTCTCCTGTCGAGGGGTCACGGGTGAACGCCACACCGGTCCCCGAGTCGTCGCCAAGATTGCCAAAGACCATGGAGACGATATTGACGGCGGTGCCAAGATCGTTCGGGATGGCGTTCACGCGTCGATAATCGACCGCTTTCTTGAGCGTCCAGGACCGCCACACGGCCTCGATAGCGCCCCACAGCTGTTCTTTGGGATCCATGGGAAAATCCCGCGCCAGCCTCTTGTACTCCTCTACGAGGTTGCGCAGCACGGTCTCACTCAACTCGGCGTCGGTCTCCACGCCGGCCAGGATGCGCTTGGCGTGCAGCAGCGACTCGAAGTGCCCGAGTGGAACGCCGAGGACGACATCGCCGAACATTTGCAAGAAGCGGCGATACGAGTCGTACGCGAATCTCGCATTGCCGCTGGCCTTCGCCAGGCCTAAGACCGTGCGATCGTTGAGGCCGAGATTGAGGATGGTTTCCATCATCCCGGGCATGGACACGGGCGCACCCGATCGCACCGACACCAGCAACGGGTTCGTCTCGTCCCCGAATTTTTTCCCGGTCGCAGCCTCGAGGCGCACGAGGGCCCGATCGACCTCATCGCGCAGGCCGTCAGGAGCGTGGCCGTCGCGCAAATACGCGCCACAACATTCGCAGGCGATGGTGAACCCTGGCGGCACCGGCACGCCAAGGTTCGTCATCTCCGCGAGGTTTGCTCCTTTCCCGCCGAGCACTGCGCGCATGTCGCGCGTGCCTTCGGCAGAGCCGTTCCCAAAGAAATAGACTAGCACCCGCAGCCGAATCTAAGCTTGTCGGGGTCAGTCGGTGGAGGAGTGGGATAGTCGCCCGAGAAGCAGGCGTGGCAGAATCCTGAAGGCGCCCCAGGTATAGGCACAGACTCGAGCATTCCCTCGAGCGACAGGTACCCGAGCGAATCCACGCCGAGGTCTTTCGCGATCTCGTCGACCGTGAGGTTCGCCGCGATCAGCTCCTCGCGGTTCGGGGTGTCGATGCCGTAATAACACGGCCCAGTGATGGGCGCCGAGCTCACGCGCATGTGCACTTCGCGTGCGCCGGCCGCGCGGATCATGGCGACGAGGCCGCGGGTCGTGGTGCCACGGACGATCGAGTCGTCGACCATGACCACGCTCTTGCCATCCAAGACATGCCGGACCGCATTGTACTTCACCTTCACTTTCGCATCGCGCCCAGCCTGCGTCGGCTGAATAAACGTGCGCCCGACGTAGTGATTGCGGATCAGCGCGAACTCGAACGGCAACCCGGACTCGTCGGAGTAGCCGAGCGCGGCCGAGTTCGATGAGTCGGGCACGCTGAAGACCAGATCGGCGCCCGGGGCAGGGCACTCTCTGGCCAGCCGCCGGCCGAGCTCTCGCCGAGAATCCTCGACCGTCGCGCCGAACACGGTGCTGTCGGGCCGGGCGAAGTACACGTGCTCGAACACGCACCGGTGCAAATCGCGCGGCTGGAGCGCCTGGTACGCGCTGCGGCCATCGGCGTTGACGGTAATAATCTCGCCGGGTTTGACCTCGCACTCGAGCGTCGCACCGACGATATCCATGGCGCAGGTCTCCGACGCGAATACCGTCGCGCCGTCGAGGGATCCCATGACCAGCGGCCGGAACCCGCGCGGGTCGCGCGCTGCGAGCAGCGTATCGCCGATCATCACCAACAGCGCATACGCCCCCTCGACGCCAGCCAGCGCCTGCGCGAGCTGTTCGGTCGGGGTCGAGGCGTCGGCCGTCGCCAGGCGATGCAGCAGCACCTCGGAGTCGCTGGTCGACGTGAAGATCGATCCGCGATCCTCGAGCTCCAGCCGCAGCTCGGTGGCATTCGTCAGGTTGCCGTTGTGCGCGAGCCCGATCGGCGTTCCGCGGAACTGCACCAGCAACGGCTGCGCATTGTCGAGTGACGTCGACCCGGCCGTGCTGTACCGCGTATGGCCGATCGCGATCGAGCCGGGCAGCTCACTTTCGATGCGGTCGGGCGGGAACGCCTCGGAGACGAGCCCCATCGCCCGCACCCGGTGCGAGCGATGATCGGCATCGACCGAGATGATCCCGGCCGACTCTTGCCCGCGATGCTGCAGCGAGTAGAGCCCCAAATGCGTGACGGCCGCGGCATGGGCGGACCCGCGGACGCCGAATAACCCACACATTGTCGCTAGACCGTAGTCAGAGGTTCCTCCGCCACCGCGACCGCGGCGGCGGATCCGGACATGATCGACGGGATCGCGTCGTGAAACGCCTGCGCCAGCTTCTCCACCTCGATCAGCATGGCATTGATTCGAAAGCCGGCTGTCTTCGCTCGCACCGTCCCGATACGCCTCGCGGGTACTCCGTGCGCCCCAGCCACCGCCAACACCGCCGCGGGATCCGGCGTCGATATCACGACGCGACCTTGTCCCTCACCGAAAAGTAGCGCGTTGCGCGGCAGCTTGGCCCACGCCCCGAGGTCGAGCTCGGCGCCCTTGAGCGCCTCAATGTCGCCCACACAGCACTCCGCGAGCGCCACGGCGAGGCCGCCATCGGATACGTCGTGGGCCGACCGCACGACCCCACGCCCAATCGCGTCGAGCACGGCGTCGATCAGCTTGCGCTCCGCCTCCAAGTCGCACGCGGGCGGTGCACCGGCCACCATCCCGTGAATGGTCGCGAGATACTCGCTTCCGCCCAACTCCGCCGTCGGCTCTCCGAACAGGACGATAGCGTCATCGAGGCAGCCGAACGTGCTTGGCGTCGCATTCGTCACGGGGTCGACGATGCCGACCATGCCGACGACCGGCGTCGGGTAGATCGCTCCGCTCGGGTTCTCGTTGTAGAGCGACACGTTGCCGCCGGTGACCGGCGTACCGAGCGCCCGGCACGCCTCGCCCATACCCGCGATAGCCTCGCGCAGCTGGTAGTAGACCTCGGGTCGCGTCGGATTGCCGAAGTTGAGGCAGTTCGTGATCGCCATCGGCCGGCCTCCCACGCAGGCGACATTCCGCGCCGCTTCGGCCACCGCGATCCGGCCGCCCATGCGGGGGTCGAGATACGTGTACCGCCCGTTGCCGTCGGTCTTGATCGCCAGCGCGCGGTCGGTGTCCCTGATTCTCACGACCGCCGCATCCCCGCCGCCCGGACCGAGCACGGTATTGGTCTGCACGCTCGTATCGTACTGCCGCGTTACCCAGCGCTTGCTGGCGATGGTCGGTGCCGCTAACAGTCGCGTCAATACGTCTGCGGGATCCGGATCCTCGAGACCCGACAGATCTCGCGCGCGAAGCGCGCGGATAGTGTCATCCTCGCGAGCGTTCGGCGTGTAAAACGGACACGACGATACGAGCTCCGACCCAGGAAACTCGGCCACGACGCGGGCGCCTTCGGTGACCCGATACACAGGCTCCGCAATGACCTCGCCGATGACCGCGGCCGCGAGATCCCACTTGACGAGGATGTCCTCGACCTGCCGCTCCCGCCCACGCTTGGCGACAACCAGCATGCGTTCCTGCGACTCGCTCAGCAGGATCTCGTACGGCGTCATGCCGGTCTCACGCACGGGCATCTTCGTCACATCGATCGTGACGCCGACATCGCCCCGCGCCGCCATCTCGGCCGAGGACGACGTGAGGCCCGCCGCACCCATGTCCTGGATCGCGACGATATGACCACTTGTGATCAGCTCGAGGCTGGCCTCGAGGAGCAGTTTCTCGGTGAATGGGTCACCGACTTGTACGCGAGGACGCTTCGCGTCACTCGCCGCCGTCAAATCTTCGGAAGCGAAGGATGCACCGTGTATTCCATCGCGTCCCGTGCGAGCACCCACCGCAATGATCGGGTTACCTACTCCCTCGGCCTTCGCTCGGATCAATTCCTCCTCGCGCATGAGGCCGACGCACATAGCGTTCACCAATGGGTTGCCAGCGTACGACGGGTCAAACACGACCTCACCCGCCACCGTGGGGATCCCAACGCAATTCCCGTAGTCGCCGATCCCGCGCACCACGCCGGCGAACAGATAGCGCACACGTGGCGAGTCGAGGGAGCCGAAGCGCAGCGAGTTCAGCATGGCAATCGGCCGCGCGCCCATTGTGAACACGTCGCGCAGGATGCCGCCGACACCGGTCGCGGCTCCTTGGTACGGCTCTACGGCCGAGGGATGATTGTGCGACTCGATCTTGAACGCCACTGCCCAGCCATCGCCGACCGAGATGACCCCGGCGTTCTCCCCTGGGCCTTGCAACACGTACGGCGCTGTCGTCGGGAGGCCGCGCAGGAGCGGACGCGAATGCTTGTACGAGCAGTGCTCGCTCCAGAGCGCCGAGACGATGCCGAGCTCTGTAAAGGTCGGCTCTCGGCCGAGGAGGCGAATGATGCGCTGATACTCGTCCGGCGTGAGTCCATGCTCGGCGACGAGCGCCGGCGTGATGATCGGATCACCGGGACGAGGCTGGGCTGGCATCAGTGCGGAGCGGCGGCCGAGTCCTTCTTCGGCACGATGTACTGGTATTGGGGCGGCGCCGCGGGTGGCCGCGGACCTTCGAAGACCATACCACTCCGGTGCGTGCTATCCCCGGCCGTGGCGGCGGTGATCGGTGGTGGCGCGGCCCGTTGCGGGGCGTTCCCGGTCAGCGTCGTCGGCGCACCGGTCCCGCTGTAGCTGTGTCCCGCGGACCGGATGACCGCATCGACGACCTGATCATGATCGAGAATCACCAGATCATCGCCACATTTCCGCGAGCATCCGGCATCGAACAGCAGGTAATCATGGGCGCCGAAATGTCGCGCGGAGGCCGGCCGCCCAAGGATGTCGATGACCTGTTGGCGCGTCATGCCTGGAGCGATCGATGTCTGCGCGGCTAACGGTGCGCTCACCAACAGAAGGACAAGGGCAGCTCTCATGCGGGCACCCGTGCGAGGAGGGATGAGAATATCGCGAGCCCGTCGTCCCCTCCAACGAGGGGATCAACGACCCGCTCAGGATGCGGCATTATGCCGAGCACATTGCCAGCTTCATTCACGATCCCGGCGATATCCCGCGCCGAGCCATTCGGATTGACCCCGTGATATCGAAAGATCACCCGATTCTTGGACTCGAGCTCATCGAGCGTCGCGTCGTCGGCCGTGTAGCGCCCTTCGCCATGGGCAATGGGGAATCGTACGATCTGCCCGGTCGAGTAATTCGATGAGAAGAGACTCTCCGTTGTCTCGACGCGGAGTCGCACGGGCTCGCAGATGTACTGCAGCCCGGCGTTGCGCATGAGCGCTCCGGGGAGCAGCCCAGCCTCGCACGCGACCTGAAACCCATTGCAGATCGCGAGGACCGGCCCGCCGCGTTTCGCATGGGCTATGACGTCAGTCATGATCGGGCTGAACCGCGCGATCGCCCCGGCCCGGAGATAATCACCGTACGCGAAGCCGCCTGGCAGGATCACGACATCGACGTCCTGCAGGTCGTGGTCTTTGTGCCAGAGATACACCGCTTCTTCGCCAATGGTGTCGACGACCGCGTGATAGGCATCGGTGTCGCAGTTGGACCCGGGGAACCGAACGATACCGAATTTCATAGCGTCTCCACTCGAGTGATCGCGAAGTCCTCGATGACGGGGTTTGCCAGGAGCTTCTTGCACATGGCGCTCACCGAATCGCGGGCGCCACCCTCGTTCGTCGCGTCAGCGTCCACGACGACGTAGCGCCCGACGTGCACGTCGCTGACGCCGGCGAAGCCGAGCGTCCGCAGCGCGTCCGCGACGGCCTTGCCCTGCGGATCGAGAATGCCTTCGCGCGGCTTGATCTCTACCGACACCCGATATTGCGTCATGGGTCCTCGTAATCGATCGTTCGCGCCACGGTTGGCGTGGGCTGTCCGGCCGCGCCACTGAGTCGCTGGCGCCGGCGGCGCTCACGCCGCTCGCGCGCCGTCAAGTCGTCGTCCCCGTCCTCGTCGCCATACTCCGACCCGGTGGGGATGCGATCGATGAGCCCCAGGATCAGCGTCTTGACCAGGCCATAGAGCACGTACACCATGCCGGCGGGAAAGAAGAACTGCCGGCCGAATTCCATGATGCCGGTGACACAGATGATCACCAGCAACAGCCCACCGATGCCACGCCAGTTCCGGACACCGATCTTGGGCATCGCGGGGTAGGGCACGTGCGTCACCATGAGGATCGCCAGGCCGCCCATGACCCACGTCACCATCTCGTTCCACGGCATCCCGAAGAGCCGCGCGTCGTAAAGCTTCGACTGGCTGAACCAATAATACGTCGCCAGCGTGCACCCCGCCGCAGGGCTCGGCAACCCGACGAAATGCGTCTTCTTCGTCCCGGCCTGCGTGACGTTAAACCTCGCGAGTCGGATCACCGCGCACGCACAAAAGATGAACACAAGCAGCCACAGCGCCCCACCTTCCTGCTGCAGCACCGAAAAATAAATAATCATCGCCGGCGCCAGCCCGAACGAGATAGCGTCAACCAAAGAATCCAACTCCTCGCCAAACCGGCTCCCTGTTCCAGTCGCCCGCGCCACTCGACCATCAAACCCGTCGCAGATGCCGCCGAGCACGATCCAGAGAACGGCCCGTGAGTACTCCCCACGCGAGGCATCGACAATGGCGAAGATGCCAAAGAACAGATTCCCGATCGTGAACCCGTTCGGCAGGGCAGGCGCAGCTCGACGCATGTCCGCGCGTCGCAGCCGTCGCATCTTGGGCGGGCGTATCACCATCACGGGAGCTCCGCCAACACCGTGGTCCCCGCGATGATCGATTGGCCGGTTTTGACTTTGATGGTGCTCCCTGGTGGGATGAACACGTCCACGCGCGACCCAAACCGAATAATTCCCAGACGGGCGCCTTGCTCGACCTGGTCGCCAACGGCGCCGTACGTGACGATACGCCGCGCGATCAGCCCCGCGATCTGGCGAACGAGCAACCGGTAGCGTCCTCCGGTCGACTCGATGCCGATCGACGACTGCTCGTTCTCCAGGCTCGCTTTCTCCAGCGCCGCGTTCAAGAATTTCCCCGGATTGTAGTGGCGATAGACGACCGTCCCGCTGATCGGATACCGATTGACATGCACGTCGAACACGTTCATGAAAATCGAGATCCGCGTGGCTCGCCCATGCACGAATGTCGGCTCATCGACATCGGCGATCGCCTGCAGCCGCCCATCGGCCGGCGCCACCACGACCTTCTCGCCGCGCTCGCCCGCGCGCTCGGGGTCCCGAAAAAAATACGGGACCCAGAGCGCCAAGAGCGCCAGCGCGAACGCCACCAGCCACAGGGCCCACGACCGCATCGCCAACGCCGCCAGGAACGCGGCGACCGCGACAACCACCGCGATGCCGATAAAGACGTAACCCTCGCGAGCGAAGCTCACGAGAGCGCCGATCCGGTGATGCGCCGATACGCGTCGAGATACCGCTCACTCGTCGCGGCGACGACGTCCGGGGGCAGGGTCGGCGGGGGCGAGTCCCCAGCCTTGTTCTCTCGCTCGAGATAGTCCCTGAGCGGCTGCTTGTCGAAACTCTCCTGCGCCCGTCCGGCCTGATACCGATCCGCGGGCCAGAAGCGCGAGCTGTCGGGCGTCAGCACCTCGTCGATCAACAGAATGCGCCCGTCTCGCTCGCCAAACTCGAATTTCGTGTCGGCGACGATGATCCCTCGCTCCGCCGCCCGATCCCGGCCCCGCGCGTAGATCCGCTGCGACAGATGCTCCAACTCGCCCGCGACGTCGTCACCGACGGCCGCCGCCACGTCGCGTGTGGTGATATTCTCGTCATGCCCGGTCTCGGCCTTACTGGCGGGACTAAAGATAGGCGGGTCCAAGCGCGCACTCTCGGTAAGACCCGCGGGCAGCGGCTCCCCAGCCAACGTCCCATGCTGCCGGTACTCCTTCCAAGCCGAACCGGCGATGTAGCCGCGCACGACGCACTCGATAGGAAAAACTGTGGTTCGTTTCACGAGCATGGCCCGCTGGTGGAGCAACTCCCGATATCCGGCGAGCCGCGGAGCGGCCGCCGAGATACTATCGACATCCGCGGCGATCATGTGATGCTCGACAATGTCGCCGAGTTGCCGTAGCCACCACGCGGTGAGTTGTGTCAGCACCGCCCCTTTGCGTGGGATGGCTTCGCGCATCACGACGTCAAACGCACTGACCCGATCCGTGGCGACAATCAACAGGCGATCGGCGTCGACCGCGTAGACATCGCGCACCTTCCCGCGTCGAACCAGTTCGAGGGGAAGATCCGTGGAGCGCAGGGCGATGGTGCTCATACGCGGAGATCCTGCTCCTCGTGGAAGACCTCATCGTCGACGCCGACCAAGAGCGGCTGCACGACGTGCGCCAGGAACTCGTCGACTTGCTCGGGCGCCCGCCCGATGAACCGGCGCGCGTCGCCGAGGTCCGCGGCCATCTGCCGCGTCACGCCCGACGCCTTGTCGCCGGCCAGCCGCTCGAACAGATCATTCGGCTCCCCATTCGCCACCTGCGCGCGCGCGCCCATACTGTGCTTGCGGATCGTCTCGTGCACGTCTTGCCGGTCGCCACCGGCTCTGACGGCCGCGACAATGATCTCCTCGGTCGCCATGAATGGAATCTCGTCGTCGAGCCGCCGCCGAATGCGGGCCGGATGCACCTGCAATCCCCGGGCGACGTTGCGCATCAAGATCAGAATCGCGTCCGTCGCCAGGAAGGCTTCCGGGATGACTAGCCGACGATTGGCGCTGTCATCGAGCGTGCGCTCGAAGAACTGCACGCTGTGCGTCTGGTTCGCGTTCGGCTCGAGCGACAGCACGAAGCGCGCGAGCGACGCGATCCGCTCGGATCGCATCGGGTTGCGCTTGTACGCCATGGCGGACGAGCCCACCTGCTCGCGCTCGAACGGCTCCTCGATCTCGCCGAACGCCTGGAGCATCCGAATATCGCTCGAGAATTTCGCGGCGCTGGCCACAATGCCCGCCAGGACCCCGAGGACCTTGGCGTCGAGCTTCCGCGTGTAGGTCTGACCGGTGACCGGCAGCGACCGCCCGCTGAATCCCATGCACTCCGAGACGCGCCGGTCCAATTCCTTGACCTTGTCCTGGTCGCCATCGAACAGGCGAAGAAAACTCGCCTGCGTGCCCGTGGTCCCCTTGATGCCGCGAAACGGGAGCGTCTCGTCCAGGTACTCGAGGTCGCGGAAGTCGAGCACCAGATCTTCCATCCACAGGGTCGCCCGTTTCCCGACCGTCGTCGGCTGCGCGGGTTGGAGATGCGTGTAGCCGAGCGTCGGCTCGTCTCTCCACTCGCGGGCAAAGCGGGCCAAAACGCCGAGCACCCGCACCAGCTTGTCCCGCAAGATGCGCAGGCCGTCACGCATCAAGATGAGATCGGCGTTGTCCGTGATGTCGGCGCTCGTGGCGCCCAGATGGATGTACGGACGGGCGATCGGTGCGACATCGCCAAACGCCCGAACGTGAGCCATGACGTCGTGCCGCGTCAGGCGCTCATACTCGGCGACCCGCGCGAAATCGATGTCGTCGAGATGTTGCGACATCTCTTTCACGGCGGCGAGCGGGACATCCGCTCCCAGCTCGTACTCCGCCTCGGCCAACGCATGCCAGATGCGTCGCCACGTGGCGTGTCGGCGTTGCGGGGACCAGAGCGCGAGCATCTCCCCGGAGGCATACCGCTCGGCCAATGGGGAGCTATAGAAATCGCGCTCGGTCATGTCGCGTTATTGGATGCTGAAATCAGTCGAGAACACCTGGCCACTTCTCTCGAAGAACATGCGAATGGGCCCACGGCCACCATAGTAATTTAACGCCTTCGCCGCCTCATCCGCGCTGGTAATCGGTGTTCGGTTGATTTGTACGATCACGTCGCCGGTCTGGATGCCGAGATCCTCGGCCACCCGGTCGCTCAGTTTGTAGATGACCGCGCCATGCTCGCTGCGGATGCCGCGCTCCGATCGAATGGCGGGCGTCAGCGTCACCAGCTCCAGCTCCCGCAGGACCTCGACCTTTTGCGCGCTCACCTCCGGCAGGTCGCCAACGGTCACCGTGACCGGTATTTCGCGGCCGCCACGCTTGACCGTCAGCACGACCGCCTGGCCAACCCGGAGGTCGAGGAGGAGCGCTTCCCAGTCGTACGGATTCCGCAACGACCGCGGCCCGGCCTTCTCGACGACATCGCCAGGCTGGATCCCCGCGGACGCGGCCGGAGACCCGGGAACGACCGTCCGGACGACGACACCGGAATTGAGCGCGTCCCTGGGGTTGTTCGTCTCGGGCAACTTGAGCTTGATCCCGACCCACGGGCGCCGCACGCTGCCGTGGGCCAGGAGATCGTCGGCGACTCGCTTGACCCGGTTGATCGGAATCGCGAACCCGAGCCCGACGGACCCGCCGCTGGGCGAATAGATCGAGCTGTTCACGCCAATGACATCGCCGACGGCATCGACCAACGGGCCCCCGGAATTCCCGGGGTTGATCGCGGCGTCCGTCTGGATCATGTCGACGTAGACGCCGTTGCCCTCGGCCTGTCCGACCAGATTCCGTCCCACGCCGCTCACGACGCCGACGGTGACGCTGGGCTCCGGATTCCCAAGGTAGAACCCGTAGGGGTTCCCGATCGCGATTGCCCACTCGCCGATGAGCAGGTCGTCCGAGGACCCGAGCGGCGCCACCGGAAGGCCGGTTGCGGGGATCTTGACCACGGCGAGATCATTGACCTCGTCCACCCCGAGCACCTTCGCGACATAGCTCGTTCCGTCGCGCAGCGCGACCGAGACTTGCGACGCCCCAGCCACCACGTGGGCGTTCGTGACGATGACCCCATCGCTCCGAATGACAAATCCGGTTCCGAGCCCCGGGACCTTCTGTTGGGCATTCCCACCAAAAAACGCATCAAACGGATCGTTCGAACGCTCGACGACCTCGGTTTGGATCGTCACGACCGATGGCGATACGCGAGCCACGGCGTCAGTAATTGCCGTTTTTCTCGCACTCGATGGTGCCCGAACCTGTTTCGCGGGTGGCGCAACATCGCGAACGGTCTGAGCGTCGCCACCGGTGCAGCCGGCGCAGCCGGCGAACACCGAAACAAGAAAGAGACGTCTCATGTCTCGGCGCCGATCTCCGCCAAGAACCGGTCCACGCCGCGATCCGTGAGCGGATTGACCAACAGGGCGTGTAGGAGCTGCGGCTCGACCGCCAGGATGTCCGCTCCAGCGCGAGCGCAGCGGCCAAATTGAGCGGGCCCTCGCGGACACCAGGCCATGACGTCGCACTCGAACCCGTGCTGAAGCAACAGCGATGTCGTTTCGCGAACGACGTCCGCACCGTCGATGCCATAGAGATCGAGATGATCGATCCCGATGCTGACCACCGAGGCACCGGCCTTTGCGGCCAGCGCGGCCTGTGCGGTCGTATACACGAGGGTAGCCGTGACCTTGATGCCCTCCGCACGGAGGCGCCGCAGGGCGCCGAGCGTGTCCTCGACGAGCGGCACCGCAACGACGATCTGATCGCTGAGCTTCGCCAGATCGCGGCCCAGTCGATACGCCTCGGCGGCGTTGACGGATTCGACGGCGGCGCACACGGGCACGCGGACGGCGTCGCAAATCGCCGTCAAGATGTCTTTCGGTTCGCGCCCCGACGCCTCGCTCTCGCGCGCCAGAATCGCCGGCGATGCGACGACGCCATCGAGAAATCCACACTCGCTCGCCCAGCCGATTTCCTGGGCGTCCGCGGTCGCCAGATAGATCTTCATAGGTTCACGTAAAGGTCAGCCGGATACGTCACACGCTCCAGCACCAGCGCGTGCGCGGGCGCCGGCGCCGAGGTGTCGCTGTTGTCCGGCGCCGTGAGCAGCCGCGCCACGTCTCCCGGGTCCCGTCGTCCTCTCGCCGCATCGACCATCGTTCCCACGAGAAAGCGCACCATGTGGTGCAGAAACCGATTGCCCTCGATCTCGAAAATTATGGCGCCGCCGTCGACAGTATCACACCAGTGCGCCTCGGCGATGTCGCATCGATGGTCGTCGGTGTCGGGCGCGGTTCCCCTCACAGCATACGCCCTGAAGCAATGCTCGCCTCGTATCGCGTCCGCGGCGTCCCGCAGAACGGTCCCGTCGAGCCGATCCTCTACGTACCACTCATAGCGCTGCCGGAACGGCGACCGTGACGCCTCGTCCGTCCCAATGCGATACGAATACCGTCTCGCGGTCGCATCATAGCGGGCATGGAATGCCGGTCGCATCTCGTGCGCGGCGGCGACCCAGATGTCATCTGGGAGGATGGCGTTCAGAGCCTGCCGGAGACGCGGCGCGGGCCATGTCTCCGGCACAACGGCGCCGACCGCCTGCCCGCGCGCATGCACGCCCGCGTCGGTGCGGCCTGCGCCGATTGCCTTTGTCTCTCGGTTACACAACCGGGTCAGCGCTGCCTCGAGCACGCCTTGCACGGTGCGCGTCTCAGGCTGCCGCTGCCACCCCGCGAAGCCGGCTCCGTCGTAGTGCAGCACGAGCTGAACCGTGTGCTCCGCCATGGTGAAACCTAAGTCGGCTAATGCTGGCGGACAAACGCGAAAGCCTCGCTGAGGAACGTTCCGCGGAGCGTGTCGCCGTCGGCGCTCACCCGGCCACTGAACTGGCCGAAAGTCTCCAGCGTGACGCTCACGCTGTCACTGACGTCCGTTCCGTCGATCAATCCTTGACTGACGGGAATACTGTCGTTGCACTGGTTCACCTGCCACGTCCCGCTGACCGTCTCGCTATGCTGTCGGAGGTTTATCTGAAGGTCGGAGCAGGGAGCCTGAAATACGAACAGAGAGGCGACCCATGATCCGCTAATGCTCCGCTCCGCGGGACCGGTGGATCCGCAGGCCGAAAGCAGAGTCGCGCCGGCTAAGGCCAGACATGTCTGACGCATACCTCGAGGTTAGGTGCCGCCGGGGGCCGCCGCCAGCGTTGTGCCCGCCGCGCGCCCCCGCTCGTCGCATGTAGAATGGCCCCGCGAACCCTCCAGTCCCTGGCGCACGCCCTGTCGAGCGCGCCAGACCTCGACGCGGCCCTCGTCGCGCTCGGCGAGGGCTTGGCGGAGGTCGACCGGACTGCCTACGTGGCGCTGCTGCGCTACGATGGCCGCCGGGAGATGATCGTCGACCGCCTGACCCCGACCGGTGGGACGGTCGGTCGGACCATGGTCGAGACGACGTTCGATCACCTCTCGGCCCCGGTCCGCCACGGCGTCTCCCAGGGGGCCGAATTCGTCGACCTCGGCGACCAGTCGCAAGAATACGCGCGGCTGTTCGGGATGATGCCGTTCGCGGACGGTGGGATGCTCGCCCTGCGCGGCATCCGGTTCGACGGGTACCTGGCCGCGGTCGTCGCCCTCTATGAGTCCAAGAAAATCTTCGGCACCCGCGCGTCCGAGCGCTTCGCGCCGTTCGTCGCGCTCTTCGAGCTCGGGTTCGCGCGGTTCGCCGAACGGGAAGCGCGCGACGAGGCCGTCCGCCACGTCGAGGATGTGACGCAACGCGTGCACGGCGAGTACGTGAAAAAGCTCGCCGCGCTCGAGCGCCGACTCGTGGCCAAGCAGTCGGCGACCATGTCGGCGAGCCAGGAGCACGCGGCGACGGCGACCCGGCTGATCGAGCTCGAAGCGGAAGTCGCGCGCGCGAACGAAGAAGCCCGCCGCACGGCCAAGCGCGCCGAGGATCTGGAGCAGCAAGTCGCGGCCGGATCTCCGAAGCTGGAGCAGATGCAGGTCGAGCTCCATCGGAGAAGTGAGCTGCTCCGTCAAAAAACGCGTACCCTGTACTTGATCGATAAAGTCCTGACGCTGGACAACATGGCGACCGACCCGCGGAAGCTGATCGACGGCCTCCTGGCGCTCGTCGGCGATGACATGGCGGCCCAGCGCTGCTCCCTGATGCTGATGGCCCCGGAGCCCGGCTACCTGTACCTGGCCGCGGCGCGCGGACTGGCCCCCCATATCGTCGAGGGATCCAGGATCGCGATCGGCGAGGGCGTGGCCGGCCGCGTGGCGGCGTCCCGCGAGCCGATCCTCGTTCAGGATGTCGAGGCTGCCCAGGCCCACCCTCTCTTGCGCGACCAGTACTTTACGACCGGGTCTTTCATCTCCTTTCCATTGATCTACCACGATACCCTGGTCGGCGTGGTGAACCTGACGAATCGCGCACAACGCGGCGTGTTCATCGAAGAGGACGTGGAGCGCGTGCGCCTCCTTGGCCTCGTGATCTCCTTGGTCGTCTCGCACGCGCGCTTCGTTGAACGACCGCCCGCCCCGGCCCCCGGAGCACTGGTTGCCAACTGAGGCCCTGCGCGACGCGCTCCGAGCGCTCGCGCACGGCCGATCGCTCTCCGCTCCCTCGGTCCGGGAAGCGTTCGGCGTGATCATGCGCGGCGAGTCGACGCCGGCGCAGACGGCGTCGCTATTGATGGGACTCCGCGTCAAGGGCGAAACACCGGACGAGCTGGCGGGCGCCGTGCAAGCGCTCCGCGACGCGATGATCCAGTTGCCGCACGCGGCCCCCGACACACTCGTCGACACCTGCGGGACGGGCGGCGGCGTCGTGTCGACGTTCAACATCTCGACCGCCGCGGCATTCGTGGCCGCCGCTGCCGGGGTCCGCGTCGCGAAGCACGGCAACCGCTCGTACACCTCGCGCTGTGGCAGCGCCGACGTGCTCGAAGCGCTCGGCGTTCCGCTCGAAGCGCCGGTCGAGACGATGGCATCCGTGCTGGCCGAGTCGGGCATCGTGTTCATGTTCGCGCCGCGCATGCATCCCGCGATGCGACACGTCGGCCCCGTGCGCCGAGAGCTGGGGGTTCCGACGATCATGAACCTCGTCGGACCGCTCGCCAATCCCGCTGGCGCAACCCGACAAGTGATCGGCGTCGGCGACCCTGAGCGCCTGCTCCTCGTCGCCAAGGCCGCTCTCGCGCTCGGCTTCTCCCGCGCGCTCGTCGTCCACGGCGCTCCAGGCCTCGATGAGATCTCGCCGCTCGGCGTCACCCGCGTGCTGGAAGCTCGCGATGGCGCCTTACGCGACTGGGAGATTCGTCCGGCGGATCACGGTCTGACCGGCCCGGCTTCCCACCTGGCATGCGGCGATCCCCAAGACAACGCGCTGATCATCCGCGAGGTATTGAGCGGCCGGGGCCCCGAGGGCGCACGCGCCGCCGTCGCCCTGAATGCCGGGGCCGCGATGTATGTGGCAGGCCTGGCAGACACGTACGCTGAGAGCGTCTCACGCGCGACGACGACGCTGGACTCAGGCGCGGGACTCGCCGCCCTCGACCGCATGCTTGCCGCTTACGCGGCTTACTGAGGCAACGAATCGAGTACCGCGCGACCCCTGACCGCCACGATAGTGGCCAGGATATCCCGGTTCGCGCGCGCATGCGGGTTGAGGAGCAGCCGCGTGGCGAGATAGGGCTCGACCCGCGGCCGCCAGGTGCGAGCCAACCAGAGCAGAACGGAGTCTGGCGTGTCCGGCTGGGTGGCCAGCCAATCTCGCGCTGCCAGCCGGGCGTTCTCGTACCGAGGCCGCCTGAGCCGCGCCATGGCGAGCCTCGCCGGGGCGCTGCGGACGTGCGCCTCGAAGTACATGAAAAGCGACGGCAGATCGAGCGGCGGTAACGTGTCCGCGGCCGCCTCGCGCACCACCTCCACCAACGCACTGTCCATGCTCACCCCCAACTCAGCGAGCCTGGCTTGCGCCAGCACATTCGTCTTCGCACCTTCGACCGCCAACACCGCAAGCGTACGGACGCTCGAGCGGACGGCGGGATGGCCTATGACAAGGCGCGCCACGCTGTCTCCGGCTCGCCATCGCCCAAACGAGCCGACGACAAGCTCGAACAGCACTGGCTCGGATGTCGCCGTGTCGGCCGCCAGTTGTGGCGCGAGCGCGATGAGCCGTAGGCGGCCGGCCTCCTGAACGCTCGCCTCATGCCGAAACGCGGGCCGCCGCAGAATGTCGACCAATGTCGTTGGGTCACTACGAACCGCCGAGGAATCGATCACCGCGACGGCGAACGCCGGACCGATGTCGGCTATGCTCAGGAGCACATCGCGCGAACGGATCCGGCGCAACGCCGGGGCGCTCGCTGCTAGCGCGGACCCGATGATCGCCCGCTCGTCGGGCGGGCTCCCCAACCAGCGCATGATCGCCGAGTCTGGCACGACGCCGGATTGCGTGGCCAACCAGGCGTGCTCGGACGCGACGATCCATCCGCCTTTGGGTCCGGCCGCCGAGCGAAGCTCCCGATCGAATGTCTCGCTCCAGAGCGCACGATCGCGCGTTCCGGGTCGAAACGGCTCGGGCAGCCATCCGATCCGATCGCCGTACCGGAAGCCAACTTGCGAGGCGAACACGTCGTCTCCAGTGTTGCCGTAGACAGCTCGGAAGATCGTGAATTGCCTCTGTGGTAGATCCACGAGCACCTCCGTGCTGCGATACCCGCTCAGTCGCTCGCCCGCGATGAATCGCATGACCCCTTCGGGCGGATCCGGGCATCCCGATAAGGTGTCCCCGGGCACGGTCTGAAACGGCGGCGCCAGCAGAGTGAGCTCTCCCACCGAATCCCCTGGTGCCAGCGACACGATCGCCAGCGATCCGTCCCGGCTGATCGTCACGCTCCACGCGTTGGGCGCGATATCGGCGATACGGCGCGCGCGTCCCGCGGGCGCATCGATCACGTATGCGAAGCCGGGATCGTCACGCCGCCGGGTCGCACCGACGATCAGTGTGGAATCGGCCGACCAGCCGAAACGGGCGCCATACTCCACGGGACCGGCGAGGCAGCGGCCGACCGAATCCCTTCGCGTGGTCAGCCAGATGCCCCAGCCGCTCCCGCCGCAGCACAGCCGTGATCGCGCCGTCCACCGCTGGTTGGGCGACGCCACCCCGCTATCACGAGCCGTCGACGGGGTTGGTGTGCCTGAACCGTTCAGTCTCAGGGTCCAGTACGAGCGCGTGGCCGCGGGCCCGGCCGCGTAATCAACGATCCTGAACGACAGGACGCTGTCCGAGTCCCAGGTGATTGTATCGAGAAACGGAAACCCGAATTTGTCGGTCCGGCCTTGACGAAATACTTCCGAGTCGTCGCCAGACGTCACATCCACGAGTCGCAGCGCACTGTCATTGAATGCGAACGCGATGCGACGATTGTCCGGCGACCACGTCAGGTCATATCGCTCACCGGGGCCCGGCGTCAGGAGGCGCGTCGCACCTGTGCTCAGCTCTCTGATCCAGATGCGACGATTGTGCTGATGCACGACCTCGTAGGCGAACATCGAGCCGTCCGGTGAGATCACGCCCCGCCACGCTTCTCTCGCGTCAGGCGGCCCGAGACGTCCGAGATGAACGACAGACCCGGGAGCGGCCGACTGGCCGCAGACAGTCCCCGCAGCACACAGCCACGCCACGACGCCGACAAACCGCATACCGGAGAGACGCCCGGCGTGCGGCAACTTGCACAGCGGCCGCTAGTAGCGGCGCAACACCCCGACGACGACGCCCTGAATCGAGATGTCGTTCTCGTGGACGTAGATCGGCGACATGGTCTCATTCGCCGGCTGCAGCCGAATGCGCCCGTCGCGCTCGCGATAGAACTTCTTGACGGTCGCCGAGGCACCACTGAGCATGGCGATGACCATCTCGCCGTTGTCGGCACTTTGCCGCTCGTTGACGACAACGAAATCGCCGTCGCGGATCTGCTCGTCGATCATGGAGTTTCCACGAACGCGGAGCACATAGTGCTGCCCGTTGCGCCGCACGAAGTCCTCGGGCACCGATACGTGCTCATCCACGGCGATGGACTCGATCGGCGCGCCGGCCGCGACCTGGCCGAGAAGCGGCAGCTCGATCGCCCGAGGGAACGCCTCTGACGGCAGAATCTCGATCGCCCGGCTCTCGTTGTAGTTGCGCTTGATGTAGCCTTTGCGCTCCAGATTGCTCAGGTGCTCATGCACCGTGGCCAACGAGTTATAGTTGAACTGCGAGGCGATCTCCTCGAAGCTCGGCGCGTATCCGTTGCCCTCGGTATAGCTCGTCAGAAAGGTCAGAATCTCGCGCTGCCGTTTCGTGAGCGGCATGGCTATCCTCGCATGAAGTATCGTTCCCGAACAGCTTCCGAACCAACACTTTAGCCGAATATCGCCCGAAGTGCAAGATTCTCGTCATTGGCAGCCGCCCACTGGGACCCTTGGCGCCCTGGTAGATCGGGCATACGACCGGGCCCGACAGCTCGACATCGAGGCCCTCAAAGCCGCCGCTTCGGCCACGCCGATCCCACCCTCATTCACCGAGGCGCTGCGCCGCGATGATGTCGGCGTCATAGCGGAGATCAAGCGACGCTCCCCGTCGCAGGGAGAAATCAACGCCGCGCTTCGCGCGGGCGCGCAGGCCGCCGCGTACGTCCAAGGCGGCGCCGCGGCGTTGTCAGTGCTCACCGAGCCTGATCAATTCGGTGGATCGTTGGCTGATCTCACCGAGGTGCGCGCGGCGGTATCGGTCCCGCTGCTCCGTAAAGATTTCATAGTCGACTACACCCAGATCGTCGAAGCCCGGGCGAACGGAGCGTCTGCTGTGTTGTTGATCGTCCGAGCGCTCGACCCGCTCGAGCTCGCCGATCTGATGGAGGAAGCCAGCACGTTCAACCTGACGCCGCTGGTCGAGATCCACGACCAGTGGGAGCTAGATGTCGCGCTGGCCCACGATGCGAAAGTGATCGGCGTAAACAATCGCGATCTCGAGACGTTGGTTGTCGACCCGCAGACCTCCATTCGCTTGACGCCCAAGATTCCCGGTTGGGTGATCGCGATCGCCGAGAGCGGCATCGCCGACCGCTCCGGTGTCGAGCTCCAGGCCGCCGCTGGCGCCGACGCCGTCTTGTGCGGCTCCGCGGTCTCGGCCGCCCAAGACCCAGCCGCCGCCGTGCGCGCGCTCGTCGGCGTTCCGCGCGTGTGCCGGCCGTAAAATTTTGCGGTCTTCGCCGCGCGGAAGACGCGGCGGAGGCAGTGCGGCTCGGCGCCAGCTACGTGGGCGTGATCTTCGCCGGCGGCCCGCGGCTGGTCACGATCGACCAAGCCCGTACGGTGCTCGCGGCGACGCGTGACTCCGATCACGTGCGGCGGGTCGGGGTCTTTGGCGCCGACACGCCGGCCGCAATCGCCCGGGTCGTCGCCGAGGTCGGGCTCGACGTTGTTCAGCTATCGGCAGATCCGGACGCCGAGACGGTCGACGCGGTCCGCGGAGCCACCGGGGTTGAGGTCTGGGCTGCGGTCCGTTGCACCACCGAGTTTCCCCCATCGGCCTCGGCGCTCTTCGCTCACGCGGATGCCGTGCTTATTGACGCGAAAGTCGATGGAAAGCTCGGCGGCACCGGACGGACACTCCCGTGGGAGGCCATAGCCCCGTCTATCTCTGCGATGAGGGCGGGCCAATGCTTTGTCCTCGCGGGTGGTCTGACGCCAGAGAATGTCGCACAGGCGATAGCCGTGCTCCAGCCAGATGTAGTCGATGTGTCTTCCGGTGTGGAGACCGCGCCAGGGATCAAAGATCACGAGCGCATGCGTGCGTTCGTCGCAGCCATTCACTCATAAGAAAAATCAAATCAAATGGACGATCGTTTTGGTGCTTTCGGCGGACGCTACGTTCCGGAAACCCTGATCCCGGCGCTCGAAGAGCTGGATTGCGCGTTCCAAGCGTCCCTTGTCGATCCCAGCTTCCTGGCCGAGTGGAACGACCTCCTCACGAACTACGTCGGCCGTCCGTCGCCTTTGAGTAGCGCGCCGCGTTTTTCGGAGCGAATCGGCGCGAGCGTGTATCTCAAACGCGAAGACCTGAATCACACCGGCGCCCACAAGATCAACAACACGGTCGGTCAGGCGCTGATCGCCCGCCGGATGGGAAAGACCCGGATCATCGCCGAGACCGGAGCTGGACAACATGGCGTAGCGACGGCGACGATTTGTGCCCGTTTTGGGTTGCAATGCGTCGTGTACATGGGCGCAGAAGACATGCGGCGCCAGGAACTCAACGTCTATCGGATGCGGCTGATGGGAGCGTCGGTCGTCCCGGTCGAGAGTGGTACGCGAACGCTCAAGGATGCGACTACCGAAGCCATCCGCGACTGGGTCACCAACGTCACCGACAGCCACTACATAATCGGATCTGTGGTCGGCCCGGCTCCCTATCCTCGTATGGTACGTCACTTCCAGTCCGTGATCGGCCGCGAGGCGCGCGAGCAGATGCTCGCGCGTACGACGCGTTTGCCGAAGACAGTCGTCGCCTGCGTCGGCGGGGGCTCGAACGCGATTGGGATTTTCTCGGGCTTCGTCGATGATACGCAAGTCGATCTCGTTGGTGTAGAAGCGGCAGGCCTGGGTCTCGACACCGGCCATCATTCGGCCTCCCTCTCGTGTGGCACGCCAGGCGTCCTCCACGGCTCGCTCTCATACCTGCTGCAAGACGCCGCCGGCCAGGTACACCCGGCGCACTCGATTTCCGCGGGCCTCGATTACCCGGGTGTGGGTCCCGAGCACTCCTATCTCAAGGACAGCGGTCGGGCCGAGTATGTGTCGATAACCGATGACGAGGCCATCAAGGGATTCGAATTGTTGAGCAAGACCGAAGGCGTCATCCCCGCGCTGGAAACGGCCCATGCCGTGGCGTGGATCGCGAAGTCCGCGGGGCGGTGGAAGGCCGACGAGGCCGTGCTCCTGTGTGTCAGCGGGCGAGGTGACAAAGATGTGGCCCAACTCAGCAGCATGAAATGACCGCGGCATCCGCGCAGGTCGCCGAGCAAGACGACGACGCCCCGGAAACCCCGTTTCCGCCCGCGCCGGTCATCGAGCTCTTCAAGCTGTTCACCAAAGGCGTCCGCGCGCACCAGCTCTACATGCACAATAATCCCACCTATCTCAAAGCACTGGAGCTCTTGAGAGGTGGGTTCGCTCCGGTCTGGGAACACACCGATAGCGTC
>DATHNL010000139.1:0-11691 GCA_035486035.1 Gemmatimonadaceae bacterium
GCGGCGCCGCTGCGATCAGCGCGCGCCGCGCGACCTCGGCGATCGCGATGCCGAGCGCCGCGCCGGCCGCCGCCAGCGCCGTGCTCTCGACCACGAGCTGTCGCACGATGTCGGCGTACGTCGCGCCGAGCGCCCGGCGCACGGCGAGCTCGCGCGTCCGCGCCGAGGCGCGCAGCAGCAGCAGGTTGCCGACGTTGATCGAGACGAGGAGCAGGAGCAGCGTCACGGCGACGACGAGGACGATGAGCATCGGGCGTACGTCGCCGACCACCGCGACATCGAATGTCTGCGCATCAGCGCCGCCAACGACGGTGGTTCGCTGCACATCCCCGGCGGTGTTCCCGGCGTCCTGGAGCGCCTGTTCGACGAGCCGGCGAAATTCGTCGCGCGCCATCGCCGGTGTCGCACCCGGAGCGAGTCGGGCGACCACATTCTGCGCCTGGGGAAACGGCATCGGCGACCAATAATCCGTGGCGGCCGGCAGGTCGATGCCGGGCGGCGCGACGCCGACGATCGTGTATTGCGCACCGCTCATCGTCTGCCGGAAATGCCGACCGACGACTTTGAGATCGCCGCTGAATATCCGCTGCCAGGCGTCGTACGAGAGGACCATGACGTGAGACAGGCTATCGTCGCCGGCATCGAGCAGGCGCCCGATGACCGGCTGAACGCCGAGCACCTGGAAGAACTGCCATTGGACTTGCGATCCCTTGATCGGAAACGGACGGTCGCCATCCACCATTGGCCACGCGAACGCGCCGCCGTGGGCGTAGCCGGCGACCGCGCTCATCGTTTTCGCCTCGCGCCGGATCCGATCGACGTCGGCCACGGAGAGTGAGATGTCGACCCCGGCCTTGTCGTGGACGCGAGGGAGGACCACGCGATCTGGCGCCGCGAGCGGCAACGGGCGCAGTAACACGGCGGTGAACACCGTCCACATCGCGACCGCCATGCCCATCCCGATGCCGAGGATCAGCACGGCACTCGCCGTGAATGCGGGGCTCCTGCGGAAGCCTCTGAGCGCTATGCGCGCGTCCTGCCAGACTCGACTCATACGCTCCCGTCGCCGTTCGTGAGACCGCAGCTCGCGTTGTACCTGACCCAGATCGCCCAACCGTTCGCGCGCCGCCCGCTCGGCCTGCTCGCGCGTGTATCCCTGCGCGAGATAGTCGCGCACACGCATCTCGAGGTGAAAGCGCAGCTCTTCGTCATCGAGCCACACCTATTCCCCTTGCAGCGCCCGCGAGGGATCGATCCGGCTCGCGCGGTACGCCGGCACGTATGCCGCGAGTCCCGCCACCGCCAGCAGCACGCCGCAGGCGACGAATAGCGCGACCGGGTCCGTCGGGCTCACCTCGAACAGCAACGAGGCGATGACGCGCGATCCGGCGAGCGCACCCACGATCCCGACGGCGGCGCCGCCGAGTGATACGAGCATGGCTCGCTGGAGGACCTCGCCGCGGACGCGTTGCGGCGTCGCGCCCAGAGCCATGCGGACGCCGATGTCGCGGGTTTGCTCGCGGACGGCCGAGGCCATGACCCCGTAGAGGCCGACGGCGGCGAGCACCAGCGCGACGAGGCCGAACAGCGAGAGTATGAGCGTGCTCAATCGCGGCTCGGCCAGCGGACCGGCAACCAAGTCGTCCATGGTCCGCAGGTCCCAGACGGTCACTTTCGAATCACCCTCCGCAACGGCGCGCCGAATTGACGGCAACGCACCAGGAGTCAGGCCGCCGCGCAGCAGGATGTTGCCCTGCCAGAAGTACTGACGGAACGGCAAAAAGATGCTCGGCGTGGCCGCGCGCAGTGTGCGATAGTGGATGTCGCCCGCCACACCGACCACGGTGCGCCACACGGTGTCATGCAGAAACCGCAATCGTTTACCGATGGGATCCTGGCCGGCCCAGAACATCTGCGCCACCGACTGGCTGCCCACCGCGACTTTCGGTGCCTGCTCACGATCACTGTCGATGAATCCCCGACCACGGAGGATCGGAGTGCCGAGCGTGCGAAAGTACTCCGAGCCTCCGGACTCGATGGGTATCAAGGGATATGCATTCGTCTGCTCGGCGCTCTGCCCTTCGACCTCCCAAGCACCGGTGAACACGTTCGGCCCGTAGAACGGCCCGAGCTCGACTGGCGTCATTGCCGTCACGCCCGGCAGCGCACGAAGCTGGGGCGCGATCCGGTCATAACGGGCCAACAGGTCCGACATCGAATCGATGTCGGGCGGAAGCACCAGGTCCAGCAGCATCAGATGATCGGTCCGGTATCCGAGCGGGAGCGTCTCAAGTCGAACGAGGCTTTTCGTCAGGAGTCCCGCGCCCGTCAGCATGATGAGCGCGAGCGCGACCTGCGACGCGACCATCGCGTGGCGCAAGCGACGGCGCTGCCACGTTGTGCCGCCGGAACGTGCATCCACACGGAGTGGCGAGGCGGGGTTCCGATGAATGGTGGCCAGCGCGGGCGCGAGGCCGAACAGCAGTACGGCGATTACCGCGACGGTGGCCGCCGTGCCGATCGGAGCGCCCGCTGCCAGGATGACGTCGAGATTCGGCATCTGTCGCGGCGCCGCGGCAATCAACCCTCGTTCCGCGACGGTCGCCACGACGAGACCCAGGCCACATCCCGCGACGGCGAGGATGACGCTCTCGACGACCAGCTGACGGAGAATATCGGCGGCCGTCGCCCCGAGCGCGCGGCGCACCGCCAGCTCGCGACCACGGGTCGTCGCGCGGAGGAGAAACAGGTTGCCCACGTTGACGCACGCGATCAGCAGCAACAGCGCGACCGCCGCGGTCATGACAATGATTGTCGGTTGAACGTCGCCGACGATGGCTTCGCGGAGGGTTTTGACATCCACGGCCACGATGTTGTACCCCGCCGGGCGCTGCCGATTGATCTCGCGCTCCGCGGTTAGAAACTCCGATCGGGCCGCAGCCAGCGTGGCGGTTGGCGCGAGGCGAGCAACGAGGTCGACGTAGAAACTGAACCGAGGCGGGCTCCAGCACTCTACGCCGACTGGGTAATCGAGTCCGGGCGGCGCCACCCCGACGATCGTCAACCGGGTCTTGTTGTATGGATCAACGAGATGGCGGCCGACGATCGCGGGATCGCCGCCGAAGTGATGGCGCCAGGTGCCATAGGAGAGCACGATGACGTGGGATGTGCTGTCGTCTTCCGGCCGCAACAGTCGCCCCAAGAACGGCCGCGCACCAAGTACCTCGAAGAAATTGCCGGTGACTTGCGCCCCGTAGATGTTGATCGAGCGGTCGCCATCGGTGAACGCCGTCGTCACCGCCCCCCAATGGGCAAATGCCGCTACCGCGACCATCGTGCGCGACGATCGCGCCAGCTGCTGCGCTTCCGGGATCGACATCGAGAGGTCGACGCCTGCGGCGTCTCGGATGCGCGGTTCGATGAGTCGATCCTGGTCAGCGACCGGGAGCGGACGCGTGAGCACCGCCGAAGTGACGGCCCACATCGCTGACGCGACACCGATGCCAATGCCGAGAATCAGCACCGCGGTCACCGTGAACGTCGGGCTCCGCCGGAATCCCCGCAGCGCCAGTCTCGCGTCCTGCCAGAGCCGACTCATACGCTCCCGCCGCTGTTCGTGGGACCGCAGCTCGCGTTGTACCTGGCCCAGGTCGCCGAGCCGGTCGCGTACCCGCATCTCCAGATGAAAGCGCAGCTCTTCGTCATCCAGCCACACGCCTATTCACCTTGTAGCGCCCGAGCCGGGTCGACCCGGCTCGCATGAGAGGCCGGCAGGTACGCGGCGATCGCCGCAACGACGAGCAATACCCCGCACGCGCCGAATAGCGCCACCGGGTCTGTTGGACTGACTTCAAAGAGCAATGAGGCGAGCACGCGAGAGGCCGCGACTGCGAGGGCAATCCCCACGGCCGCCCCGCCGAGGCAGACCAGCAAAGCGCGGCGCAGCACGTCCGCGCGCACTCGGCCTGGGGTGGCTCCCAGCGCCATGCGAACGCCGATGTCGCGGGTCTGTTCGCGGACAGCCGAGGCCATAATCCCATAGAGGCCGATTGCGGCGAGAGCCAGGGCAACGAGTCCGAACGCCGAGAGCAGCAGCGAGCTGAGTCGCGGCTCGGCGAGGGGTTCGTCGAGATACTGGTCCATCGTCTGCACGGACCACAACGTCAGGCTCGGATCGGCGTCAGCGATGGCGCGCCGGACGGCGGCCTGCGACACGCTCCCGGTCGAGCGCATCACCAGCGCGCCCTGCCAGTTAAACTGGCACCACGGCAGGTAGATCATTGGCGTCGATTGGCGCATGACGCGGAGATGCGTGTCGCCGACGACACCGACGACCGTCCACCAGTCGCTCTTGTCGTAGCGAATCCGAATGCGCTTGCCGATCGGGTCCTGACCGGGCCAATATCGGCGCGCGGCCGCCTCGCTCACGATCGCAACCGTGGGTGTGCTGTCGCGATCCGAGTCCAGGAACGGGCGGCCGCGGAGGATGGGTACGCCCAAGGCACGGAAGTAGTCCGGGCCCGCGACCTCGAGAGGTGTGGTGGGGTTCGCCTGGGTCTCCGACGCCGGCTGGCCCTCGGCCTCCCACGTGAGCGCATACATGCCCGGTCCGACGAATGGCACGAACATCATCGGCGACACGGCGGTGACACTCGGGATGGCCTTGAGGTCCGCGACAATCCTGTACACCGACGCCAGGTATCCGCGCCCCGTGTCGGACGGGCCCATCATGACGTTGACGACTGTGAGGTGATCCTTCGCGTAGCCGAGGTCGAGGTGTTGGAGTCGCTCGAGGCTCTTGAGGAGGAGGCCGGCGCCGGCGAGCAGCACCAGCGCGAGCGAAACCTGCGAGGCGACGAGCCACTGTCGGACGCGCCGGCGGCGCCGGGTCGTGGTCGCCGCGCGCTCGTCGAGGCGCAGCGACCGATTCGCCGCGGTGAGCGCCGGCAACACGCCGAACACGAGTACGGTCAGCGGGGCGAGCATCGCCGCCGCCGCGACCGGCGCACCGGAGAAGCGAACGAGATCCAGGCGCGGCAGTTGTGCCGGGGCGAGTGCAACGAGTACGCGGCGAGCGAGCTCACCGAGCCCGAGTCCAAGCAGCCCGCCGCCGGCCGCGAGGAGTCCACTCTCGATGAGGAGCTGTCGGACGATGTCCGCATACGTGGCGCCGAGCGAACGGCGTACGGTGATCTCGCGAGCGCGGCTTGCGGCGCGCAGCAGGAGCAAGTTGCCGACATTCACGCAGGCAATGAGTAGCAGCAATCCGACGGCCGCCGTCAGCACGACCACTATAGGTTTCGCGTCCGCCACGACGCCCTGGCGCAACGTGCGCACGGTGGCGCCGGTCACCCTCACCGGCATTTGATGGCGGCTGAACACGGGCCCGGCTGCCGCGAGAAACTCCGCTCGGGCCGCTGCCGGCGTAGCCCCTGGGGCGAGCCGCGCCACCACGTTCAACGGATATCCCCCGCCAATCACCGGAACCCATGCCTCGGTGCCGACCGGGTAGTCGAGTCCGGGTTGTGCGACACCGACGATCGTGTAGAACAAGCCATTGTACGGCAGCAGCAGGCGGTGACCGATCACCGACGGATCGCCGTTGAAGCGGCGCTGCCAGGCATCATAGCTCAACACGATCACGTGGGACGTGGAGTCGTCCGTCGGCTGCAGCAACCGGCCGAGCGCGGGTTTCGCGCCTAACAGATCGAACAGATTCCCGGAGACGAGCATCCACGCGAGCACGATGGTGTGATCGCCGTCGAGCAGCGGGATGGGCGAAGGGCTGGACCAGTGCGAAATGCCCGCAACGTCGTGCATCGTCCGGCTCGACCGACGGATCTCATCGATCTCGTTCGGCTCGAACGAGACCTCCACGCCGGATTGATCGAGCGCGCGCAGCAAGACGACGCGGTCGGCGTCCCGGACGGGGAGCGGTCGGAGCAGGACCGCATTGAACACGGTCCACATCGCCGTCGCCATGCCGATCCCGACGCCGAGGATCAGCACCGCGGTCACCACGAACGTCGGGCTCCTGCGGAACCCGCGCATCGCCACTCGCGCATCCTGCCAGAGGCGATTCATGCGCTATCCCATTGCTGGCGCGGCACGCAGCACCGCGGCGATCGCGTTGGTGTACCGCAGCCACCCCTCGACCTCGTCGCGGAGGTGCTTCCGGCCCGGCACCGTGATCGTATAGAACCGGGCGCGGCGCTTGTTCTCCGATAGGCCCCACGACGAGCGGATCAGGCCCTTGTCCTCCAGGCGCCGGAGGGCCGGATACAGCGAGCCCTCCTCGATCCGCACGACGTCGCCGGCCGTGTCCTCGACCCAGCGCGCGACGCCGTATCCGTGCGTCGGGCCGGTGAGCAAGGCCTTGAGGATCAGGATTGCGAGCGTGCCCTGTGGTAGATCCATCTCTGCTCCCCTGTCACGTCTAGGGGTACGGTAGCACAAAGAAACCCTGGGGGCAATCGTGCCGTCTTACCGACCATGAACGAACTCATTGAAGGCCGATTCCGGGTAGTCCGGCAACTCGAAGGCGGCGGGATGTCGGCCGTCTTCCTCGCCAAGGATGAATCGCTCGGGCGATCCGTCGTCATCAAAGTCCTGCCGAAAGAGATGGCCACGCCGGACGCGCTCGAACGCTTCCGGGCCGAGATCGCGCTGGTCGCGACCTTCACGCACCCGCAGATCGTCCCGGTGCTCTCGGCCGGAGAGCTCAATGGATTGCCGTACTTCGTCATGCCGTATGTCGAGGGCGAGTCGCTGCGGCAGCGACTGACCCGTGGCCCGCTCTCGGTCCGCGAGGCCGTGAGCATCTTGATCGACGTCGCGCGAGCGCTCGCGTTCGCCCACGAGCGCGGCGTCGTCCATCGCGACATCAAGCCCGACAACATTCTCTTGACAGCCCACTCGGCCGTCGTCACCGACTTCGGTGTCGCGAAATCGCGCACCCGCGCGCCGATGACGAGCGAAGGCACGTCCCTCGGCACGCCGACCTACATGGCGCCGGAGCAGATCGCCGGCGACGAGGTCGACGCACGGACGGACCTCTATGCGCTCGGCGTCGTCGGGTACGAGATGCTCGCGGGCGCGCCGCCGTTTGCCGGTCCGACGGTACGGAAGCTCATGACCGCGCATCTGACCGAAACGCCCCAGCCGATCACGCGCCGGCGGTCTGACGTTCCGCCCGACATCGAGCGGATGCTCCTCCAGTGCCTGGCAAAGGAGCCGGCCCAGCGGCCACGATCCGCAATGGACGTCGTGCGCGCACTGCAGGAACCGGCGGCGGCGCCACGCGCCAAGGTCACCCTCGCCGATGTACGCGGCGGCATGCGCGGGCTGATTCGCGCTCCGAGCATCACCGTGTATGCGCTCGTGTGCCTGGCACTCGGCACCGGCGCGATGACGGCCGTATTCAGCGCCATCGACCGCGCACTCATCCAACCGCTGCCGTTCACGCACGCGCGAGAGCTGGTCACGGTCTATCGCTCCGAGCACGACATCCACACTGGCCCACTCTCGGCACCCAACTATCTGGACCTCGCCCGATCCCTGCGCCAGCTCCGGGACCTGGCGGTCATGGACCTGGGGTCCGGGCTCGTCTTGTTGCCGACCGAGTCGGCTCGCCTGACCGTGATCCGCGCGAGCGGGAATCTCTTCCCGGCACTCGGCGTGTCGGCATCGCATGGTCGTCTCCTCGACAGCGCCGACGCCGCAACCGATGCACCCGTCGCGCTCCTGAGCCAGGAGCTCTTTCGATCGCGATTCGGGGGCGACACCTCGCTCTTAGGGCGCACGATCGACCTCGATGGACGGCCGCGAACGGTTGTCGGCGTTCTCCCACCGGCGTTCCGCGTGCCGCACGGCGACCGTGAGCTCGATGCCGATATCTGGATTCCGCTCGTCTTCAACCGCGACGAGCTCGCGAGTCGCGGATCGACCTATCTCAATGCGCTCGGCCGCCTCGCGCCCGGCGCGACGGCGGCGGGAGCGCAGCGCGAGCTCGCCGATCGCATGGCCGATATCGCGCGGACCTTCCCGCAGTTCCGGGAGGAGACGATGGTCGCCGTGCCCATGCAGGCGGATGGCGTCGCCCGCGTTCGCGCGCCACTGTTGCTGCTCTTTGGCGCGGTGTGCCTGGTGCTGCTCGTGGCGACGAGCAACGTCGTCTGCCTGCTGCTCGCCCGCGGCGTGCATCGGCAGCAGGAGTACGCTATCCGCTCGGCCCTTGGCGCGTCGCGTTGGGCGATCGTGCGCCCCGTCCTCGTCGAGAGCATCGCGCTGGCCGTCGGCGGCGTGGCGCTCGGCGTGGCGCTCGCCTGGATCAGCATTCGCGCGCTGGGCGTGCACGTGTCGGATGACCTGCCGCAACTCGCGAATGTCTTCGTCGGGATCCGCGCGATCCCGTTTGCGCTGGCGCTCTCGGGCGTAGTCGCCGGACTGGCTGGCGCACTGCCGGCGTGGCGAGGGACGCGCGTGGCCCCACAGGATGCGCTGCGCGGGGGACGCAGCGGAGGCGCGAACCCCAGCACGCGACGCGCGTTCGCGACCCTCGTGATCGCCGAGGTCGCGCTCTCGCTCATTCTGGTGATCGGCGCCGGCCTGGTGCTCAAGTCGTTCAACCGCCTGCTCAGCCGGGACCCGGGCTTCGACCCATCATCAGTCCTGACACTCGAGACCGCGATCTCACCGGTCGCGTACGCCGACACGGCTATCGTGCAGCGGTTCCTCGATCCGGCCATCGCCGCGATCGCCCGCATACCAGGCGTCGACGCGGTCGGCTCGATGTCTGCGCTACCGTTCCGGACGTGGGGCATGAACATGCGCGTGCGGTACGAGGGACAGCCCAACGACTTTCCCACGCGCTGGCCGGTCGCCGAGACCCGCTTCGTCACGCCCGGATTCTTCCAGGTGACCCGGCAACGGCTGCTCGAGGGCCGGCTGCTGCGCGATGGCGACAGCGCTACCGTTGTCGTCGCCAATCAGGCATTGGCCAAGCGCGACTTTCCGGGTCAAGACGCGCTCGGGAAACGGTTCTACGTGACCGACACGCAGCTCGTCACGATCGTCGGCATCGTGAGCGACATTCGCAACTTCGGACCGATCGAAGAGGCACGGCCGGAATTCTACTTCGTACCGGAAGCGGCCTCCGTGTACAACCTGATGGTGCGCGTTCACCGCGGTGACCCGCTGTCCGTGAGCGCGTCAGTCGCCACCGCCATACGGTCGGTCGACCCGCGCGCGGCGGTGACGCGCGTCATGCCCATGCGCGATGTCATTCTGGACAGCGTGCGGCGCCAGCGATTCTTCTTGGTCTCGATCGGGCTCTTCGCCGCGATCGCGGTCGTGCTCGCCGTCGCTGGGCTCCATGGCGTCTTGAGCTATGCCGTCGCGCAACGCACGCGGGAGCTCGGGGTCCGCACGGCGCTGGGGAGCACGCCGCTCCGGACGGTCGCATTCATCGCCAACGGTGGGTTCCGGCTGATCCTCGTCGGCATCGCCTGCGGACTGGCCGGGAGCGCGCTCGTCACGCGCGTGCTCCAGGCCAGCCTGTACGGCCTCGACCCACTCGACGGCCCGACGTGGCTGCTCGCCACGATATCGCTCGCCGCGCTCGGGCTGCTCGCGACGTTGATCCCGTCACTGCGCGCGGCGGCGGTCGACCCGATCACCGCCATGCGCGCGGAGTGATCAGTTGACCCCGAGATGCCCCTTGCAGTCGGCGATGAGCTTGGCCGAGTCGTACCCCACCCCTTCTTTGAAAACTGTGGTCACCTTGTGGATGACGGAGGGATCCGAGTTGAGGTCGCCGTCGAGAACCACGAGATCGGCGGATTTTCCACGCTCGATCGACCCGAACTTGTCGTACGCGCCGAGCACCTTGGCGCCGTTCGCCGACATGATCTGCACGACTTGAGGCGCCGTGAGGCCCGATTCGGCGAGCAGCTCGTACTCGCGCTGATCGCCGAGGCCCGGCGGCGTGCCGATGCCGGTCGGATCGCTGCCCGCTACGAGGAAGCCGCCGGCGTCATAGAATCCTTTCTCGAACGCTTCCGCGTTCTTGATGGCCTCGGTGTGGAACGGCCAGGAGCCACCGGAGTCGATGTGTGCGCGTACTTGCAGGAATAGCGTGCGCAGATCCGGCGACATGAGGTCCGGCAGCCGCGGATCGTACGGGCGGTTCGGGAGCAGCATTTCGAAGACGTCGAGCGTCGAGGTCATCGACACTTTGTGATCGATCATCTTTTTGTAGACTGCCTTGGCCGTCGCGGCATTCGGCGAGGCGTTGGACACGGTGGCGAGACTGCCCGCCGGGCATGTGTCCGGCGTCTTCGATGCGTCGAAATCCGTCGCGGTCGCGTATCCGTGCTCGAGGTTGTCGATGCCGAGGTCGACGGCTTCCTGATACGTCACGGAGCAGAGATGGCCGGTGACCTTAATGCCCTTCTTGTGCGCCTCCTGGATCGCCGCTCCCAGCTCGGCGCGGTGAATGTCCGTATAGGCTTTCAGCCAGGTCGCGCCTTGGGTAACCCAGTAGTCAACGAACTCCTTGGCCTGGTCGGGCGTGTTGAGCACGGCCATGATTCCGGCGCCATTCGGGCCGTTCCCCGTGATGTACGGGGCGGTGATGTAGATGCGAGGGCCAGCTGCTTTTCCCTCATCGATCTCGCGCTTTGTCGTGATGTCTTCGTAGGGCGAGATCGATCCCGCGGTACGGATGGTCGTCACACCCGAGCCCAGGTACAGTCGCGGCCCCGAATAGCTGTCCATCACCTCGCGGCCACCAACGGCGAAGTAGAACAGGTGATCGTGCATGCCGACGAGGCCGGGGATCACCGTGCTTCCATGCAGGTCTATCGTCTTCGCCCCTGCCGGCACCGGTACGCTCGCCGCCGGGCCGACCTGCGCGATCTTCCCGCCCTGGATGATGATGGTCTCGTTCTTCACCGGAGCCGCGCCGGTCCCATCGATTACGGTCGCGTTGGTCAGCGCGACCACCGGGTCTGCGACCGTCACGTACGCTTTCGCGCCGCTCGGCTGCTGCGCTGCCAGGCTCGATGCGAGTCCCAAACTGAGCAGTCCCCACTTACTCATCTTCACTCCACAGTGTAAGAGGTCATCATTCCAGCGGTCAGGTGCTCCGCAATGTGACAATGCAGCATCCAGCGACCGGGGTTGCTGAGGTCCAACAGAATGTCGACCACCGCTCCGGCCGGCACCAGTACCGTGTCCTTCCACACCAGATTTTGGTTCGCGACACCGTTCACCGCTAGTACCAGAAACCGTTGTCCATGCGCGTGAATCGGATGTTGCATTCCGTGCAACGTGCCGCGGTCGTTGACGAGCCGGAGCTTGATCAGCGTGTCCCGCTTGAACGTCCAGCCAATGTCCATGTTTTCCCGGCCCGTTGCCGGGTCGCGCAGGATCCAGCGAACCTGCTCCGACGTCGACGCCCAGTTCATGTTCGGCATGCTGCCCACCCACTCCACCGGGGCGAAATACGACGAGTCGAGGCGCATGAGCTGGCGCGTCACGAAGGGGAGATCGTGCGTTTCCAGCTCCAGCGCGAGCGTCCGGTCCGGGGGACGGTCGATGAACCTATGGTAGCGCGCCAGATCGTCACCCTTGTGCAACGTCGCGAAGTCGTCGGTCCCCGTCGCTCGCTGCGCTCGCGTGGCGCCCACG
>DATHNL010000140.1:0-19795 GCA_035486035.1 Gemmatimonadaceae bacterium
TGGGTCACGACGACGTCCCCATTCTCATCGCGCTTGATGGTGTCGCCTGGCGCCCCACCCGTAACGGGGATCGTCGTGCCCGCTTCCGTGCCAAATCCCACCGTCACGACGCTCACCGCATTCTCCTTCGCATACTCCGCCGCCGCCCTCACGTCCGACTCGTCGTCGAAGCCTTCCCCGTCACTCATGAGGACGAGCGCGCGATCGCTCGCCGTCCTGGTCGCCAACAGGAGCTCGGTTCCCTGCCGGATCGCCCGTGCCAGCGCCGTGCCGGGCTGCCCGACGACCGACGGGTCGAGGTTCTCCAGAAACAGATCCAATGCCCCATCATCGACCGTGAGCGGCGTCAGGACGTAACTCCGGCCGGCGAAGGCGATGAGCGCCGTCCGGTCACCCGGCGAGAGATCCCGGAGCCGCCGGACCTCCTCTTTCATACGCTCGAGGCGATTCGGACGCTCATCCCGGGCCATCATCGAGAGCGACGCGTCGAGGGCCAGCACGACATCGACCCCGGATCCGTGCTCCAGCCGCTGCTCGTTTCCCCACCGCGGGCCGGCGAGCGCCACTCCCGCGCAGAGAGCCGCTCCGCCGAGCAGGATCACCCTGAGGAGACCTGACTCCCTGGACGCCGTAGGCACCAAGCGGTTGACGATCGCTGGGGTGCCGAGCTTGGCCAGTCTCGCGCGTCGTCGCTGTTGTCGGGAAACAACCAGCGCCACGACGATGATCGGCCCGAGAATGGCGACCGCGAGCAGCATGGGTTGCTCAAAGAGCGAGATCACGGCAACGGTCCTCGCCAAGCGAGCAGACCGAGCTCGAACCCCAGCGCCAACAACCCCACCGTCAGAGGCCACCTGAACAATTCACGATAGTGCACGAACGATTGGGTTCTCACCGGCACGCGCTCCAGCTGATCGATCTGCTGGTAGATGCGCTGTAGCGCATCCGCGTCCCGCGCCCGAAAAAACCTCCCGTTCGTGATCTTGGCGATGTCACTCAACAGATCGTAATCGATGTGCACGGGCCGATTCTCATAGCGAAGCCCAAAGAGCCCGCGCCCAACGGGCACCGGCGCCATACCGTCGGTCCCGATACCTATCGTATAGACCTTGATGCGAAATGCCGCCGCGGCTTGAGCGGCGGTTCGCGGATCGATCGACCCGCGATTGTTGTCGCCGTCGGTGAGCAAGATCATGACGCGCGAGCGCCCGGGGGCGACGCGCAGTCGGTTGGCGGCAGTCGCGATCGCCGTCCCGATGGCGGTCCCATCGTCGAGCTCACCGGCCTGCAGGTTCGTGATCGCCGCCTGCACGACCGGATAGTCGAGCGTCAGCGGCACCTGTGTCAGCGCCTCGCCCGCGAACGCGACGACACCGATGCGGTCGGATTGGCGAGCCGCCACGAATCGCTTCATGGTCTCTTTCGCGACCTCGAGACGATTCTGCGGCTGGAAGTCGAGTGCCAGCATCGAGCTCGAGAGATCGACGCAGAGCACGATGTTGATCCCCTCGCTCGTGATCATCTCGGCCCGCGCGCCGGTCCGAGGCCGGGCTACCGCGATGACACACGCGGCCAGCGCCAGGTTGCGTAAGACAAACAGGAACCGGCTCAGGGTAAGCCCCAACCTGGGCCCGGCGGCCAGCGTTGCCACGCGCGAGAACGTGACGGCCGCGGGCCGCTGTCCCCGACGCGCGAGCCACCAGAGGGGCAGCATCAGCAGGAGGAGCAGGACCCACGGCTGTCCGAACCCGACCCCGTTGAAGGTCATGCCGCCGCCTCCTCACTCTTCTTGACGGCCGTATCGGTCTCGTCCACGACTTGCCGCGCATCGCTCGCCACGGCGGCCGCGCGTTCGGCCGTGACTCTGGCCCGCGCGAACTTGACCTGATCGCTCTCCTCCAGTACGCCTTGCAGGCGCTCGAGCGGCACGCGCGCATCAGCGCGGAGCGCCTCGACCAGCTCCATTGTCGTCAGGGAGAGTGAGGCCGTCGCAATCCGGCCGGCGAGATAGTCGCGCACGACTTGGGTGACGAGGGCGACATACCGCCCGCGCTCGCCGGCATCGATCAGGCCGAGCCGCTCGATGCGATCGAGCTCGCGCACGGCCTCCTCGTACGGATCGCCCTTTGCCGCCGGCCCCGTCCGGCGCTTGGACCGGGCGACGAGCCACCAGAGGAGGAGCACGAGTATGAGGAGCGCTCCTACCGCCACGGCCCAACGCCACCACCACGGCTCGACCGCCAGGAGGATCGCTCGCGCGGCCTTCGGCACACGCCGCGCACTATCCTTGGGCGGCACGAGGCGCCGCACGAACACCGTCAGTGGCGCAATCGGCACGGCTCTCTGGGCAAGACTGGGGAACCGCACCATTGCGTCGGGAATGAGCACTTGCTGCGGCCCCACATCCCAGGCGGCCAGGCGATAGGTCGCCGTGGCCTCCGCGCCGGTCGTATCGGGCGAATCCCTGATCTGGCGCGTGTCCAGTGCCTGAACCGCGCCGGTGGAATCAGGCCCGAGCGAGAACTCGATGCGCGATCCGCGCGGCGCACGGATGCGAACCAGTACCTGAAACGGCGCGCCCACGGTCACCGTGTCTGGTGCAACGCGGACGCCCAGCATGACCGAGTCGCCGGGAACGAGCAGCGCCAGCACAGCCAGACCGGCGAACATCAGACATGCCCAGCGCTGCGCCGCCGATGGAGTCGCATCGTGCGAGCGCGAAAGAACCCCAGGAGAGGCTCGACGACCCCGGCGTCCGTGCGAATCGCGACCTCGTCGATCGCCAACCGCCGCAACAGCTGTCGCCGCGCGTGGCGCTCGTCGGCGACCATCGACTCGTATCGCGCCCGCACAACGGGCTTGCTGGTGTCAACGACGATCGTCGCACCAGTCTCCGGATCGACGAGTCGCACCGGACCCAGGTTCGGCAGCGTTCGCTCGGCCGGGTCCTCGACGGTGACCGCGACCACATCGTGCTGTCGCGCGAGATGCTTCAACGGCCGCTCGATGCCGCCCGCTCCGGCTTGGAAGTCAGAGATCAGAAACACGATGGCATGGTGCGATAACAGACGGTTCAGGTACTCGATCGCGCCCGGCAGATCGGTCCCGCGCCCCACCGGCTGGAACGCGAGCAGATCGCGGACGATGCGCAGCACATGGCGCCGTCCTTTGCGCGGCGGAACCACGTGCTCCACCCGATCCGTGAATAGAACCGTCCCGACCCGATCGTTGTTCCGGACGGCCGACATCGCCAGCACGGCGCCGAGCTCCGTCGCGGCCTCGCTCTTGAATCGGCGCGTCGTGCCGAAGCGCTCCGACCCCGACAAATCGACCGCGAGCACCACCGTCAGCTCGCGCTCCTCGACATAGCGCTTCACGAATGGGCGCCGCATCCGCGCGGTCACGTTCCAGTCGATCGACCGCACCTCATCGCCAGGCAGATATTCGCGGACCTCCGCGAACTCCATGCCCTGGCCCTTGAACACGGAATGGTACTCGCCTGTAAACAACGAGTTCACGAGCCCCCGCGTTCGAAGCTCGATGAGCTTGACCTGCTTCAGAACCTCGGGCGGGACCGATGTCGACACGTCAGCTCACGGACTCTCGATGGCCGCGAGCACGCGCTGGACGATGATATCGCTCGTCACCGACTCGGCCTCGGCCTCGAACGTCGTCAGTATCCGATGCCGGAGCACGTCGGGCGCAATTGCCTTGATGTCGTCGGGCGTCACGAAGGTGCGACCACGCAGATAGGCGTGCGCACGAGAGGCCTGCGCGAGCGCGATGGTCGCTCTCGGACTCGCCCCATACTCGACGAGCGGCGCCAGCTCCTTGAGCCCAGCCTCGGCCGGCCGCCGCGTCGTGTGCACGATCTCGACGATGTACTCGACGATCCGATCGTCCATGTACAACTCGGCGATCTTGGCCCGCGCCTCGAGAATCTGGCTGGGCGACGCGACCGCCTCGACCGGGATGACGGCCCCACCCGCCATCCGCCGCAGGATCTCCCGCTCCTCCTCCTTCGACGGATACCCGACCTTGAGCTTCATCATGAAGCGGTCGACTTGGGCCTCGGGCAGCGGATACGTTCCTTCCTGCTCGATCGGATTCTGCGTCGCGAGCACCAGGAACGGCTCCTCGAGCACGTGCGTCACGCCACCGATCGTCACCTGCTTCTCCTGCATGGCTTCGAGCAGCGCCGCCTGCACTTTCGCCGGCGCGCGATTGATCTCGTCCGCCAACACGATATTGGCGAAGATCGGGCCGCGCTTGATCGTGAACTGGCCGTTCGACTGGTCGTAGACCTGTGTCCCGATGACGTCAGCCGGCAAAAGATCCGGCGTGAACTGAATGCGATGGAATGATGTCCGAACCGTCTCGGCCAATGTCCTGACGGTCAGCGTCTTCGCCAGCCCGGGCACTCCCTCCAGCAACACATGCCCGCCCGTCAGCAGACTGATGAGCAGGCGCTCGACCATGTAGTCCTGCCCGACAACCCGCCGAGCGACCTGTCGCGCCACGGCCTGCGCGAGCGACGTATCCGCCGGAACGACGGTCGAAGCCGTAGGTGTTGCAGTCTTAGGCATGTTCTATCACCTGCCGTTCAGCCGCGGTGAGGGCCCGACTCGCGCCCGAAGCCAGATTGGCCAGTTGCACTGGTCCAAAGCGAGTACGCACCAGTCGCTCGACATCGAGGTCCAACGCCTCGCATAGTCGGCGGATCTCATGATGCTTGCCTTCGGTAATCGTGACCTCGAACTCCCATCGCCGTTGCCCAATCGGGCGCGTGGCCACCTCGACAGGCCGCACCACTTCACCCTCGGCCAGCTCAACACCACCGCGCGCGATCCGCGCTGCGCCGGCGGCGTCCCCTCGGACCGTCGCGACGTAGGTGCGTTCGACGCCGGCGCTCGGATGCGTGAGCCGATGCGCGGCGATCCCGTCGGTCGTGAGTAGCAGCACGCCCTCTGTCATGTAATCCAGCCGTCCGACATACGTAAGCCCGGGAACATCCGGGACGAGATCGAAGACGGTTCGGCGACCGTCCCGATCCTTTCGAGCAGTCAGCACACCGCCCGGCTTATTCAGGACGATCCACGTGGCCGACGCGGCGGGTGGCGTGACCTCGGCGCCATCGACGGTGATGCGATCCGTGTCAGGATCGACCGACTGCCCGATCTTCGCGACCTGCCCGTTGACCCGCACGCGCCCCGCCGCCACCAGCTCGTCCGCCCGCCGCCGCGATGCCACGCCGGACCGGGCGAGCGCGCGCTGGATGCGCATCATAGCTCAGAGAGCGGCTTGAGCGCGACGGCAAGCTCGTTCGCTCGCGGCAACTCGCCCAAGTGCCGCAACGCGAACTGTTCCAGGAATGCGGGCGTGGTCCCGTAGAGCAACGGCCGCCCGAGCCCTTCGGCTCGGCCGACCACGTCGACGAGCCCGCGCTCGAGGAGGGTCTTAAGGAGATTCCCAACGGTGACACCACGGATCTCCTCAATCTCGGCCCGCGCCACCGGCTGTCGATACGCCACGAGCGCCAACGTCTCCAGCGCTGCCGATGACAACCGCTGCGGCCGGGACGCGAGCTGTGCGCGCTCGATGGCCGCCGTGTACTCGCCGCGCGTCAGGATCTGCCACCCTCCGCCCGCCTCGATCAGCTCGACGCCGTGATCCGCGTAGTGCTCGGCGATCTCGGTCAACGCCGCGGCGATCTGCTCGCCCGTCGACTCGGGGTCGAGCGCCGCAAGGTCGTCGAGCGGTACCGGGGTGCCACTCGCGAACAGCGCGGCTTCAAGCAGCTTGGCCAGCGGGCTCACACCGTATCTCCACATCGGCAAACGGCGCCGCCTGCCGAATGATGCACTCACCCAAACGGGCCATTTCCAGCAGCGCCAACAGAAACGACAACGCGCGCCACGGCTCCGACCCTGCGGCCAAGAGATCGCGCCACGACGCACGCGAGCGTTCAGCGAGGAGCGCGCGCACCGCGCGAAGCGCGCCTTCCACGTCGAGGGCTCGCGGCACGACGGTATGCACGATGGGGCGCACGGCGGAGCGCAGGACGCGATCGACCGCGGCCAGAAGCTCGCTCATCGAGACCGACAACACCGTGTTCTGTGGCACCGGATCGCCAGGCCGGACAGGCACGGTACGCGCGAATTGATTGCGGCGCGCTTCGCCTCGCGCATCCAAGATGTCGACGACCTCGCGGACCTGCTGATACTCGAGCAGCCGGCGCACGAGCTCCGCGCGCGGATCTTCCCACGCCTCGTCCCCTTCCGGATGCGGCAGGAGCAACTGTGCCTTGATGCGCAACAAGCGCGCGGCCATGTCGAGATAATCCGCGGCTTCGTCGAGGCCGAGCGAGTGCAGACGCACGAGGAATTGCTCGGCGACCCGCGCGATCGGAATGTCGTAAATGTCGATCTGCTCGTCGCGAATGAGCGTCAACAGGAGGTCCAGCGGCCCGTTGAAGTGCGCGAGCTCCACGACGAATGGTGCGCCCTCGGCGATCATAGCGTCAAAGTAATGGCGCATCTTGACATGCGCGATTGGGACGGCAAGCTTACAGGTCTATGCCGAACATTCAGTCCGCAAAGAAAAACATGCGCAAGTCCCGGGCGGCGACCGTGCGCAATCGCGCCCAGCGCTCGGCGCTGCGGACAGCGCTCAAGAAGGCGAAGACCCCCACGTCGACGGCCGACGAGCGCCTGGCCGCTGTCAGCCTGCTCGATCGCGCGGCGCGCAAAGGGCTCATTCACCGGAATGCGGCCGCGCGTCAGAAGAGCCACTTGGCCAAAGCAAAGACTGGCTGAATCCCTCGGCGCCTCGGAACCCGGGGTCGCGAACCGGGACCGGGTCCGTAATACCCGAGCATCACGAGGGGGCCGCGAAGCGGGCCCCCTCATTTGTGTCACATCGCGGCGAGTTCGCCGCCGCACCGCTCGCAATACCACTCCGTGGGGTAGTTCATAGACCCACACTCCGAGCACTTGAGCGACTTGACCTGCTCGGTCGGCACGTCGCGCAAGAACACCGGCACACTGCCACTGTCGCCCTTGGCGGGTGTGGCCGGATTGTCGCGCAGCGAGATGTCGTTCAGCGTCCCGGCCTCTGGCGGAGTCGCCAGCTTCGCGCGTGATGCCGGTGCAGGCGCAGCGCCCCCACCAGCGGCAGCGCGCGCCTGATTGCCCGCGGCACCGGGCGGTGATCCAGCTCCCCCGCCTGGCGCTACCGACTTCAAGAACGCGAGCTCGTCGAAACTCGACGGATCCATGATCGGCCCGGTCTTCGGCTCGGTCCTTGGCTCAGCCGGCCGCGGGATGGCAGCCGAGGGTCTCCGCATCGCCCCATCCGCCGTCCTCGGCTCAGGCGGACGCAGTCGCGGGATCTCTGGCGGCGGAGGCGGTGGCGGAGGAGGAGCAGCGGCAGCGGCCGCGGCCGCCGGAAGAGGTACAGGAGCCGGCGCGGCGGCAGCCGGCGCAGGAGCAGCAGTCGCCGGTGGCGCCAACGGCGGCGCCGCTGGAGGCACCGGCACGACCGGCTCGGGGCGCCGACTCTTCGCCATGTTGAGCAGCTGTTGCAGCTGCGCCAACTCCGCGGTCGCCTCGGACCGCTCACTCGACAACCGAGCAATCTCGGTGTCGGTCGCCTCACTCAGCTCGATCCACCGCTCCTGCGTGTACTCGCCAACAGCGGCGCGGAGCTCAGCCTCGGCGCGCTCGTCGCGCCTGGTGTTCTCCTCGGACTCGAGCGTGGACAGCTTGGCACCGAGCGAATCCACCGATTGCTGCAGCTCGGCCGATCGCCCGCCGAGCTGATCGAGCACGCCAGATAACCGTGCCGTGTAATCCGCGTGCACACGCGAGTAGACGTTGGCCGGCGTAATCGCGCGCCGCGATTCGAGCGTCGCCAACCATTGCTCGAACCTGCGGCGCTCTTGCAGCAACGCCGTGATCACATCCGTCGATTTCTCAGCGCCCGTAGCCATCACCTCTAGAGTAACGGTCTCACTGTCACGATGCTATTCGGTGGACGATACGGCCCCCAACTATGGTACACATCGCCCGACCCTTGAGCTCGAAGCCGGCATAGGGTGTATTCCGACCTTTGGACACGAATCGGGTCGGGTCGACCGTCCACGATCGCTGCGGGTCGAACACCGTCACGTCGCCTGGCGTTCCCTTCGCCAGCGATCCGCCACGCAAATGAAACAGTCGCGCGGGCGCCACGGACATCCGATCGATCAGCTGGGCCCACGTCAGGATCCCGCGATCGACCAACGTCGTCACGTTGACGCCGAGCGCGGTCTCGAGGCCGACGATGCCATTCGGCGCATCGGCGAACTCGCGCTCCTTTTCGTCGTAGTGGTGCGGCGCATGATCGGTCGCCACGACATCGATCGTCCCGTCGCGGAGCGCCTCCTGCAGCGCCGCGACGTCCTCCGCCGTGCGGAGCGGCGGGTTCATCTTCGCGTTCGTGTTGTAGCCTTCGACCGCGTCCTCGGTGAGCGATAAATGGTGCGGGCACACCTCGGCCGTCACGCGAATGCCCCGCTCTTTCCCCCAGCGAATGAGCTCGACTGATCCCTTCGTGCTCATGTGAGCCAGGTGAACATGACCGCCCGTGCGACGGGCCAGGAGAATATCCCGGATGACCATGATCTCCTCGGCCTCGGACGGGATGCCCTTGAGCCCCAACCTCGCGCTCACGAGGCCCTCGTTCATGGCACCTCCGGCCGCCAGCGTCGGCTCCTCGCAGTGATCAACGACCGGGATGCCGAAGGTCCTCGCGTACTCCAACGCGTTGCGCATCAGCTGCGCGCTCACGACCGGCTTCCCATCGTCGCTGACCGCGACAGCGCCCGCCCCGACCATCTCCCCAACCTCGGCCAGCGCCACCCCTTTCTGCCCGACGGAAATGGCGCCGATGGGATACACGCGCGCCGCCGCGGCCGCGAGGCCTTGGCGCACGATGAACCCAACGGCCGCCTGATTGTCGGTGACGGGATCGGTGTTCGGCATCGCGCAGACTGCCGTGAATCCTCCCGCGGCCGCGGCACGGGCCCCGGACGCGATCGTCTCGACGTCCTCCCGACCGGGCTCCCTCAAATGGGCGTGCACGTCCACAAATCCCGGGGACACGATGCATCCCGAGCAATCGAGCACCTCGGCGCCGTCAGGAGTGCCGAGGCCGAGGCCCGTGGCCTCGATCAGCCCATCCATCACGAGCACGTCGCCGACGACATCGACGCCCCGACCCGGATCGATCACACGGCCGCCGCGCAGCAGCAGTGGTTTCGTCATCCTTTTGCCGCCTCGGCGAGCTCCGGCCGGCCACCGGCGAGCAGGTACAAGACCGCCATGCGAATGGCCACGCCGTTCGTCACCTGGTTGAGGATCACGCTGTGCGGGCCGTCGGCCACGTTGGAGTCGATTTCCACGCCGCGATTCATCGGGCCCGGGTGCAGAATGAGCAGTTCCTTCGATGCTCGCGCTACCCGATCGGCGGTCACGCCGAACACGCGATTGTACTCGCGCAGCGACGGGATATACCCGGCCGTCATGCGCTCCAGCTGCAATCGCAGCACGTTGAGCGCCTGCGCCCACTCAATGGCCGCCTCGATCCGGTCGAACACTTGGACGCCAAACTCCTCGATCCCATAAGGCAGCAACGATCGCGGGCCGCACACGGCGACCTCGGCGCCCATTTTCTGAAGGCCCCAGATATTCGACCGCGCCACGCGCGAGTGCAGCACGTCGCCGCAGATACACACACGCAGCCCTTTCAGCTCCTTGAAATGATCTCGGAGCGTCAGGAGATCCAGCAGTCCTTGGGTGGGGTGCTCATGCGTGCCGTCGCCGGCGTTGATCACGTTCGACTCGATGCGCTCGGCCAGAAATTGTGCCGCTCCGGAGGCACCATGGCGCATGACGACCATGTCGATGCGCATCGCCTCGAGGTTCCGCGCCGTATCGACCAGGGTTTCGCCCTTCGAGACCGACGAGCCCGACGAACTGACATTCACCGTGTCGGCCGAGAGCCTTTTCTCGGCGAATTCGAACGAGACCCGCGTGCGGGTCGACGGCTCGAAGAAGAGATTGACGATGGTCGACCCGCGAAGCGCCGGCACCTTCTTGATGGCCCGCTCGCTGATCTCCTTGAATGGCTCCGCCGTATCGAGAATGAGCCGAATTTGCTCCGCACTGAGCGGCTCGAGCCCCAGCAAGTCTTTGCCGAGCGCGCTCGTCACGGTGTCACCAAGATCACCGCGTCCTTTCCGTCGAGGCTGTGAACGAGCACATCGACCCGCTGATCCTTCGGCAGGTCGACGCGTTTGCCGACGATATCGGCATGAATGGGCAGCTCTCGCCCGCCACGATCGACGAGGACGGCGAGCGCGATCCGCGCCGGCCGCCCGAAGTCCGCGAGCTCGTCGAGGGCCGCGCGCACGGTGCGCCCGGTATAGAGCACGTCGTCGACGATGATGACCTGCGCCCCGTCGATATCCCGCGGGAGCTCGGTTTTCCCGACCACGGGTCGCGGACCGACGGTCTGGAGATCATCTCGATAGAGCGTGATATCGAGCGCCCCGCGCGGTGGCGCATCGCCTTCACGCTCGCCGATGAGATGGGCCAGTCGGTCCGCCAACTGAACGCCCCGCCGCTGAATACCGACCAGCATCAGGCGATCGGTCCCGCCGTTGAGCTCTACGATCTCGCCCGCCATCCGCTTCAAAGTGCGGTCGACTGCCCGGGCGTCCAGCAGTATGAGTGAGTTTGGTCCCATCCAGGGCCCAAATATAGGGGCAGTATGCCAAACATAGGGGCAGTCTGGAGGTAGGGGGGGTGTGGGGGGGAACGCCCCACTCGCTATGACGCCTACGTCCGTTCGTCCCTCTGCTGCTCGTCAGCGAGCCGGATGGTGAGCCCGGCTGGCTTCTGATACCGCCGGAGAAACGCCCGGAACTTGACGGCCGCCATGCGAGCGTCGTCCTCGCCGCCCGTGATGACGACTCGCGCCTCGTAGATCACCCGCCGACTCGAAGCGTCGACGTTGGTCGTTGTCACTAGCGACAACGACGCCTCTTCATGGAGTGGCATTCCCACTGCTGAGCTCGTGTAGGGGTGGAATCCAGCCAGCTTCGACCTGGGGACCCGCCAGTGGGCCGCTCCCCTACATCCGTCCACCGATGGTGTCATGTGCGTAACTACTCACGCGGCACTTGTATGTGATCGATGGCGACCGGCCGTGTGTCACTCACCCGTGAGCCATCCGCCCGTGGCTCAGTTCACCGTGGATCATTATTACCGTGGGCGTGCCTCGACATTCTCGCACTGATCACCAAATGCTGGCCGCCGTTCTGATAACCTTCCGCAAGCAACGCGGTATGTCCCAGGAGAAATTCGCGGCCCAGTCCAACGTCGACCGGGCCTACGTGGGCGGGATCGAGCGCGCGACGCGCCGGCCTTCTTTCTCAGTCGTCGAGAAGCTGCTGGCCGGCCTCGATGTCACCTGGGCCGAGTTTGGGACTGCCCTAGACCGCGAGGCGAAGCGACGTTAGCGACAAAGTTCGTCCGGGAGTACTCGCCCCCCGTGAGAAGCCGGAGCGACCCCTCCCGCCCGAGGACCTCCCGGGCAATCGCCCGATGACTCCACCCCTCGGCCAGACGCCGCTCGATCGCGGCAACGGTCCCGTCGATCCAGTCCGCCTTCGCCGTCAGTGCCCCGATGGGGTCCATGATCAGCCCTCGATGAGCGTCGTAGAGTCGCTTCGGCCGAAGTGCGATGGCGGCGCGCAGGCTGGCCGCGTGCGTTCGTGGGTCCTCCCACGGCGCCAGCACGCGAACCTTTACGCCGAGAAAGAGGTCGGCGCCGAACAGGTGCTCCCGCTCGGCGTCCCACACCACGTGGTGGTCGGCCGAGTGACCTGGGGTATGCACCATCACAAGCGCCGGCTCATCGACATGGCCGGGCTCCAGCCCGCGCGGCACCTTCCGCGGATTCCCCCACACGAAGACTCGATAGAGTCCGATCCCCTTTGCGCCTTGCAGCTCGGCAAGCGTCCCTGATGTCATTAGCATAGGGACGTTGAGGCGCGTCACGACATCGACATTGCCCGCGTGGTCCTCGTGGGCGTGGGTCACGATGACCCCTCGCGGCTTTGCCGCTTCGAGCCACTGCGCGAATTCTCGGCCGATCGCCGGGAAGCCCGTGTCGATGACCACGCCGCGCGTCACGTAGGCGCTGACGTGGTAGCCTACGGACATGCTTCGCCGGGTCCACATGATCACCCGCTCCACGTCCCCGTACCGCTCAATGCTCAGCATGAGGCCCCGGATCTAGCGCCAGGCCGTACCCACAGGCAGTCTACCGCATGCCGCATCGTGTCGGTCCGTGCCTGCTGGCGGCCGCGAGCCTCGCCTGCACGACCCGCCACTCGCCGCCGCCGGCGGACACGGTACTGCGCGGCGGCGCCGTGTACACGGTCGACTCGCTGCACCCGACCGCGCAGGCGGTGGCCGTTACCGCCGGCCGCATCGCCTACGTCGGCGACGACAGCGGGGTCACGCCGTGGATCGGCACCCAGACCGTCGTGATCGAGTTGGGCGGCCGGATGCTCTTGCCCGGCTTTCACGATTCGCACGTGCACGCCATCACCGGTGGATTGAACCTCGGCGACTGTCTCCTCGCGAGCCTGCCGACCGCCGCCGCGGTCGTCGACTCGATCCGCCACTGCGCCAAAACCACGCCATGGTTCCGCGCCTCGGGCTGGGACGACCCGATTTTCCCCCACGCGAACCCGCGGCGCGAGCTGCTCGACTCGCTCGTACCAGACCGACCGGCGTACGTCGAATCCGCCGACGCCCACTCGGCGTGGGTCAACTCGAAGGCGCTCGACGCCGCCAACATCACGTCGGCGACGCCCGATCCACCGAACGGCCATATCGAGCGTGACCCTCGCACGCACCGGCCGAGCGGCACGCTGCGCGAGGACGCCAGGTATCTGGTGACGAAGCGGATGCCCGAGCGCACACCCGAGGAATACGCCGCCGCTCTGACCCGCGCGCTCGCCCTCGCCAACCGATACGGACTCACGTCGCTGTTCGAGGCGAACGCCGACTCGGCCCGCCTCGCGACCTACGCGAGCACCGACCGGCAGGGCAAGCTCACGGCGTGGATCACGACCTCGCAGTACGTCGAGCCCACGCGCGGCGTCGAACAGATCCCCCGTCTTATCTGGCTCGGCCATCGCTATCGCACGACCCACGTGCGAACCGATGCGATCAAGATCTTTGGCGACGGCGTGATCGAATCGCATACGGCCGCGCTCCTTGCGCCGTATGTCGGGACGAACGACCGCGGGGCACTCACCAGCACGCCCGGCCATCTCGACACGTTGGTCGCGGCGCTCGATAAGGCGCGGTTTCAAATTCACATCCACGCGATCGGCGATCGCACCGTGCGCGCGGCGCTCGACGCCATCGCCTTCGCCCGGCGCGTGAACGGCCCACGCGATGCCCGTCCGCAAATCGCGCACTTGGAGCTCGTCGATACGAGCGACGTGGCCCGGTTCCGCGTGCTGGGCGTGTTCGCCGACTTCGAACCGGAGTGGGCCTTCCCGGACAAGTACGTCACCGAGATGACCGTCCCAGTGCTCGGCCCCGCTCGTTCGGCCCGCCTCTATCCGATGGGCGAGATCGCGCGCACCGGCGCTACGCTCGTCGCCGGGTCCGACTGGGACGTGTCGCCGCTCGACCCGCTCCAAGGCATCGAGGTTGCCATCACGCGTCGCGACCCTGACGGCCCACCTGGGCCACCGTGGCTGCCTAACGAGGCCATCTCGTTGCCCGAGATCATCGCCGCCTACACGATCAACGGCGCGCGGGTCGCATTTGCCGACTCGGCGCGTGGCTCCATCACCGTTGGTAAATGGGCTGATCTTATCGTGCTGGACCACAATCTCCTTACGATCGCGCCGCGGGATATTCACCGAACCAAAGTGTTACTAACGCTATTTCAGGGCCACGAAGTATATAGGGACTCACAATGGCACTGATGCATTTATGGCAGCCCTGACCCGACTGCTGGCCACGTTGGCGCTGTGCGCGTTCGCGAGCGAAGCGAGCGACGCGCAAACCAAAGAATCAGCGCTGCTCGACACCGTGCGCCACGACCTCGAGCCGCCGCTCACGATGGAGCACTTGCAGGCCGCGGAGCGGGCCCGAGCAAGACTGGACTCGCTGCCGGGCGCCAGCGCGGCCGCACGCGTCGAAGCTCACGCCTTGCTCGGCCAACTCTTCCGCGATGTCGACTATGACGACGGCATCGCGTTCCACGCGAACGCCGTGATGGAGCTCGCAACGCGGCTCGACTCTGCTGACCGCGTTCGCCTCTCGCACCAGCTGATCTACGCGTATCGCAACCTCGCCGAGGTCGTTGCCGGCCACGGCAACACGCCGACGGCGCTCGAGCTCCTGATCCACGCCCCGGCCGGACTGCCCGGTGTTCCAGGCGTCACCGATGGCCTAGCCGACGAAATCGCGCGTTACCAGATGGTGGGCCAGCCCCCACCGCGCATCACCGCGCCACACTGGTTCAACGAGCCCGCGGGCACCACGACCGTCGACCCGTCGAGCGGCGGTCCGGTGACGGTTGTCGAGCTGACAGCCTGGTGGTGTGCGGCCTGCACGCGCTCTTACCCCGCGCTGGTCGACCTCCAGAAGAAATACGGCTCGCAACTGCGCCTGGTGCTGGCGACGAGCCTGATGGGCCGGTTCCGCGCGGACTCCGACCTCACCCCTTCCGTCGAGCTCACAAAGCTCCACGACTATTTCACGGTCGAGCACAAGCTCACCTGCCCGATCGCCGTCGCCGACAATCCGGGCGAGGAGCTCGACCCGATCGCGAAAGCGTACCACGTCTACGCGATCCCCGAGACGCTCGTCATCGACCGACAAGGTCGCGTGACTCGCATCCTCCTCGGCTGGGACGAGGGGAATCCTCAGCGCGTGGACGAGGCCATCCACCTGGCCCTCGGAGTTACGCCTTAACGCCCCCGTATTGCTCCTCGAGCAGATCATCGATCGCGGCGGCGACGCGATCGACGGGAATGGCGTGCACGAGCGAATCGGAGTGGAGGGCACGCGACGGCACGTGATACGGCGCCCACATCCGCGTGTCGACGCGATAGAGGCCGACGATCGGTCGGCCGAAGGCCGCGGCGATGTGCACGATCCCGGTGTCCGGCGTCAAGACGAGGTCCGCGGTCGCCACACGCGCGATGACCTCGCGCAGCGACTGCGTCGCTGAATGCGCGCCCGCCGCGCGGGCAACGCGCACAATGCGATCCGTTTGGCTCGCGATCCCACTGATGAGAACAACGACATCGCTGCGACGAGAGACCAACTGGCGAATTACTTCTACGAAGCGATCATCCGGCCAGTCGTTCCTCGGATCGGTAACCGAGACGTTCACGAACACGCGAAGCCCGCGCCCGCGGCCGCGTCCAAGCGATGACCAGTATGCCTCGGCCGCACTCCGTTCGGCCGGCGTGATGACGAGCTCCGACCGCCAATCGGTCCCATCGAGCGCGAGCCCAAACGGCTGCGCCAGGACGGCCGACTGCTCGGCATGATGCCGCGAGCGGTCAGGCGCGACCGGCAGGTTGTAGAGAAAGGCATTGCTCGCGCTCGAAAGCCCGACGCGGTACGGCGACCGAGCCGCGACCATGAACATGAGCGACGATGTCGGGCTCGAATGCCGAATGGACATTCCGTCCACAACCACGTCATACCGCTCGCGCCTGACGCGCGACAGCAGCGCCAGCGACGGATACCGGTTGGTCGCCGAGCAATCGAACGGGATCACGCGCCGCACATATGGCAGGCCGTCGAGCACCGGCACGACCCACGTCCGGGCCAGCACATCGATCTCCATGAGCGGGTGCGCTGATGCGATTTGACGCAGCATGCCCGTACTGAGAACGAGATCGCCTATGACGTCATAGCGGAGCACCAGCACACGATAGGGCCGCGCGTCCCAGTCCGGCACGCGCGCCGGCGCCGCGGGCCCCGGCAACAAGTGGGCAACACCACGGTGCAGCTTGTCCCGTATCCACCGTTCGACGCCGCGCATAGCACTATTAAAGTAGGAGGTATCATCGCACCTCGCGGAACAGTCGTTTTATTGTACACTGTCGGTATGCGACATCGCCCCTTCTTCGAGCGCCTCGCCGCCGTAGACCCCGAGACGCCGTGGGAGTGGGAAGCCCTCTCGGCCGGACTCGTCACCCTGCGCTTGGTCGACCGCCGGCTCGACCGCCCGGTCGCCGAACCGACCGCCATCGAGGTCGCCGCCGTGCGCTCGTCCGTCCGGCGTCTGCCGGACAGCCCGACACGTCGCGCCCTGCAGGCGATCCTCGACACGATCCCGAAAGACCAGCCGGTGGCCGAGAAGCTCGCGGCCTATGGCGCGGTGCTCGAGGACGACGGCGAATTCTACGTCGCCAGCGATGTCTACTCGCTGGCGATCGAGGCCGCGCGGACCGAGGGCCTGTTGGCGATCCTCCCCTACTGCCTCGATCGCATCGGCTATGTGGCCCGCCAGCGCGGGTACGTCGACGACGCGCTGCGCGCGTACGAGATCGGTCGGGTCATCGCGGCCGAGATCGGCGACATCAATGGGGCGCTCAAGATCGACGTCGCGGCGGCGAACGCGTTCATCTGGAAGGGTGAGCTCGTGTTGGGGCGCGACGTGTTGGAGCAGACCATTCGCACGGCGCGCAAGAAATCCCTCCCCGAGCCCCTGGCGCTCGCCCTGCACGATCTCGCCACGCTCTCGGCGCGCGAGGGCAACTACGACGGGGCGCTGGTGCTCTTCGGCGAGGCGCTCGCGACGCAATCCGACCCGGCGCGACTCATGCGCCTCTTGGGCGACCTCGGCGTCTGCGCGATGCACGTGGGGTTGTACGAGACCGCGTACGATGCGTTCCGGTTCGTGTTCGAGAACGGGGTTGCGTTCGATGCCAAGTGGACCGGCGCCATCAACCTCATGGAGCTGCATGGACTCCGCGGTCAGTGGGAGGATTTTGATCGCTGGGTGACGATCCTCGAGGGCACCACGCTCCCGCCGGCGCTCACGGCCTCGTTTCACCTGCACGCGGCCGAGTGTGAGCAGCGCCGCGGCAATCATTCGCGCGCCGGCGCGCTCCTGCTCATCGCGGGAGAGATCGCCGATCGGCATGACCTGGCCGAGATCCGTGAGATGGCCCGGCGCACGGAAGGCGGGCGTCCGGTGCACGACGCACCGGCGCCCGCGCGCACGACGGTTCCGGACGACGTCGCCGCCGTCGCGCTGCAAGTGCGAGCCATTACGGCGTCACGCTAGCACGTCTCGCCGGAGCCGGTCCACGTCCCGTTGACACAATCGTGCGCCGTCGCCGGGGCGGTCGCACTGGTGCACGCTGCCATCGCGGCGAGCGCGAGCAGCGTGGCCAGAAGCGTCTTGCGCATGTAGCTCTCCGCATGTGGGGAGAGCGGAGGTTAGCCAGCGGGTATACCGCTGGTATGCGCAGAGCGCCACAGCGCGTGCCCGACCGTGCACTCAAAGTTGATAGTACTCAACGTTGCGAGCAGTCGAGCCTAACAGTGATCGGCGATCTCGACGCGCCCGATGGCGCCGCCGACGACGGCCAGGCGCACGCACTCGCCGGACTTCAGCGGCGAACCCGTCGCCTGGGTCTCGTGAAACCCAGGCCCATTGGATCGCATGATGAACGTGAAGTGCGCGGCCTCAGCCGATTGCACCGTAAAATGCTCCGGCGTTTTGCGCGCCGGGTCAGCGACGGTGTAATCGCTGATCACGCCTTCCACGGTCTGATACGACCCTTTACCGAGCACCTCGCGCAGCTGCCCGCGTGATGCCGGCTCGTACGTCGCCGCGATGACACCGCCGGCGGCCACGATGAGGATGATCGTACGCTGGATCCAATGCCGCACGGCCCCCTGTGCGCGCAGGCTCCTCCGCCACCAGATGAGCGCTATCGCACAGAAGAGAAAGGCAAGCCCGAGCCGCCAGGGCGAGTACGATGTCGCGCTGACATCGTAGACGGTGTGATACGACAGTTGCATTGCACCCGAAATCTACCCCGTGTCCCGGACGCGAGCCAACGCCCGCGCGCGCTCGAGATTCAACTCCGTGCCACGCTCTTGCATCTCGACCATCGCTCGGATATCCGCGGGCAGCGGCTTTTCCAGCGCTTCGCGATAGTGCTGGATCGCGACCTCCTCACCGCGCACGACCTCATTGATGATCGCCCGATCGTCCCGCATCGTGACGGCCGACTTGATGTTGATCCACGCCCGGTGCATCGACGCCGCCGGATGCCCGTGCTCGATCGGATCCCCGCCGAGCCGCTGCACGGCGGCGTCGAGATCCCCGAGACCTTTCTCGATGAGATGCACGCGCGACAAGAACACCTCTTTGGCGATCGGACTGCTCACGCCATCGGCGGCGGTCCTGAAGCCGTTGATCCCGTCCCGGCACGTCTCGATGAGATCGTTCAGCGTGCCGATGAGCTCTTCAAAGGTTGCGTCTGCCATACGCGTGTTCCTCTGCAAGTGGAAGACCACTCTCGCGCGCAACGCCTAAGGCCGTTATCGTGGTGGCCATGCTCGCACTCCTCACTGTCGCGCTCTTGCAGGTGGCCGACTCCGCTCACGTCGGGCTCCCGGCGAGCCCCGTCGCCTCGATCGCGGTCACACCTGCGCACCCGACCGTCACCGTTGGCGACTCGCTGCGCCTCAAAGCCACGCCACTCGATGCCGACGGCCATCCGGTCCCGAACGCATCCGTGCGTTGGTTCGGCGGTACGCGCTTCGAAGGCAAGATCGACTCGACTGGCATGCTGCGCGCCGGCTCGCCCGCGCGCTTCGTCGTCGAGATGATCGCCATCGTCCCCGGCGCTCGTCCCGGCAAGCCGACCGAGGTCGTCGCCGAGTTCGTACCGCAACCCGCCGCGCGTATCGAGGTGACTCCCGCGGTGCACCGGCTGATGGTCGGGCAACGTCTCGCCCTCTCCGCTGCCGCGTACACGGTACTCAACGACCGGCGCCTCGGCAATGTCACCTGGACATCGAGCGACCCGCACGTCGTTCGCGTGACGGCCGATGGTCGGCTCATGGCAATCGCCGCCGGTAACGCAACCGTCTCGGCAAGCAGTGGCAGCGCGCGCACCGTTCTCGAGCTGGCCGTGCGCCCCAACACGATACGATCCGTGGAGATTACCGGTGTCAGCGCTCCCGTACGTACCGGGGACGTCATCCATCTCCGCGCCATCGCCAGAGACGCGGCGGGTCATGAAATAGAAGGCGTGACACCCGAGTGGACGGTGGCGCCGGGCCAAGGCGTGATCGACCCGGATGGCAGCTTCGTCCCGTATGAGGCGGGCAATTATGTCGTGAGTGCCGCCGTGGGAGGCGCAAGCGGTGAGACCGGCGTGGTCGTCCAGCATCGCAATATCCGGCGCGCGACGACGCTCGTCGGCCGCCAGCCGATCGCGAAGTTCGCCGTATCCGAGTTCTGGCCTCACCCGAACGGCAAGAACGCCTACCTGGCCACGATCGCCGATCGTCTCTACGCCCTCGACATCAGCGACCCGTCGCACCCGAGGATCACCGACTCGGTGATCGTCGACGCCCGGGTCGTGAACGATGTCATGACGACGCCCGACGGCCTGTATGGCGTGATGACCCGCGAAGGCGCATCGAGCCGCCGCAACGGGATCGTCATCCTC
>DATHNL010000141.1:0-2645 GCA_035486035.1 Gemmatimonadaceae bacterium
AGGCATAGAGCCAACCCGCGAGCGCGCTGATCGGCGCCGAGACCAGGAAGACCTGCAGGCGGACCCGGTTCGCGTCGAGACCGCACATCGCGGAGAGGCGTGGGTTCATGTGCACCATCAGCGCCGCTTGGCCGAGGCTCGACCGACGAAACCGGTGGACGAAGTACAGTGTGAGAAGAAGCAGCACGTAGGCGAAGGGCCAGAACTCGCCGCCTTGACCCGCCGTGAGCGCGAGCGGTCCGATGGACAGGTCGAGCGGGGGAACCCCGACGATCCCGTCAGAGCCGCCGAGGAAATCCCAGTTGGAGGCGATGTTCATGCACACGATCGCGGCGGCATAGGTCACGAGCGAGAATGCGAATTCGCGCGTCCGAATGGTGATGGTGCCAAGCACAAGAGCAAGCGCGAGCGAGCTGAGAACGGCGCCGACCATTGCGACCCACGCGTTCTGTCCATAGCGCACCGTCAGTATCGCAGCCGCGTAGGCCCCTGTGGCGAAGAACGCCGTATGCGCGAGGCTGATCTCGCCGAGGTCGGACAGGAGAATGTCGAGCCCGTACGACATCACGCTGAAGATCGCGATGACGACCAGCGTGTCGTAGACGAAAGTTGACCCGCCGAGAATGCGCGGCAGGAAGAATCCGGCGACCGCGAGCCCGATCACTCCGACCAGCCGCCGCAACAAGTATTGGCGTCGATTCATCGAGCGAAGTTCGCAGAGGCTGCGAGCTGGCCGGGCCTCAGCGCCATGACGGCGATGAGGAGCGCGAACACAGCCGCTGTTGTGTACGCGGGCGACACCAGGGCACCGAACAGCGCCGTGAACAATCCGAGGCAGAGACCTGCGACGTAGCTTCCGGCGACGCTGCCGATGCCGCCCAGCACGACGACGACGAAGGTCATCACCACTTGATCGAAGCCCATCGAGGTGAGGATGGGCGTTCGCGGCGCGACCAGCGTCGCGGCGAAAGCGACCACCGCTCCCTCGAAGGCGAAGATGCCCATGTAGGCGCGCGAGATGTCGATTCCGCCGAGCCGAGTGAGCGGTGGATCTTCGGCAACCATACGAATCGCAGTTCCGAACCTCGTGGCGTTCAGCACATATCGGAGAGCCAAGAAGGCGGCGATCGTGGTGACGACGAGGATCGCATCCTGGACAGTGAACCAGATCGGGCCGAAACGCAGCGACATTCCCTGGAAGGGGCTCGCCAGCGTCTGCGGCTTCGGGCCGAAGGCGAGCCCTGCCGCGCCTTCGAGCATCTGTCCGAAGCCGAGCGTGACGATCATGAGGCTCACGAGGTCGCGCGAAAGCGTGAGCTTCATCAGCAGGCGTTGCATGACGGCGCCGATAAGCGCGCCAACCACAACAGCGGCGAGAACCGCGACCCGATAAGGGAGGCCGGTGAGCTTGATAAACCACCAAGCCACGAATGCCCCTACCATGTACATCTGGCCGTGGCCGAAATTCACGAGACGGGCGGCGCCCAGAAGCATCGTCCAGCCGACGGCGACGAGCGCATAGGCGTGCCCGATGATGATTCCATTGACGACTTGCTGCAGCACATTCATCCGTGGCTGCCCCCGAGATAGGCCTCGATGATTCGCGGATCGTCCCGCATCGCTTCGACCGTGCCGCTGGCGATCACCTTTCCACGCTCCAGCAGATGCACGACGTCGGTGACGCGCATGACGGCGCGAACGTTCTGCTCGACGAGCAGCACGGTCAGTCCGGCGTCGACGAGCATGCGGATGGTCTGCAGGAGGACTGAGACGAGCCGCGGCGCAAGCCCGATCGAGGGTTCGTCGAGCAGCAGAACCTTCGGCGCCATCCGCAGGGCGCGACCGACCGCCAGCATCTGCCGTTCACCGCCGCTCAACGAGCCGCCCGAAGTCGTCCGGCGCTCGTGGAGACGCGGAAACAGCTCATAGACGTTCTGCACGGAATAGGTCCTGCGACCCGGGCCTGCTTCCGGCGACGCTCCGTCCCGGAGGTTCTCCTCGACGGTCAGGCCCATGAACACCCCGCGGCCCTCCGGGACGAGCTGCAGACCCCGCCGTACATGCTGGTGCGCAGGGAGGCCCGCGATGTTCTCGCCGTCCATCAGGATCGCGCCTTCAACCCGCGGCTCGGCGCGCGACCAGTTGGCGATGGCGTTGACCAGTGTCGACTTGCCGGCGCCATTGGCGCCGATGACCGCCACGAGGGTCCCGGGCTCGACGACGAGCCTGTCGACCGCGACCGCGCGGCTTGCGCCGTAGGCAACGCGCAGATCCCTGACTTCGAGTCGGGCGCTCATGCCGCCTTCCCGAGATAGGCTTCGAGCACGCGCGGATCGGCTTGGACCTCCGCGGGCTTTCCCCGGCCGATGAGCTGCCCGAGCTCGATCACGACGACCTCGTCCGCGAGCTCCATCACGAGGTCCATGTGATGTTCGATGAGCACGACGGCCAAACCTTCAGCGCGCATGCGCACGAGAAGGTCGCGCAAGACCAGCATGTCTGGGCCGCCGAGCCCGGCGGCCGGCTCGTCCAGGAGAACAACCCGCGCGCCCGGCGCGGCCGCGATCGCAATGGAGAGCATGCGCTGCGTCCCGTAGGATAGCTCGCCCGGCAGACGATCGTGCAGCGATTCCGGAATTTCATAG
>DATHNL010000142.1:0-3688 GCA_035486035.1 Gemmatimonadaceae bacterium
TCTTCGTGAGTATCGGCGTGCCGGCCGTGAGCGACGTGCGCCGCTACCGGCTCAGCGTCCCGGGTGTTCGCTATGCGAGCCCGCTGACCGGCGTCCCGCGCTACCGCGAATATCTCCACCGCGTGGCCCAGTGGACCGGGCGGCCTGCCGACGCAATGCCCGGCATTGACGGCGTTCCCCTTGCGACAGAGCGCGAGGGCGTGCTGATCCATCCCGGTGCGAGCTGGCGCTACAAGCAGTGGAGCGCGCAGCATGTCGCGGCACTGGCGAGCGCCGTGATCGACCGCGGCGTGGCGGTCACACTGGTCGGCAGCGCAGAGGACCGGCCGTTCATCGAATCCGTCCAGCGGGCGTGTGGCGCCGGGACAGTGGCCGCCGTGTTCCCGACGCTCGAGGAGCTGTATCGCCGGATCGCCGCCGCGGCCGCCGTCGTCTGCAACAACTCCGGGGCCTTGCACATTGCCGAAGCGTTAGGCACGCCGTGCGTGGCGATCACCGGGTCGTCGGACCCGGTTCGCTGGGGAACGTATCGGGCGCATTCGCGGACGTTGTGCAAGAGCGTCGGGCTCGCGTGTCATCCGTGCGCCGAGCGGCGGTGCGTGCGACCGCAGCACCCCTGTGTCGACGATGTATCGGTGGTCGACGTCGTGGAGGCATTGGGTGCGATCGGTTGCTTCGCCGACGCTCCTCTCGTACCGGCTACGCGCCAGGTGAAATCGTGACGTCCACTGTCGAACCCAAAGCGCCGCCGCGGCGGACCGCACTGCCCGAGGACGTCGGTCAGGCCACGGACGCTCCGCTCGAACCCGCGACGCGGCTCCGGAGGACGTTTCGGATCATCCGCCAGCGCATCGCCCGATCCGGGGGCATCGTGCTGGGCATCGGTGTCGCGGCCGCGGGCGTGTCGCTCTTGCTGCCGCCGGAGTACACCGCGGACTCGTCGTTCTTCCCTGCCCAGCAGTCCAACTCGCAAGGCGCGCTCGCGTCGGCGTTCTCCGGCATGTCGACCTTGCTCGGCGCGTTCGGTGGCTCGTCCAACAGCCAGCAGCCGCAATTCTTCATCGATCTCATCAAGTCGCGGTCGTTTCAGGACAGTCTCGCGATTTCGACGATCACCGTCGACTCGACGGGCAAGAAGATGACCGTCGAGAATTTCCTGGTCAAACGCGCCAAGACACCCCAACTGCGACGCGAAAGCGCGCGCTCGGCGATCAAGGGCGCGATGCGCGTCACGCAGACCCTGGCGGGCATCGTCCAGATCAAAGTCATCGCCCTGACGCCCCAAGGGGCGGCCGCGATCGCGAATCGCTCGATCGAGATCATCGACGAGCTGAATATCGATTTCCGGAAGCGCGAAGCGGCCAAGCGCCGCGAGTTCAACGAAGAGTTTCTCACCGACGTCGCGGTGCGGCTCGACTCCGCGGAGCATCACCTCGAAGCCTTCATGCTGGCGAACCACAGCTTCGAGTCGAGTCCCGTGCTCAAGGAGCGGTACACCTCGCTCTACACCGAAGTCACGCGCCTGCGCATGCTGCAGGAATCCGTCGAAGGGCAGGTCGAGAACGAGCGCCTGACGGAGTACAACGATGCCGCGGTGGTGACGAACGTCGACCGAGCGGCCATCCCCGCTTCCAAGAGCGGACCGCGCAAGAAGCTGATCACGGCTGGCGCGATGCTCGTGGCGTCCCTCGGTGTCTTCTGGTGGGCCTACGCGCTCGCCGGACGCCGGTCGCGTGACTGATCGGATGGATCGGTCCGACACGGCGACGCCGCTGCTGCACCGGGCGCTGTGCTTGGGCGCCTTCCTCACGCCGCTCAACATCTGGCTGGGCATCACCATCGGCCAGTTCGCCCTGCGCCCGCTGCAAGTCTGGGCGCTGCTCTTCATCCCGCTCGTCCTCGCCACCCACGCGGACGACTTCATTCGGGCGTTCGACGCGACGACGCTGGTGTTCGTGAGCCTGGTGGCCGCGCTCACGACCAGCACCATTTTCGCGACGCCGGTCGGGTACCGGCTGCGGGCCGCCGCGGATCTGGGGTTGCTGTTCCTGAATGTCGCCGCGTTCGCCGCCGTCCATGGCGGGTTGCGCGATCGCCCCGCCGCCACGCGAGATTTCTTGCGCTGGCTCGCCATGGGCGCTCTGGTCAACGCCGTGCTGCTGGGTATCCGGTCACTGAGCCTCTCGCGGCAGACGCTGCTCGCCAGCGCGGACAGCAACGTCTTCGGACTGGGCACCGTCGTCGGCACGTTCGAGAGCGCCATCGCGGCGGCGGCGACCCTGGCGATGATCTTCGCGCCCGACCGCCGGAGCGCGCGGGCCGCCGGTGTGTTGCTGCTGGCCAACGGCGGGCTCGCGGTCCTGTCACTGGCGCGTGGACCGTGGCTCGCGGCGACGGGCGCCGTCCTGCTCGTCATCCCGGTGGGGGCCTGGCAGCTGCGCCATCAATTGAGTCCCCGACGGCTGCTTCTCCGACTGTCCCTGCCAGCGGGCGTGCTCGTGACCGCGGTCGCGGCGCTGGCGGCCACGAACCTGACGCGGCTCCTCCTGATCGTCAACCGCATCCTCGCCTTGAGCGAGGCGGCCAGGCCCGTGAGCTCGGGCGGCACCGCGTATCAGCGCTTGCAAATCTGGACCGCGATGATCGATGATACCCAGCGGAGTCTGTTGTTCGGCAATGGCGCCGCGACGTATCGCGAGATTTCCGAGTACCTGATGATCGTGGGCCAGGTGTCGGAGAACTTCGTGGTGGAGATCGCCCACGCCGGTGGCCTCCTCTCGCTGCTCCTGTTGGTGATCGGTGTCGGCTTGTGTCTCGGCGTGAGCTTGAAGCAGGAATCGTCGCCAACCCTCGAATCCGTGATGATCCGCATGGCGGTCCTCGCTGGAGCCGCGACGGTCGTCCTCGGCTCGTTGACCAACCCCTCGGCGTGGAATGGCATGTACTGGGTTGTGTTGGCCCTCGCCGCTTCACCCTATAGACCCCGGACCACATAATGGAGCGCCGTACCTTCCTCGCGGGCGCGGGCCCCTCCTCCGCTGCCCTGCTCAGCCCATGGCTCGGCGGACCGCCGTCCGCGGCGCCCGAAACCGGTGGCATTCGCGATGTCCGGTCCTTTGGCGCCGTTGGCGACAACGTGCACGATGACAGCCCGGCCATTCAGAAAGCGATCGACGCCGACCCGCACGGCGGCACGGTCTTCTTTCCGCAGGGCGTGTATCGTATCGAAGCGCCGATCCTGCTGCGCACCGACACGGTGCTGATCGGCCACGGCCGCCATACGGTGTTGAGCGCGACCACGCCGGGCACCGCCATGCTCGTTCTCAAAAGCGTCCGGCGGATCTTTATCGAAGGCCTGTACCTGAACGCGCAAACCGGAGGCAAAGGCCGGGACGGCATCGTGATCGATGGATGCGACGACACGCGCATCCGGGCGTGCTGGATCACCGGCGCCGGCAATCGCGGCATCGTGGCGAACGGGACCGGGCCGATGATCATCGACACGACCGTCGAGTTGAGCACGAGCCACGGCATCGCCGTCTCGCAGACCAACAGCGGGATTCCGCTGCAGATCATCGGCTGCTCGATCTACGCCAACGGCGGCGACGGCATCCACTTCGAGGCCAACGCCAACCAATCGATGGTCGTGGCCAACGAGATTCTGTCCAACAAAGGCGCGGGCATCCGT
>DATHNL010000143.1:0-8393 GCA_035486035.1 Gemmatimonadaceae bacterium
ATGAGGAGGACGGCCGCGATCGCGGTCTCGGTGACGACGAGCACGCCGCGTGTGCGGCCGCTCTTGCGATGGCCGCTCGAGCCGCGTGTGGCTGATTTCAGGGTCTCGCCGAGGTCGACGGCCGAGGCTTGATAGGCGGGAACGAGGCCGAAGAGCGTGCCTGTGAGGGTGGCGATGATTGCGGTGAACAGGAGCGCGCGGCCGGAGAGTGTCACGTCCTCGAGCCGGGGGAGGCCGCCGAGTTTCGCGGCGACGACGAGGTGGATGCCGTTCACCGCGATGAGGACGCCGATCGCGGCGCCGGCGAGCGACAGCATGACGCTCTCGACGAGCAGCTCCTGGATCACGCGGCGTCGGCCGGCGCCGATCGCGATACGCAGCGCGATCTCGGTGGAGCGTCCGGTGGCGCGGACGAGCAGCAGGTTGGTGACGTTGGCGCAGGCGATCAGCAGGAAGCAGCCGACGGCGCCGAACAGCACGAGCAGGGCGGGACGCGTGTTGCCGACGATCGCCGTTTGCAGTGGCTCGATCGTGTAGTCGACGTCGGTCTCCGCCTGGGGATATTGCTGTTTGATCCGGTCGGTGATCGTGCGAAATTCTTCGCGCGCGGTTGCGAGAGCGGTGCCTGGGGCGATGCGGCCGATGACGGTGCGGAAATGCAGGTTGCGTTGGTTTGGCGCGTAGTCGGCTGGGGCGAGGACATCCGGCAGCCAGATATCGGGCTCACTCGGATACGTGAAGCGCGGCGGCGCGATCCCGATCACGGTGTAGGCGCCACCGTCGAGCGTCAGGGTCTGGCCGATGAGCGTGGGGCTCGCGCCGAACCGCGTACGCCAGAACGCGTCGCTCACGACGATGACCTTCGCGGCTTCCGGCCGGTCATCGCTCGGCGTGAACAGCCGGCCGCTGCCTGGGGCGATGCCAAGGAGGGAGAACCAGTTGGCGCTCACGACCGCGATGTTGAGGCGCTCGGGTGCGCCGCGGCCCGTGAGTGTGGCGGGGCCGAGGCCGTATTCGGCAAGCGCGTCGAGACGAGAGGATTGGCGGCGCCAGTCGACGAAATCGGGGACGGAGACGCCGAATGACTTGTGGCCGGTGGGATTAACGACGGCGACCAGGCGCGAGGGGGTGCCGAATGGGAGTGGCCGGAGGAGTACGCCGTCGACGACGCTGAAGATCAGGGTGTTCGCGCCGATCGCGATGGCCAGCGTCGCGACGATGGCGAGGGTGAACCACGGGGTTTTCGGCAGGCGGCGGAGTGCGGCGCGAACATCGTAGAGGAGGGAGTCCATGCGGCGAGTAGCAGGGAAGGCGCATGCCACCTCTGGCGATAGAGTCAACTCGACGTCGCCCAGCGACTTGACATCATTGCGCTTGAGATTGGGCCGCCCGCGCGTGGGATGCGGTGCCTCGAATCGGTACACGGGACTTGAGCGAAACGGTACGGGCAGGCGCCACGGGTTGCGGCGGGCGCGCCACGGCAGTTTTCGCCGTACGTACTTTCGTATCTACTGATATATCAACAGGTTATACAGCCGCGCTCGCTATGGCTCGCCGGTTGCAAATCTTGTGGGCACAACTCCCACGGAGCACCGACAATGAAAAAGGGCATCACGCTGATCGAGCTGCTCATCGTCGTCGTCATCATTGGCATTCTGGCCGCCATTGCGGTCCCTGCCTTCGCGGCTACGAAGTCCAAGGCCTATACGGCGTCGATGAAGACTGACCTGCGGAATTTGGTGACGGCGCAGGAAGCGTATTTCTCCGACAACTCGACGTATGCGTCGACGACGGCTTCGTTGTCGACCTCATTCCACGTCTCGGCGGGCAACACCGTCTCGGATCCGACCGCGGATGCCGCGGGTTGGAGCGCGACGATCACGAACAGCTACGTGCCGTCGACCCAGAGCGGTCATATCTGCGCGGTGTGGGTTGGCGATGCGACGTCGCAGCCTGCTGGCGTTGCCGGCGACACGCTCGAGGGCGCGCCGGCCTGCTCGTAATCAGTTCGGCGCGGTGCAGGCCGCGGAGTCTGACGGTGCCGCGTTCGCACATGCGGTGAGAAGTCGCGCCCTTTGTTGCACGTCGCTCGCGAGGTCCTGAGCGCCGGCGCCGGTATGGCGAATTAAGCGCTGGTCGTGAAAATAGAAGCGATTCTCGTCTCGATGGACGACGTGGCCAGTGAGTGGACGGTCGTAGTTCTCCTCGGCGGCGAACACGAAGACAAGCGTGTCGCCGACGAAGTAGTAGGCCTCCTGGTCGCGGCCGGTCTCGCGATAGTACCAGGCGTCGAGCTTCTTCAGGTGCGGGCCGTCGAACCACGCATCGAGGTATCCGCCCTCGAGCGAGAAGCCGAAGATGTCGTGTCGCACGCGACGGTACGACGGCAGTCCGCGCTCGATGCGGGCGTACGCATCGCGGATGGCGCTGATGGCGACCGAGTCGGGAGTCGGTTGCCGAGGGCCGGCGGCCAGTAGCGCGAGGCCGATGACGAGAATCCGCATACTCGAATATCATATCATATGCGCGATTTGCTGCCCCTCTCGGCCTACGAGAACGCCCCCACGGTGAGCTTCGGGCGATCGACCGTCATCATGGGCCTCTTCTGGGGCATTCCCATGACGACGTTCATGCTGCAAACACATCAGGGCAGCCTAGGCTCCGTTCTCCTCGGCGGCGCGATCGGCGCGCTCATGTTCGGCTCACTGATCACGATGTTGGGGCGTTTCTCTAGGCGCCAGCTGACTCAGGCGGTCTACCATTGCGTGTGGCCGATCGTCCCGGCGCCGCCGCCGGGACAGTACGAGGCGCGGCTCATGTGCAGTCTCATTCGCGGGCGCTTGCCCGTGGGCGGGCATCTCTACATCGGCCCCCAAGCCTGGGCCTTCGTGCCGCATGCTCGAAACGGTCCGGTTATGCGGAAGACGGTCCGCTGGGAGCAGCCGAGCCGGCTATCCGTCTCTGCGCAACGGCCGACATGGGGTTGGATCGCGTGGTTGCTCGGCGTGCCCGCCAACGATCAGGTGGTCCTCGCCGACGGTGAGGCCCGAGCCGTGATCGTGGTGCCGAACGCCAGCGACGTCGTCTCCGCGATCTCGGCCCTACGCAGCGACTGACGCGACGGCGACAACGAATTCGCCGGGGACCGAGTAGCCCGCGCCGTCCCGATAGGGCGCAATCGATTGGAGGTACTCGGCGTGCACCTGCTCGCGAACGTCGTCGGTGAACCGCGAGTACGCGAGCGCGACCGGGCCGCCGACGAAGGCCGCGGCGCAGGCTTCATCCGGGGTGTCGTATCGGAGCGGGATCGTGAGCCGTTCCGTGCGAACGTTCGTGAAACCGGCTGCCTCGAGCTCGCGCGTCAGCGCGTCGCCCGCGCCGAGCCGGAAAAAGAGCGGGCACACTTCCGATTTTACTCGGGCGTCGACAATCGGAAAGATGTCGGCCCACCCGCAGTTGCGGCGCGCACCCCAGACCGCGACGCCGGCACGTCCGCCGGGTTTGATCACCCGCCGCATCTCGGCGATCGCACGGTCGGTATCGGGAACGTACATGAGTCCGAGGCTCGACAGCGCGACATCGAACGTCGCATCGGGAAAGTCGAGTTTCTCGGCGTCCATCCGCGCGATGCGCACATTGGCCGGTGCACGCTGCGCCGCCAATTCGACCATGTGTTCGGACAGATCGGTCCCGACGACCGTGCCGGTGGCACCCACCGACGTGGCGGCGGCGAACGTGACCAACCCGGTCCCGCACGCCACGTCGAGGACCTGCTCGCCACCCCGAAGCGCGACAACGGCCAACAACCGCTCTTGGGCACCGCGCAGCTGACGGCTCCAGCTCTCCTCGTAGAACGCCGCCGCCCGATCCCAACCGTATCGTTGGATCCGCCGTTGCAGCGCGGCGTCCATGTCAGCGCGCCGCCGCCGTTCGCACGTGGACGCGGCGCACGCACTGTTGGGCGCGCCGGAACACATCGAGGTAGGGGCTTCTCTCGTCTGCCTCGTCGAGCAGGCGCACGATGTCCGCTTCCGGCGCGCTGCTCTCGACCGTCACGGTGTACCGCACCTGGGTGTATCCCGGCGGAACATCGTCGACCGTGCGGAACAGCGCCCCGTCATCGTAGTCGGCCTCGATCTCGACCGTGAGTGAGTCGATCGGTGTGCCCAGACGCGCGGCGTGCATCATGTATCCGATCGCGAGGCAGCTCCCGAGCGCTCCGCGGCCATAGACGCCGGGCGTTGGCCCCGCCCCAGCGCCACCGACCGACGTCGGCATGTCGACGACAAACCGCCACGGTCCTTCGACGACCTCGCACGTCAAGCCGTCCTTCACGGTCACCGTCGAGTGGCCTGTGCCGTGGCCGAGCGATGGCTTGAGCGTGAGCGCTTTGACCGACCGCTCGACGCCGGTCTTGATCCGCTCGTTCGTGTTCCCCATAGCTCGGTATATTGCGGTGCCGCGAGTAATTCGAGCAAGCTACGGCATGGTTTTGTCGTCCCGGTATGCGTCCGGTGCGCTTATGCTCGGGCTGATCGGCCTGTCCGGTTGCTCGCCGGCTCTCGTTGCTCAGCATGAGGTCAACGGTGCGCGCATCCCATCGGGGACCGACACCCTCATGATTGCGCGGGGCCAATCGTCGGCTTCGAGTGACAGTGTCCCCTGGCATCGGCGGGAGCCACCGGCCGGCCCCGAATGGCGCGACGCCGGTTGGAACGTGGCGACGTTGACAGCCGACAGCAGCTCTGGCGGGGGATCGCTCCAGCTGGATGTCCAAGTGCACGATTCCGACGGCCCGGCGTCTCATCTGACAGCCCGGTATGACGCATCCTCCCTTCGACCCATCTCGATGCGTGTCGAGACTCCCGGGGCAACGATGGGGTTCGCATTCGGCCCGCAGAGTTTCAGCGAGATCGACTCGAGCGCGGCGGGGCCGCCGATGCAGTCGACTGGTGAGATCCCCGCCGGCGCCTACACCTCGGAATCACTCGACCTTCTCGTTCGCGCGCTGCCCCTGGCGGATGGCTACCGAACGACTGCCCGTCTGGCGCTCCCGATGTCGCGTCGAGTCGAGACGATCGGCGTGCGCGTTGACGGGCGCGACACGGTGGCGGCGCGATCGGGCCGCGTGGTGGACTGCTGGCGTGTAGCCGTCACGAGCGAGCGGGCGCCCACAACGTGGTTCTGGGTCGCGCAGCCCTCTCACCAGTTGATCCGGATCGAGGTGATGGCATCGGACGGACGGGTTACCGTGTGGAGCCGATGAACATCGAAGGGAGCTCGATGAACGAAGCGCGTTGCGTGTCGCGATAGACCGTCCACGTTGCCGCTCCCGCGGCCGGGTAGCGCCGAAAGATGCCGGAGTCCGCGCCAGCGAGCGCCACGCGAACGCGGTGCCCTTTGCGCAGAACGAGAGACGTGGTAAAGAGAGAGAATCGAACCGTGATGGGTTGTCCCGGTATCAACGGCTCGACGTCGGTCCGTAAGAAGCTGTGCGCCGGGCCGAGTGGCGTGTAGGGCAGCGTTGCCGGATCGACCTCCTTGCGGCCGGTGAGTCGCATCACACCCTCGTCGAGGTAGGTGACGCGCCCCTCGGGCGACACATCCTCGAGATACGCGTGCACCGCCCCGTCGGTCGCGGACGAAGCCAAGCACAGCGTGAGAACGGGTGCCCCGGTGATCTCGACATCGGCGTCGAGCGGCGAGCCCGTGTACACGAGCAGCTTCTGGTCTTCGGTCGCGCGATCGGGATACACGACGTCTCCGCCGCCGATCCCGGTGTGCCAGCGGGTCTGTGTGCCCGTGGACGCCGTGTAATCCACCGCATACGAGTCGCTCCCCGCCGCGACCGAGGCAGGGGCGGCGGACAGCGTGTGGCCTGCTCCGAAATAGAGGCGAGTGGGGGAGAGCCCCGCCGGCGGCCATGTCGAGGTCTCGTGCCAGCGCCCCTCTCCCATCGTGTAGTACCGAATCACTGACGCGATCGGCGTCGCCGTGTCGCTCCGGAGCGTGCGATCGAAGAAGTCCGATTCCATTCGGAGTTGTTCGTCGCCCGTCGGCGCCGGCGGCTCGTGGTGCGCCGCGAACGGGTCGATATTGTACGAGCCGCCATGGGAGAGTGGGCCGATGATGAGCACCTGCGGATTCGAGAAGGTGCGGTAGCGCACCAGCGCCCCGTCGCAGGCGTTCCCGTCGAACCACCCGCACCAGACCATCATCGGCACCTGCGAGGTCTCGATGCGCGAGCGCATCCCGTACGGGCTGAAATCCGCGAAGTGGAACGTCCCGATGTCGGTCGCGATCGTGTCGTCCCGGTACTCGAGATGACTGGCGACGCGTGCCACGTCGACGTTGTGATGCTCGGCGATCCGCTGGGCGAGGAGCGTCCCGCGCGCGTCCCCATCGACGCGCCGCACGCCGGGCGTCAGGAGGCGGTCCCGCCAGCAGCGCCATCCCGTCACTTGATCGCCGCCGCACACGTCATCGTGATCGAGCGCCGTGACGATCGCGCCCCACTCTTCGATCAACGGAGCGTACGAGACGCCGCCGGTGTTGACTTGCTCATAGTTGTCGAACTCATCGTAGAGCGGCATGACGGCGCGGATCGCGGGCTGGTTGGCTGCGGCGGCCATCTCCGCGGTGTTCCCTTCGTACGAGATGCCGAACGTCCCGACGCGACCGTTGGACCACGGCTGTCGCGCCGCCCACGCGGCGACCTCTCCCATGTCGGCCACCTCGACTGGCGAGTACTCCATGGCTCGGCGACCGCCCGACGCGCCGCTCCCGCGAGCGTCCACGAGGAGCACGGCGAAGCGCCGGCGGGTGAACTCGGGGGTGTGCTCCTCAATGAGATCGGTGGCCCGCATGAGATGCAGCGCGATCAGCGCGCGAGCGGCCCATCCGAGCTCGGGCTCGCGCCAGTAGCGGGCGGTGCGCATCAGCACCGGAACGCGTTCGCCCTCGCGCAGATCCGCCGGCAGATAGACGCTCACGGCGAGCGCGACGCCATCTCGCATCGGCACGTAGCGCGACGTCGAGCGCCCGAGAGCGGCCGGCCTGGCGTGCGCCGCAATGATCACGACCACGACCAGGGCGAGCAACGCCGTGGCGCCGTTTCTTAAGAGGCGTCGGCCCATATCGTCTTGGGGCTCATCAACTGGAGGATCATGCGGGCAATCCGCGGGAACCGTCGCCGCGAGCTGGGCAGGCGTTGGCCTCTGGCGACGAACCCGAGCCACACGAGATAAATCAGCTCGACCCGCTCGGCGTCGCCGACGAGCTCCGTGAGCAGCGCGATCCGCTTCCGCTCCGCCCGGTTGACGCGTCGCGCCACGTCGCTCGACACGGACGCCCAGGTGAACATCGCCGCGTCCGACGGCAGCTGTCCCGATTCACTGAGCGGCACGCGGTCGACCATGAGGCGCACGAGCCGCTTGAGCGCCGGCCGGCCGCGTAGGCCCTGCAGCAACGGGATGATGTCGTGCTGGAGCTCCTCCTCCCACTCGCGGACTAGGATCTCCAGCAGCTCCTGGCGATCCGTGAAGTGCCAGTAGAAGCTCCCTTTCGTGACGTGCAGGTCGCGCGCGAGGCACTCCACGCGCACCTCATCGACGCCGCCCCGTAACAGGGCGAGCCGGGCGGCCCGCAGCCAGTCCTCTCGTCCGAGCGGCTCTCCCATACGCTGCCGTATGGTTAGCGCCGCGCGGCCGCGGCGTCAATACGGTACCGTATGGTCTGCCGGGCCAGACATGCGTTTCTTTCTGTAACAGCTATATTCGCACCACGATGGATATCGCGGCCCTCCAGGGGGCGCTGGGCACGGCGTGTCGCATTCAGCGCGAGCTGGGGCGCGGCGGCATGGCGACGGTCTATCTCGCCGACGACACGAAGCACGGACGCCAGGTCGCGCTCAAAGTGCTGCATCCCGAGTTCGCGGCGTCCCTCGGGCCGGACCGATTTCGCCGCGAGATCACGACCGCCGCGCGACTGCAGCACCCGCACATCCTCACGGTCTACGATTCTGGCGAGACGGCCGACGGCCTCCTGTGGTTCACGATGCCGTACGTCGTCGGCGAGTCGTTGCGCGATCGGCTGCGCCGCGAGCGACAGCTGTCGGTCGACGACATGGCGCGGATCACGAGCGAGATGGCCGACGCGCTCCGCTATGCGCACGAGCACGGGGTCATCCACCGCGACATCAAGCCTGAGAACATCCTGTTGTCGGATGGCCACGCGTTGTTGGCGGATTTTGGCGTGGCGAGCACGAACGAGTCCACGACCACGACCCTGACGCAAACCGGCTACACGGTCGGGACGCCATCGTACATGAGTCCCGAGCAGGCGAGCGGCGAACGCCAGATCGACGGGCGCAGCGACGAGTATGCCTTGGCCGT
>DATHNL010000144.1:0-4323 GCA_035486035.1 Gemmatimonadaceae bacterium
CGCCGCCCTCGACGTGTTCGTCGAGGAGCCGTACTCGGGCCCCCTCATCACGGCGCCGAACGTCGTGCTCACGCCGCACATCGGGGCGTCGACGATCGAAGCGCAGCGCTCCGTCGCGGTCGACGTGTGCCGCGCGGTGCGCGATGCGTTGTTGCACGGCGAGCTGTCGCGTTCGATCAACGCCGCGCTCGTCGAGGGTGTCGACGCCGCTGACGTCCGCCCCGCACTCCTGCTCACTCGCCAACTCGCCGCCGTCGCTCAGGCATTACTTGCGAGCCGCGAGGCGCGCGCGATCGACCGTGTCGAGGTGACACCTGGCGAGTCGCTCGCGGGTGCTCGCGATGCATTGCTCGCCGCCGCCGCGCACGGTGTGCTCGCTCCTGTGCTCTCCCACGAGCGCCTGAACCTCATTAACGCCCGCGCCCTCGCTGTGGCTCGCGGCATCGCGCTCTCGGCCACGGAGGGCGTACCGGCCGAGAACGGCGCGGCGGCGTATTCGCTCAGCGTCCGCGTATCGAGTGGCGCCGAGGAGATTACGGTGACGGGCTCGGCGCATCCCGCGGCCGCCCCGCGGATCACGCGCATCGGCGCGTTCCGCGTCGACGTGTATCCTCGCGGCACGCTCCTCATCCTGTCCAACCGCGACGTGCCCGGCGTCATCGGTCACGTCGGCACGGTCCTCGGCGCCGCCCACGTGAACATCGCCGAGTACCACCAGGCGCGCTTGGCCCAGGGCGGCGCGGCGCTGGCGGCGATCACCGTCGACGGTCCGGTCGGCGACGACGTCCGCTCGGCGTTGCTTGCGTTGCCGGAGGTTCACGCGGTGACGGTAGTCGAGCTGCCGGCCGAGTAGCCGGGTCGCTGAGCTTGCGTTTCGCCTCGATCATTCTCGACGTGGACTCAACGTTGACGAGCGTCGAGGGGATCGCCTGGCTCGCGAATAGTCGCGGCCGCGAGGTTACCGATGCCGTCGACGCAATGACGAACGACGCCATGACTGGTGCCTTACCATTAGATGCCGTGTACGCGAAACGCCTATCGCTCGTGCGCCCGTCGCGCTCGGATCTCGCTGCGCTCGCCGAGGCCTACTCCGTGGGTCTCGTGCCTGGCGCCCGTGACGCGATTCGCACGCTCCGCGAAGCGGGCGTGCACATCGCGCTCGTCAGCGGCGGTCTCCGCGAAGCGATCTTGCCTTTCGCCGCTGAGTTGGGTTTCCCCGCCGGAGATGTCCACGCAGTAGAGTTGCGATTCACGCCGGACGGCGCGTTCGATGGCTTCGACGCCGCAACCCCACTGGCCTGCGCCGGCGGCAAGCCTCGTGTCGCACGCACCCTTGGCCTGCGCGCCCCAGTGTTGGCGGTTGGCGATGGCAGCACAGATGCCGAGCTCAAACCGTGCGTCGCCGCCTTCGCCGCATTCACCGGCGTCGCCCGCCGCGAGCCTGTCGTCGCCGTCGCCGACTACGTCATCACTCATTTCGCCGAGCTCCCTGCTCTCGTCCTATGACTTTCGGCACATTCTTCGTTCCGGGCCCAACCGAAGTCCGCTCCGAGATCCTCCAGGCGATGACCCAGCCGATGATCTCCCACCGCGGCTCGGCCTTTCGCTCCCTATTCGATCGCTGTCAGACGGGCCTCCGCACGGTCTTCTGCACCAAACGCCCAGTCTTCATCGCCACGTGCTCGGCCACGGGCCTAATGGAGGCCGCGATCCGCAACGCGCCTTCAGGTAGCGTACTCGCGTGCGTCAACGGCGCCTTCTCCGACCGCTTCTCCCTAATCGCCGAGAAGTGCGGCCGCACGTCAGAGCGCTACGAGGTCCCGTGGGGCGAGGTCCACGACCCGGCCACAGTCGCCGCCCGCGTATCCGCCGCCCGCCACGCGGTCGTCGCCGTCGTCCACTCCGAGACCTCCACAGGCGCTCTCAACGACGTCCGCGCAATCTCCGACGCCGCCCACCGCGCGGGCGCTGTCTGCGTGATCGACAGTGTCAGCGGAATCCGCGGCGCCGAGCTCCGCTTCGACGACTGGGGTCTCGACTTCGTCTTCACGGGCTCCCAAAAGGCGCTCGCACTCCCTCCGGGCCTCGCCTTCGGCGTTGCCACCGAGCGCTTCCTCTCGTCCGCGGACCGCACCGCCCGTGGCGCGTACTTCGATCTCGCCGAGTTCGCGTCGGGGGCGGCAAAGGGTGAAGCGCCGAACACACCCGCCCTATCACTGTATTACGCGCTCGCGGCGCAACTCGAGTGCATTGTCGAAGAGGGGATGCCGACGGCTTGGGCTCGGCATGCGGCGATGGCCGAGATGACGTACGCCTGGGCCCTTGACCTGGAGCGCCGGGGAATCGGGGTGGTTCCTTTTGCCGCGCACGGGCATCGCTCGCCGACCGTGACGGCGATCTCGCTGCCGCAGGGAGTTTCCGGCGAGGCCGTCGTCAAGGCCGTGTCGGGATCCGGTATCACCCTTGGCGCCGGCTACGGGAAGCTCAAGGACACGACCGTGCGAATCGGCCATATGGGCGATCACACGCCGGAGACCGTGGCGCGGTGTCTCGACATCACTGGTCAGGTGCTTCTATCTCAGCGTCCCGCGTAACGAAACGCGGCCCACGTCGCGGGCGAGCGCAGATCGGGATCGCCTGATCGAAGCATCACCAACTGCGCGGAGCGGAGTGCGGCGGCGGGATCGCCGGATTCTCGATAGGCGCGATGGAACGCGATCATGAGGCGCGCTGTCCGCCGGTCATCAACTTGCCAAAGCCCGCCTACCACACCGCCGGCGCCAGCAGTGAGAAAACTGGCGGCCAGTCCGGAGAATCCCCCCGGACCGTTGCTCTGTGCATCGAGCGTGCGGCATGCCGAAAGGACAACTAGGTCGAGACGTCGGAGATCGAGGCGCTCGACATCCGAACCCCTGAGTGTCGCAGCGGCCTGACCCGACGTGCGCGCGAGCACGAGGCGCGAGCGTTCCGGGTGTTCGTCATCGAGTATGGCGTGTCCTGCGTAGTGCCAGACACGGGCGCCACGCAGCAACGTGGTGATGGACTGTTCAGTCGCGGCCGATCCCTCGAGTATTGTCTTGTTCTCGTACATGGCGGCGATCGAATCGACCTCCGCCCTGGCGCCTGGGAGGCGAGCCAATGTGGGATATGCGGTGGCATCGAACGCCGGATCCGCGACGAGCAAGGCCGGACGCTTCGTGCTGGACACGCGGCCTGACCTCGCGTCCTCCACGCTCGGCGCGAAGCGCAGCACATGGTCCTCGGCGAGAAACCGACCACCTGTCGAGTCGTACAGTGCAGCGAATGGGACAGCCTGGATGTCGTCATCAGCGACGACAGCCAAAGGGGCGCTCGGCGGCACGTACGTCCGAACCGGCGCGATCAGCGTTGCGTAGGCCGCGGCCAGCTCGTGGCGCAGTTGCGGCCCATCGGTCCGGAGCTCGAGGGCGGCACGCACGCGTTCGACGCCTCTGGTCCACCCCGTGTGCGACACCGTTCGGCGTATCAGCCTCACACTGCTATCGGTGATGACCCACGTGAGGAGGGTATCGCCCACGAACGCGTAGTCTAGGATCACCTCGTCCCGATGTGTCGCGCCGGCGACGGGCACAAGGTGACTCGCGTAGGGTGAGACGGCTACGCGTTGATGTTCGAGAATATCGAGCGCCGCATCGGGATGTCCGGTCGCGATCCGCAAGAGCACCAAGCGATCGGCTATAGCACGCGTGCGTCTGACGACGGACACGCGAAACGCATTGGTGTCGATGTCGGCCCGCTCCCGATCGAATATCGCGAGCACGTGGCTCAAGTCTTCCGCCCCGCCACCTGCGTCCCCCCGGTCGAGTCGGAGGTTCGCCCGATCCACGAGCGCAGGGATGAGCCACAAGTGGCTGCGCACGCGATCGAAAAACACGACCGCCGAGTCGAGTGCCTGACTGTCGGCGTTCGATCGCTGCCATAGTTGCCCTTCCGCCTGTGTTACCACGGCACTGGCGCGAAACCAGTCGCGGGACAGTCCGCCCGGCAGGCTATCGATCTCTTCTTGCGCGATTCGAAGGTCGGCCAATGCTTCACCTGACAGCGAACCGATGTCGTTGAGTAGGCGTGCGCGGCCCAGGTGAGCCTCGATCACATAGACACGTTGACCGGTACGGTTCGCGACGCCGATCTGCTCGTTCTCGAAATACATCGCGGCGTGTTCCAGTCCGTCAGACGCCAGTGCGGTGGCCAGGACGTTCAGCGTACCATGCAGCCAGACGGATGCTTGGAATCGCCGCAAGATCGACAATGCGCGCGTCACCGTCGTGTACCCGGTCCCATCAC
>DATHNL010000145.1:0-3689 GCA_035486035.1 Gemmatimonadaceae bacterium
CGACATACGGCATCGAGTAGAACGGGATGCCTTGCGCCGTGCCTGCCTCGAGCAATGGAACGATGTTCGGATGCTGGAGTCGGGCGACGACCTCGATCTCGCGATTGAATCGTTGGCTGCCGACGACGGAGCCGAGCTCAGGCGGCAGGACTTTCAGTACAACGGGTCGTGGGGGTGCGATCTCGTCCGCCAGGAAGACGCGACTGAGGCCTCCGCCACTCAGCTCACGCCGAATGACGTATCGGTCGCACAGTGCAGCGGACAGGCGGTCTTGGAGGTCAGACAGCGGGGTCTCCCGACGCCGCGATTACCCACGAATGTACACCGGCCCCTCACCGCGCGAATAGCACCTCCTGAATCCTCCCGTCCGGCGTGCGGTACATGAGGGCGCCGGCGGACTGCTTGCCGGTTTTGAAGCGGATCACCGCGACCTCCATGCCGCCGCGCTCGGCGGTATTCTCGATCTCGACGTCGCTGATCGGACCCAGAGACTTGGTCGCACTGTGTACGAGCGCCGGCGTAAGAAAGGCGCTGTAGTCATCGCCTAGTGTCGAGCGGTCTACACGTCCCGATTGGAGCGCAACGAGAAACGTCCGTGCTGCATCGCGGGCTGATGGGCCGTTGATCGTGGGCACGTCGATGTGCGGCACGAGCTTGTCGAGAATGTGGTCCTCGAGCGAATCGAGCGATGCGAAATCCGTGTTCGCCATCATGACGATCGCCGAGCGGGTCGCGGGCACGACAATGTTCTCGGCCACGAATCCGCTCACGGCGCCGCCGTGCTTGAACACGACGGCCGGTCCCTCTTCGACAATGCCGTCTCCGCAACCGTAGCCCGTCGAACGGCCGTCCTTCAAACGACGCGGCGTCGTGAGCGTCCGGTACGAGTCGTCTGACAGCACCTTGCCACCGATCAACGCCATGTCCCAGGCCACGAGGTCGCTGGGCGTCGACCAGATCGCGCCCGCGCTTCCAGCCCAGCCACGCCCTTCCGGCTCGGCGGGGAACGGCGGGCCGAGGGCGTAGGTGGTGTAGCCGGTCGCCATGGCCGGTGTGTGATCGACCGGATCGAATTGCGTGTGCGCCATCCCGACCGGCGTGAAGATGCGTTGGGCGAGGAACGCGCCAAACGGCTGGCCGCCGGCTTGCTCGACGACGCGACCGAGGATGAGAAAGTTCGTGTTGCTGTACGACCAACGCGTGCCCGGGTCGAAGTCGAGCGGCCGCGTCGCGTACTCATCGATGATCTGATCCGCGGTGGCGGGCTTTTGCATCTCGCGATCGACGAAGTCGAGCGGATAGAAATCGCGATAGCCCGAGACATGGTTGCCGAGGTCGAGCAGCGTGATGTCGCCGGCGCGCGTGAGCTTCGGGAAGTATTTCGCCACGGGATCCTGCAGCGTGAGCTTCCCATCCTGGGCGAGGAGGAGCACGGCCGAGCAGGTGAACTGTTTCGTGACCGAGCCCACGGCGAACATCGTCTCGGCCGACACCGAGTCGCGAGACCCGAGCGTCTTGAGGCCGTAGCCCTTCGCCAGGACGACTTTTCCATCCTGCGCGACGGCGACCGAGAGTCCGACGAGGTGCTTGTCGGTCACGGTCGCGCGGATCAAGCTGTCGATCTGTGCCACTGACACTGGCGAGACGGGCACCGTGCCGACGATGGCGTACGCGCTCGTGGTGACAGTTGGGGTGGGTTTGCTGCAGGCTGCGAGGAGACTGACGATCACGACACTCAACGCTATGCGCATAGGATCCTGGTTTACGGAACGACCGCGACGCCTTCGATCTCGATCATGTATTCGTCGCGAGCCAGGGCCACGGCGCCGATGAGCGTGCTCGCCGGGAGATGATCGCGATCGAGAAATTTGTCGCGAACGTCGCGGAGCGCCAGCACTTTGTCGTGGTCGAGACCCACGACGAAGTAGTTCAGCTTCACGAGATTGGCGGTGGTGGCGCCCGCCGCGGACAATTCGGCGCGCAGGTTCTCAAACGCTTGAGTAGCCTGCGCGCGAAAGTCGCCGCGGCCGACGACGTCACCGTGCGCGTCGGCCGATACGGCGCCGGACAGATAAACAATCTTTCCGTGCTCGACGACGACCGCATGGGAATAACCCGGCGGCGGCGCTAGGTTCGGCGCGGTGACATAGTGCGCCTGGGCGCTTGCCAGCGCGGGGAATACCGCGGCCAGGATCGCAGATGTTTTCATTGGTCGCACATCACAGGTCTGAGTGTGGCAACGCGCGGCGTCGTTCCTGCCCAAAGTCCGTGGAGGCGCGCGGGACCTCGGCGAACGCCGTCGCCATCTTTGATCCCGAGATCGGAAGGCTGAGCTGCCGCATTTTCACGGTGTCCCCAGCTTGCAGCGCCAGCGCGAACCGCCGGGCCGTCTCTTCCTGGATGTCATTCTCATACGGGGTAACCTGACCAAGCTGGACCGGAGCTTGCAAGAGGGTAGACACTATGCATATGGACCGCGGATTGGGGGGCATAGCGCACGCGATGAGCAGCGCAGACCGGCTGCTCCTTGACGGCGTGCTCGACTATGCGCTCTTTGCCCTCGATCCGCAGGGTTGCGTGCTCGTCTGGAACGCCGGTGCGGAGCGCATTTACGGGTATCGGGCCTACGATATCGTCGGGCAAGACTTCGTGATCTCGTACACGGAGGACGATGTCGCCGAAGGTCGGCCGGCTCGAGAGCTCGAGATCGCGGCGACGCGGGGCCGAGTCCAAAGCGAGGCCTGGCGTGTCCGTGCAGACGGCTCGCGGTTCTGGACGAGTACCATACTGACGGCGCTCCGTGATGAGGCGGGGGCGTTGGTGGGATTCGCCGGCGTCACGCGCGACCTGAGCGACCGCCGACAGGCCGAAGTCGCCCTCCAGCAATCCGAGCAGGGATTCCGGCTTCTCGTTCAGAGCGTGCGGGACTACGCCATCTTCATGCTGGACCCGACCGGCCATATCGCGACGTGGAACGCCGGTGCGCAGCGTATCAAGGGCTACACGGCCGACGAGATCACGGGCCAGCATTTCTCGATCTTCTATCCGCCGGAGGATAAGCGGGACGGCAAGCCAGCCCGCGAGCTGGAGATCGCGATACGGACCGGAGCGTACGAAGAAGAGGGCTGGCGCCTACGGAAAGACGGATCGCGCTTCTGGGCGAGCGTCGTCATTACGGCCCTCCGCAACCAGGACGGCAGTCTCGCGGGATTCGCCAAGGTCACGCGCGATCTCACCGAGCGGCAGGCGAGCCAGCTCCGGGCGTTGGAGGACGCGCGGCGCGTGACGGAAGCGGAGACGGCGAATCGCGTCAAGGGCGAGTTTCTCGCTGCGATGTCGCACGAGCTCCGGACGCCGCTCAACGCGATCGCGGGGTATGCGGATCTGATGCTGATGGGCGTGAGCGGCCCGGTCACCGAGGAGCAGCGCTCCCACCTGCAGCGCATCGCCAAGAGTCAGCAGCACCTGCTCGGGATCATCAACGATCTGCTCAACTTCAGTCGACTCGAAGCCGGCCGCGTCGTATTCGACCTCGGCTCGGTCGCCCTCCGTGACATCACCCACGCGGTCGTGCCGATGATCGCACCGCAGGCGGATGCGAAGCAGCTCTCGGTCACCACCCCATGCGCCTGCGATTGTCGGGCGAACGCGGATCGGTCGAAGGTCGAGCAGATTCTGCTCAATCTGCT
>DATHNL010000146.1:0-14552 GCA_035486035.1 Gemmatimonadaceae bacterium
TGACCTCGCGGTGACATCCCCACTGATGGATGTGCTGTTCAAGGCGGCCGACACCCTCGAATCGGCCATCGAGAACGCCGTCGCCGATGGGCCTCCAGTCAAGATCGCGAAAATTATCGAGCGTTTGAAAGCCGTCAGCACGGACGCGGCGTCCGGGAACGGCGGAAACGGTGGATCGGCCCCACGTCGAACGTCCGGTAAGGCCGCGCGCCAACGCGCTGCGAAAAAGGCGGCGACGCCCTTATCCGTGCCGACGGTCGGCGCCGATCCCGGCACCATCGTCAAGGTCACGCTCGTCCCCGATACGCCGCTGCCCGGCGTACGCGCGGTGATGGTGCTGAACAAGATCCGATCGCTCGGCAAGGTCGTCGCTGTTGATCCCCCAGAAGACGACTTCGCGCACGACGGGTTCAACGGTTGCTTTACGTGCACGATGATCGGGGCGGCACTCGCGCCAGAGATCGAGCACGCGGTGCGATCCGTTGGCGACGTCGACACCGTCCAGATCACCGGTGCGCCCGTTCTCGCCGCGCGCCGCGGCACAACGGTCCTCCAAGCTGTTGGAAATGAAGAGACCGGGGTCAAGCAGCAGCGGCACGTGCGCATCGATCTGCGCCGCCTCGACTCCTTGATGAACCTGATCGGCGAGTTGGTCATCACTCGCGGACGGTTGTTCGAGATCGGGCGCGGGCTCGCGGACCCGGCGCTCGACGACTCGCTCGCTCAGGCCTCGCGCCTCATCGGCGACCTGCAGGACGAGATCATGACCTGCCGCATGGTTCCCGTCTGGCAGGTCTTCGACCGGTTCCCACGTCTCGTTCGCGATGCCGCCCGTACGCTCGGAAAGGATGTCACGCTGGAGATCGAGGGCAAAGAGATCGAGCTCGATCGGTCCATGCTCGATGAGATCGGCGATCCGATCGTGCACTTGCTGCGCAACGCCGTCGACCATGGCATCGAGACACCGGATGAACGTACGAAGCAGGGCAAACCGGCCGTCGGCCGCCTGACGCTGAGCGCGGCGCGCGATCGCTCGAACGTGCTGATCAGAGTCTCGGACGATGGGCGTGGAATCGATCGCGGAAAGGTGCTGAGAAAGGCGAGAGAAACAGGCCTGATTGACCCGGCGACCGCGGAGCTCACCGACGAAGAGCTGATGCGGCTCATCTCCAAACCGGGATTCAGTACGGCCGAAGCCGTGACCGAGATCTCCGGACGCGGGGTGGGCATCGACGCGGTGCAGAATCGCGTGAGGGCCCTTGGTGGCTCGGTCGATATCCGAACCGCGCCGGGGCGCGGGACGACCGTCACGGCCCGCTTGCCCCTGACGCTCGCGATCATGCGGGCACTGCTGGCTCGTGTCGAAAATGAAGTGTATGCGATTCCGATGGCTCACGTGCGCGAGACGATCTCGCTCGACGGGGCAAATGTGTCGACGCTGCAGGGAAAGCCCGTGCTGCTGCTCCGCGAGATCGTCATGCCGCTCGTACGCCTTCGTGACGTGGTCGGGCTGCCGGGACGAGTGATCGAAGCTGGCCAAGACGCCGAGCAAGCCATCGTCGTCGAGCTCGCTGATAAAGAAGTCGCGGTCGTTGTCGACCAACTCCCGGGTCAACAGGAGATCGTGGTGAAGCAGTTCGATGGGGTGCGCGGTGGCCTGAATCTGTTCACCGGTGCGACGATCCTGGGCGACGGCGCGCCCGCCTTGATCGTCGATGTGAGCAGTCTTTTCTGAGGCCCTGATATGGAAGACATCCGCTCGTTGAAGGCAATCCAACTCGACGCGTTGCGCGAAGTCGCGAACATCGGCGCCGGCCACGCGGCCACCGCCCTGTCGCAGATGACCGGCAACACGATCATGATCAGCGTGCCGACGATCAATATCGCTCGGCTCGAGGATGTGCCACCGCAGATCTCCGGCCCGGAAGAGCCGGTGGCCGCGGTGCTCATGAACATGCTCGGCGACCTCACCGGTCGCACGCTGTTGGTCTTCCCCCGACCAACCGCCCTGCGTTTGTCCGACCTGATGCTCAATCGGCCGGGCACCAACGGCAGTGGCGATCTCGGCGAGCTGGAGCAATCGGCCATTAAAGAATGCGGCAACATTCTGAGCGGCGCCTACATGAACGCGCTCAGCGACTTTATGGGCCTCATGTTGTTGCCATCGCCGCCCAGTTTGGCCGTGGACATGTCCAGTGCCGTGTTGACGACCGCGTATCTGCAGTTCGGGACGGATCGCGATTACGTGTTCTGCGTCGAGAGCGAATTTCACATGCAGGATTTCAACGAGCGGCTGCGCGGGTTCTTTCTCCTGTTACCAGACGTGGCCTCGCTGCATGCCATTCTGCGCGCCGTCAAGGTCGCGTAGGCGCGGGTATGGACGTGGGCGCGCCCCCACTGATGTCCGAGCGGGACCGCGAGGTCCTGCGCTCGTTCGCGCGCCGCATTGATCCCTCCGACGCCGGGGCCCACAACAACCTCGGCGTTCTCTACTATCACAAAGGGTTGTACGAGGAGGCCGTCGAGGCCTTCACGCGAGCCCTCGAGCTCGACGCGAAAATGCAGGTTGCCCAGCGCAACCTGGAGATCGCGTACTTCTCGACCGGGTACTACGAGCGCCGGGTCGGCGAGCTCCGTGAGCGCCTGCGCATCACGCCCGCGGACCGCGAGGCGCGGTGGGAGCTGGGGCGCGCCTACGCGCTGCTCGGCCGCTCGAGCGAGGCGGTCAACGAATTCAACGAGTTGCTCCGCTACCATCCCGACGACCTCGGGGCGGTCGTCCAACTCGGCCTGGCCGAGAAAGCCTCGGGTGATCTCGAAACGGCGCAACAGTGGTTTGAACGGGCGCGGGACCTCGATCCCGCGAGCTCGGTCATCCATTTCTACGTCGGCGAGGTGCTCTACAACCGCGGGCTGAACGACGAAGCACTGGCGGCGCTCAACAAGGCCATCGAGCGGAATCCCGATAACCCCGACGCCCACTATTTGATGGGCTTCGTGCTCGGCGACATGGGCCGACACGACGAAGCGCGCGAGGCGACGAAGCGGGCCATTCGCTTGAACCCGACGCTGTCACGGGCGCAAGCGAATCTGACACTGGACGGCGGCCCCCGCCGCATCTCGGCTCCGATGGCGGTCGCCGAAGAGGGTCAGCTCGCGCACTACAATTTGGGGTTGGCGTTCCGCCAGAAGGGGTACTACGTCGAGGCGCTGAGAGAATACCAGCTGGCGCTCGACCGCGGCGAGGACGCGGCGCTCGTTCAGCAGGCGATGGCGGAAGTCCACCTCCTGCGCAAGGACGTCTCGGCGGCGGTCGCCACCTACGACCAGCTGCTGACGCTCCAGCCCGAGAGCCCGAAGCTGTGGAACGAGCGCGGCGTCGCGCTCCATCAACACGGGAAGTACACCGAGGCGGCCGAGTGCTATCAGAAAGCGCTCGACGCGGATCCGCGCTACGCGCTGGCCGCGAACAACCTCGGCGTGGCCCAGTTCCACGGTGGCGAGAACGAAGGGGCCGTCACGGCCTTCGAGACTGCGCTGGACATCGCCCCCACGTTTGTCAAAGCGCGCCTGAATCTCGCCTTGCTGTTGATGAAGGGAAAGCGCTTGCAGCAGAGCCTCGAAGCCTACCGCCAGGTCCTCCTCCACGCGCCCGAGAACGCCGTCGCATGGAACGGCGTGGGTCTGGTGCTCACCGAGTTGCGCAAGTTCGAAGACGCGCGCAATGCCTTTGCGCGGGCGACGCAAAGCCGGCCGAATTACGCCGAGGCGCACTATAACCTGAGTTTTGCGCTGTCGAATCTCGGCGACTTCGATAGTGCGCTGCGCGAAACGAAGCGGGCCCTCGAGCTCGACCCGTATTACGTGCCGCAGAAGTTCGAGCTGACCATCGATCTCCAGTACGAGGATCCGGATCTCTCGATCGTTCCGGATTTGGGGGGAGCGCGACAGACCTCGGCACCCATCGAAGAGTTCGCGTTCGATGCAACCGTGTTGGATTCGCTCTTCACGGAGCTGACGCCACCGGCCGCTGCATCGACGATGGCCACCGAGGCCCCGCTGGCGAATCCCTACGCGATGGCGGCCGACTATCTGTCCAAAGGTCTGTATGACAGGGCCACGGCTGAAGTGAGCCGGGCCTTGCTGAGAGGGGGAGACCGGGCCGACGGCATGGCGCTGCTTGGCGATGTCTTTGTGCATCAAGGACTCCATGGCGAAGCGCTGGAGCGTTACCGGGACGCGCGCCGGGTGCAGGGGACGCATTTGCGAGCCATGATGGGCGAGGTCAAAGCGCTCCTCGCCTTAGGCCGGACCACTGATGCCCGACCGGTTGCTGAAGACCTGCTCGGAGCGGCGCCCGAAGATGTCGATACGCTTCTCCTGGCGGCGACTGCCCGGGCAGCCACCGGAGATCTGGACGCCGCGCTCGCCGCGCTGGCCCTCGCCAGACGGGCCGCGCCGCAACGAGCCGACGTCGCCCAGAAAATCGGCGACGTGCGAAAAGTCGCCGGAGACCGGAGCGGCGCGAGAGCGTCGTACTATGAGGCGCTGGCACTCGACGGAGACCTGGCGGTCGTCCGGTTCGAGCTGGCGAGGTTGCTTGTTGGCGACGGCCATGAGACCGACGCCGAGGCCGAGCTGCTGGCGGCGTTGGACGCGGTGCCGACCTATGTCGACGCCTCGCTGGAGTTGGCGCAGCTCTGGCGTCGGACGGGCAAAAAAGACGCCGCCATGCGGGTCGTGATCGAGTTGTTGGAGCGCGATATGACACTGACGCCGGCGCTCCTGGCGTTGGGCGAGCTCTTGTTCGAGCTGGGACGACGAAAAGACGCGGCGTTGGCATTCGCGCGGTTGCGGCGCATGGAGCCCGCGCACCCGGCCGCGCTCTACTACGAGGGGGCGTTGTTCGCCGAGCAGCACCGGTTCCGGGAAGCCATCGAGCGCTGGGAGAAAGTCGTGGAGATCGAACCCGATGGCCCGTACGGCCGACGCGCGCGTCGCGACGGGCGCACCGCGGCCGACCTGGCCAAGATCTTCACCAACGGCGCGCGCGCCAACGGGAGGCATTAGGCCATGGCGATCGAAGGACCGCTGCGCGAGCTGAGCATACACGATGTCTTCCAGCTGCTGGATCTGAGCCGGAAGACCGGTGCCTTGCGCGTCACGTCGGTGCTCCGCGATAACGAAGGCACGGTGCTGTTCGATCGTGGCCGCGTCATCTCGGCCAGCATCCGGTCGAGCCCGAACCCGCTCGGCGCGGTCCTCGTCCGTGCCGGCCGCATCACTGAGCGTGATCTGGAGCGCGCCCGGAAGGCGCAGCAGGAGAATGGCGCGACCAAGCGACTCGGCGAGATCTTGCTGCAGATCGGAGCGATCTCGGCCCGCGAGCTGGAGCGCCAGGTGCGCTTACAGATCGAGACGGTCGTGTTCGAGCTCATGTCGTGGCGCGAAGGGTTCTTCTCGTTCGAGGAGCGCGATGTCGGCAATGCGCAACTCGAAGCGGCGGTCCACGTGTCGACCGAGTCGCTCCTCATGGAGGGAGCGCGCCGCATCGACGAGTGGAGCCGGATCGCCGACAAAGTGCCGCACCTGGGCGTGATCCCGATCCTCGCCGCGGTGAACGAGCTGCACGCGACGCAGCTCGATCTGCTGCCGAACGAGTGGGAAGTGTTGGCGATCATCGACGGTGCGAACGACCTGCACGGCATCGCGGCCGCGCTCGGCCGGTCCGAGTTCGACGTCGCGAAAGTCGTGTACGGTTTGCTCACGACCGGCGTGGTGGAGCTGCGCGGCGGCAGGGGCACACCCGTCGCGGTGCAGGCGACCGCGGCGCCCGACCCGGCGCGGTACCTGACGCTCGCGGAAGCAGCGCTGGCCGACGGGTTGTACGACGAGGCGCTCAACTCGGCGCGCTCGGCGATCGCCGCCGATCCGCGCGCGCCCGCGCCTCGGCTCATGGCGGCGCGAGCCTTGCGAAAGCTCAAGCGCCATGCGGAAGCAGCCGACGAGTTGCGTCGAGCGGCCGAGGCCGACCCGAAGCATCCGCATATCCAGCTGGAGCTCGGGCTGGCGGCGCTCTGTCAGGGCGATTTCCGCGGTGCCGTGCAAATCTGGCGGCAATACCTGGAGGCCGCCCCCGAGGAGGCCGAAGCGACCGAAGTCCGCGAAGCCGTCGATTCGGCTGCGCGACTCGATCGATTTGTCGAGAGTTATGTCGGTGTCTGACGATATCCGCCGCTGGAGCGATGAGCTGGCGCGCAGTCCCGCCAGCATGGTCTTCTTGCCGTTGGGCGAGGCCCTGCGCACGCGCGGGCAGATCGACGTCGCGCTGCGCGTCGCGTTGCGTGGGCTCGAGCGGCATCCCTACGACGCCGACGCGCACGACCTGCTCGCGCGCATCTACGTCGATCGCGGCGAGACCGAGCGTGCGCTCGACGAATGGGATGCGGCCCTCCGGTGTACGCCCGGGCACGCCGGCGCTCTCAAGGGCATGGGCTTCGTCTGCTTCAACCAGGGCCGCGTCGTGGACGCCGAGCGGTATCTCGCCGAGGCGGCCGCCGCGAGTCCGGAGGACGACGGGCTCGGGATGGCGCTGCTGCGGGTCCGCGAGCAAATCGCGAACGCGAATCGCACGTCGCCTTCGGCGAACGCCGACGGTGCGAACAGTGCTACACCGGCGCCCGAGCCCGAGTCCGAGCCTGCAGCCGCGTCCGCGCCAACACCGGTCACCAACGGCAACGGCCACGGCGCGACGACCAACGACGTCCGCGCTGAGTCGGCGTTCGCCGAAGGCGACGCGCACTTCGGGGATCCGCGTTTGCTCTTCGCCGATCTGATCGGCGTCGCGGATCAGGCGGCACTGCTGCTGGACGAAGATGGCCTCGTGATGGCGGGCCAGTACGTGGTCTCCGATGGCATGGACGTCGGAGCCGAAGTGGGAGCAGCGCTAAGTGGCATAAGCGACGAGGCGAGGAGAGCCATGCGGCATCTCCCGCTCGGCGACTGGCGCACCATCATTTTCGAGACGCCCGCGGCAACAGTCGTGATGACACCGGCCCCACAAGATGGTCTGGTGCTCGTGGCGGCCGCGCCCGAAGTGCCGTCAGGCCTCGTGCGTCGCGCCCTCGAGAGCGTATCCCAGCGCGCGAAACGCTGGATGGAGCAGCTCTCATGAGCTCGAGCTCGCCGTTCATTCCATCGCTCGAACACCTGACACGCCAGCGTGGCGTACTCGGAAGCCTCGTGGTGAGCGAGACCGATGGCATCGTCATCGATGCCGTGGTGCAGCCCAGCGTCAAGGCGCCGGTCGTCGCGGCGCTCGCCGCGTCGCTCTATCGGCGCGCCCGCCAGTCGGCGCACGCCGCGGGCCTCGGGGGTGTGAGGTACTTGGAGCTGGTCGCCGATGGCGGCCGGCTCTGTATGGCCGGGCGCGATGACCTCGTGGTCGTCCTCGTGACCGATACCCGCGTTGGGGTGGGACTGCTACGCGTCGAGTTACTCCGAACGGCCGCGGAGTTGCCCGAGTGAGCCTCGCCGTCGTCGAGCGCTGGGTCGAGGCGCCGCTCAGGCGATTCGTCGAGGACGCGCAAGCCGTGCTCGCGCTCTTACTCACGCCCAGCGGACAGGTGCTGGCCCAGCACGGGTTCACGCGCGCGGTCGACGTCATGTCGGCGTGCGCGCTCGCGGCAGCCATCCATGCATCGTCGACCGAGCTCGGACGACAGTTGCAGGGCCGGCCTTTCGCGGGCCTGCATCACGCGGGCCGCCGGCGGCAGCTCTTCCTGGCGCGCGCCGATACCCCGCGCGGGCCGTACGTGTTCTTGACGGTGTTCGACCAGGCGAGCTCGCTCGGCCTGGTGCAGCTCTACTACGATGAGTTCACGGCCCGCCTCGGCGATGCCGCGCCACCGAAATCGAATGAGACAACCGAGATCCTGGCGGAGAACTTCGAGTCGGAGTTGGATCGCAACCTCAAGCTCTTGTTTAGTCGATAATGTCGCTCGTCAATTATTCCACCCGCGAGATCACGTGCAAGATCGTCTACTACGGCCCTGGGCGGTCGGGGAAGACGTCGAATTTGCACTACATCTACGGGCAGGTGCCGAGCGATCGAAAAGGCAAGATGGTCTCGTTGGCGACCCAAACCGACCGCACCCTCTTCTTCGATTTCTTGCCATTGGACCTGGGCTCGATCTCCGGCTTCACCACGAAGATCCAGCTCTATACGGTCCCTGGGCAGATCTACTACCAGACCACCCGCCGGCTCGTGCTCCAGGGCGCCGATGGCGTCGTCTTCGTCGCCGATAGCCAGAGTCGGCAACTGGAAGAGAACATCGAGAGCTTGCAGGACCTGCACGCGAATCTCGAGGAACAAGGCGTCGACCCTCGCGCGGTTCCACTGGTGCTGCAGTACAACAAGCAGGACTTGCCGCGCGATCTGATTCTGGACGAAGCCACGCTCGATGACGCACTGAATTTCAGGGGCGTTCCCCATTTTGCCGCCGATGCGCTGCACGGCGCCGGCGTATTCGAAACCCTCCGTGGCATCTCGGAGCTGGTGCTCAAGCGATTGAGCTCGCCCAACGGAGCGCGACGCTAAATGGCGAACAATCGCTATCGGTTCGACAACTTCATCGTCGGCTCGGCCAATCGCTTAGCCGTCGCGGCGGCGCGCGCGGTCGCCGAGTCGCCTGGGAGTGCGTACAACCCCCTGTTCATCTATTCCGGGTCGGGATTAGGCAAGACGCACCTCATGGGCGCGATTGCGCACCATGCCGCGTCGGTTCAGCCCGCACTGAAGCTGGATTATTTGTCGCTCGACGAGTTCGTGCGGCAGCTGCATGCGGCCGTGTCCATTGGACAAGCGGAGAATTTTCGCCAGCGATATCAGCACGTCGATCTGCTGCTCCTCGATGACGTTCAGTTCTTGACCGGACGGCGAGAGACGCAGAGCGAGATGCTGCGTCTGTTCAACGCCCTGCAGGGCGCTGGCCGCCAGATCGTCATGACGAGCGACCGGCCGCCGTCTGACATCGCCGATGTGGACGAGCGGCTGCTCAACCGGCTGGCGGGCGGCCTCATTGTCGACATCGGCGCGCCTGACTACGAGACGCGGGTCGCGATCCTCAGGAGTAAGTGCGAGGAGCGCGAGGTGCGATTCGCGACCGGAGTCATCGAGGCGCTGGCCAAGATGACGTTCGGGAACGTCCGTGAGCTGCAAGGCGCGCTCAATCGCCTGATCGCCCATCAGACGCTGGAGGAAGGCGAGCTCACCGTCGACGATGTCGCGATGCTGCTCGGCGGCACGACCACGACCCGCGGCACCGTCGAACGAGACAACAGCGGCGAATATCTCGCCTTTCTCACCGGCGTGCAGCGTGTCGTCTCCGAGAACGCGTGGCGCGTCAGGCTCGGCGAAGGCATCGCGTACTGGCGCGGCGAAGGCTACCGTACGGGTCCGCTCGATCGGCTCTTCGAGGGGCGGGTCGAGCCGGACGTCGAGCGCGTCCTCACGGAGTTCTCGACATCGATCGACCGGTTGCGGGCACTGGAGGCCGAAGCGACCAACGTCGATGCATCGCTCGGTGGCGCCGACGTGTTCCGCGATCCGGATCGCCTGTCTCAGGCCGAGGCGCTGGTGGCGAAGGCGCAAGCGGGCGAGGTCGCACCTGACGGGCCGTCGCCCGCGTTTACGCGTGACGAGTACGAGGTCGGCGCCGCGAACCAACTCGCGGTGCGCGCGGCCGATGCCATCATCGCTGATCCCGGGCGCCGCTACAATCCCTACTTCATCCATGGGCCGAGTGGCGTCGGCAAGACCCACTTGATGCACGCGATCGGCAACGGCATTTCTGGCTCAACCTGTCTGGGTGCCCAACAGTTCGTCGATAGCCTGATCGCAGCCCTGCAGGAGGGGACCGTGGAACGCTGGCGCGCCCGGTTCCGCGCCGCCGGCGCGCTGTTAATCGATGACGTCCACTTCCTGGCAGGCAAAGAACGCACGCAAGAAGAATTATTTCATGTCTTCAACGACATGTACGACCAGGGCAAGCAAGTCGTGCTGTCGAGCGACCGCCCGCCGAAGGAATTAGAAGACCTGGAAGAGCGATTGAGGTCCAGGTTCGAGGGCGGATTGGTGGTCGCCATTCAGCCGCCCGATCGTGGCCTCCGTGAGAAATTGTACGCGCGTTTCCTGGCGAGGGCCGATATCGAGCCGGAGCCGGCGCTCGTCATGTATCTCGCCGATCGCCCGGTGGCGAGCGTGCGAGAGATTGCCGGAACGATTCAGCGGCTCATGGCGACGGCCGAAGTCGCCGGTGCGGCGGTATCCCTCGATCTCGCGCACAACGAGCTCGATGGACCCGGCTCCGCGCGCGTGCCAGCACCGAAGGAGATGGCGGTCGACGCGTTCTTCCTTGATGACGAGAAAGTCATCTGGGACTGGCCGGAGATGAGCGGCCGCGTCATCGAGGAGTGGCGCTAGGATGGCCATCAAAGGCAGCCTCAAAGAGGCCAGTCTGCCGGATGTGCTCCAGCTGCTTGCCATGGGCAAGAAGACGGGGTGCCTCAGCGTCACGCATCGGAACAACTTCGGCTACATCTACTTCGAGAAGGGACGCATCGCGTATGCGTCTATCGTCAATCGGCGCGACCGCCTCGGCGATCTGCTGATCAAGGCCGGTTTGATCACCAGGGAGCAGATCGACCAGGCCGTCGGGGTGCAGACCGGATACAAGGACAAGCGACTCGGCGACATTCTCGTGGCCCAGGGACTCGTCTCACGCGACGAGCTGCACGCGCAGGTGCGAGTGCAGATCCAGGAAGCCGTGTACTTCTTGTTCACGTGGTCGCAAGGCTCGTTCAATTTCGAGGCGGACATCCGCCCCGAGGAGCTGGACTTCGTCGTGTCGATCAACCCCGAGTCGCTGCTCCTGGAAGGCGCGCGGCGAGTCGACGAATGGGGCTTGATCAGCAAGAAGATCCCGAGCTTCGACCTCGTCTTCGAGGTCGATGGCGATCGACTCAAGCAGAGCGACGTCACGCTCACGCACCAGCAGGAGGTCCTGCTCGATTTCCTCGACGGTCGGCGCGACGTGACCGCGCTGGTTGATGCGAGTGGGCTCAGTGAATTCGATGTGGGCAAGGCGTTGTTCGCGCTCCTGTCGGCGGGCTTCCTGCATCGCGTGGGGACCAGTAAGGCCGAGCCGATGGTCTCCGACGCGCGCGTCGAAGAGCACCGGAACCTCGGCATCGCGTTCTACAAAACCGGCATGTTCGAAGAAGCCGTCCGTGAGTTTCGGCGGGTCTCCGAGTGTCGGCCCGCTGATCAGGGCGCGCCGTTCTATCTCGGTCTGGTCCTGATGCGCCAGGGGAAATGGCCTGCGGCCGCCGACGTCTACCGCACCGCCGCGCAGACCCTCGGCGCCAAGCCCGCGGTGTTTTGCAACCTGGCGTATACCCTGGAACGTCTCGGCGAGTACGATGAGGCGCGCACGGCACTCGACGAGGCCGTCAAACGCGGCGCGGGGAATTTGCCGCAAGTGCGCACTTCATACGGTGCGCTGGCGCTCCGGGCCGGAGACATTGCCGAGGCGGACGCTGTCCTCTCAGCCGCCCGCCCGCTGTGGGGCAAAAAACCGCCACCACCCGCGTGGTTCCACTACGCAGGACTGGCGGCGGCATTGGCGGGAGATCTCGACCGGGCAACCGAGCTCCTGAGCGAGGGAACGGCGCTGCACCCGCACGCGGCGGCGCTGTTCAATAATCTTGCCGCGGTCGCCGAGCGACGCGGTGGCTGGGCCGACGCCGCGATGTTCATTGAGCGCGGCACGGCCGAGGATCCGGCGCTGCCGCAACTGCACAAGAATTCCGGCGACTATGCGTACCGCTCGGGACAGTATGACGAAGCGCTCGATGCGTATCAGCGCGCGACGCGACTCAACCCCGCGCTGGGCGACGATGTCTTCTTCAAGATCGGCAATATTCGCTATCGACGACGCGAGACGGCCGAGGCGGTGAAATGTTGGGAACGCGCGCTGGAGCTCGAGCCGGCGAACGCGATCATACGGAGCAATCTGGACGCGGTCCGGCGGGCGGGATGAGCGACGAAGGCGAATTTCAGCAGCTGCTGTCGAAGATCGCGACCGAGCGCCAGTTCCACTGCCAGCACTACAAGGAGAAGTGCTTGCGGCGGCGCATCGGCGTCCGGCTCCGCGCGCGCGGCCTGCACAGCTACTCGGAGTACGCGCGGCTCTTGGACGGCGACGCGCGGGAGTACGAGAAGCTGCTCGACACGCTGACCATCAACGTCACCAAGCTCTTTCGGAATTGGGAGACGTGGGAGGCGATCGCGGCACACGTGATTCCGGCGATCTGGGGAGAGCCTCGCAATGTGCACATCTGGAGCGCCGGGTGTTCATCGGGCGAAGAGGCGTATTCGCTGGCCGTGCTCATGCATCGCCACGCGAGCGCCGTTCACGAATCGCACCGGTTGAATCGGGTGGACATTCTCGGGACCGATATCGACCGGGAGAGTTTGACGGCGGCGGCCAAGGGGCTGTTCGATGACGATGCGTTCACCGATACGCCGGGTGAGATCAGGACCGCCTACTTCAGTGCGACGCAGCCGGCGACCGTGCGCGCGGAGGCGAAGCAGCTCGTCCGGTTTGAAAAGCGCGATCTGATTCGCGGCGACGCGCCCAAGGGCCTGCACCTCATCGCCTGCCGCAACGTGATCATCTATTTCGATCGCGTCACGCAAGAGCAGTTGTTCGTCCGGTTCCACGACGCGCTCGAGCCCGGCGGCTTTCTCGTGCTGGGCAAAGTCGAAACCCTGCTCGGCGCCACGCGCTCGTTGTTCGAGCCGGTGGACGCGCGCGAGCGCATCTTCCGCCGCCGGTGAACGAGCACATTCGCGTCAAAGTCGCCGACTACGCCGTGGCCCGTGGCGATGCGATCATCGCCACCATCGGCCTTGGTTCGTGCGTCGCCATCACCGTCTACGACTCGACCGCGCGTGTCGGGGGCCTGGCGCACATCCTGTTGCCGACCGAGGGCATGTCGCGCGATACGCACAATCGCGCCAAGTTCCCCGGCTCGGCCGTCCCGCTCCTGCTTGAGGAGATGCGGAAGCTCGGCGCGAAAGGGCCCTTTCAGGCCAAGCTCGTCGGTGGGTCGAGCATGTTCGCGTCCCTCCTGCCGCAGGGCGGCGTGAACATGGGTGACCGCAACGTCGATGCGTGTCGGCGCGCGCTGGGTCAAGCGCAGATCTCGCTGATCGCGCAGGACACCGGTGGCACGTACGGCCGCAGCGTGTTCTTACACATCCGCGATGGTCGCGTCATCGTTCGCTCGCTGGCGCACGGCGAGAAGGTGCTGTGAAGAGTGTCTTAGTAGTTGATGACAGCGCGTTCATGCGAAAAGTGGTCAGCGAGCTCGTGTCCGGGTCCAACGAGTTTCGCGTCATCGGGACGGCACGCAACGGTTATGACGCCCTGAAACAGATTCACACGCTCGAGCCGGACATCGTCACGATGGACATCGAGATGCCGGAGCTCGATGGCATCCAAGCGCTCGGATATATCATGTCCGAGACGCCGCGGCCAGTCGTCATGCTGAGCGGGGCCGAGACCGACGACTCTCGCGATCACACCATTCGCGCGTTGGAGCTCGGCGCCGTGGACTTCGTTCGGAAACCATCAGGCCCGGTCAGTCTGGATCTCCCCACGGTCCGCGATCAGTTGCTCGCGGCGTTGCGCGCGGCGGCGTGCGTCAATTTGCGAGGCGTCGATGTCCTCGCACGCCCGCGACAGTCGGGAACGTGGAGGGTGCCGGAGAGAACGGGCGGGGCGACGAGAGTCGTCGTGATCGCCGCCTCGACCGGGGGCCCCCGAGCCCTGGCCGAAGTGATCCCAAATTTGACCCCCACGATTGATGCGGCCGTACTCGTCGTGCAGCACATGCCGGGCGGCTTCACCGCCAGCCTCGCGCAACGGCTGAACGACATGAGTCCCCTGAGGGTCGTCGAGGCCAAAGACGGGGATCGAATTGTCCACAATCGCGTGTATTTAGCCCCCGGGGGGTATCACATGCGCGTAGCGATACGGGACGGGCTGCCTACGCTCACGTTAGATACCGCCGCCCCGATCTGGGGGGTGCGACCGGCGGCGGATCCGTTGTTTCGGTCGGCCGCCCAGATTTTCGGGCCATCCGTGGTTGGCGTCGTTCTGACTGGCATGGGGCGCGACGGCGCCGAAGGGCTCCGGACGATCCGAGACGCCGGGGGGCAGGGCGTCGTCCAAGATCAGATGACCTCTACGATCTACGGTATGCCCCAGGCGGCGCTGGTGACCGCTGGAGCGGACCGTGTGGCGCCGCTTGTCGACGTGGCGCCCGCGGTCGCTGAGCTCTTGGCCACAGGCGGACGGGCGTCGTGAGTGCGACGCTGGTGCCGACGGTCGCGTATCAGCTCGCCGATGCGCAAGGCGTGCGCGAAGCCGCACGCCGGCGCATGGGCGTCATTGACCTGCTCGTGTTCAAGGCCGGTGGCGAGC
>DATHNL010000147.1:0-22939 GCA_035486035.1 Gemmatimonadaceae bacterium
ACAAGAGCGCGCCGCTGTTCACGCAATCGGGCGCGTAGGTGATCGCGTGCCCGGCCGCGGCGTCGACTTCCGCGCCAAGGAGCGGGTTGTTGATCACGCTGTCGATCGGGAACAGCGCGCCGCTCAGGGTGACGTTGAAGACGCCGAGGAGGACGCCCTTGAGCTTCGGCTGGGCCGAGGTCAGCTGGTTAATGGCCCGGGCATATTGGACGACGAACGAGTCGACCGGCGTGATACCAGGGGAGACTCCCGCGGTGGGAACCGGGACGCCCGAGAGTGCCGCTGGGAGCACATCGTTGTTGCCGATCTCCACGGTGACGAACGTCGGTTGGGCGTCCAGGGCCTTCTGGATCTGCGTCTTGCCGCCAAGGATGAATGTCGTGAGCGCGTTCGAGTTTGCGGTCGTGAGCGCCGTCAAGTCGGCGACGGCTGCGCCGGGCACCGCGACGTTGTTCAGGATCGCGGTCACCGTGCTCGCGGTACGTCCGAGACAGGTTGTGGCCGTCGCACCACCGAGGCGCGCGCCGGTCTGGAAATTCACGATCGGCGGCGGGCAGCCTGGCGCGACGAGCGAGGGATAGGCGTACCGTGTGCCGGCCGCGTGGGCCAGGAGGTCGGCGAAGCTCTCCTGCTGCGTCGAGTCGAGGATGCCGCCCGATTGGTAACCGGCGGTGATGCTGTTGCCGATCGCGACGTAGCTCTTGAAGATCCCGGTGTTGAGCGACGTCGCGGGAGGAGTGACGATCTTATCGGAATCGCAGGCCGCGAGCGCGACAGCGGCGGCGGCGGCGAGGCTCATCGTGAGGTATCGAGTCATGGCTTAGAAACCGAGTTTGAGGCTCAAGGACACGACATTCGCGGCGAGCGTGTAGAACCCATCGTCGAGCTGCGTGTAATTCAGGTTGTTGTTCACCGTCGTCGTGCGCTGCACGATGAGGCCGCGCCGGCCTTCCGTGCCGACGTGGATGTACGAGAGGTCGATCGCCGTATGCTTGCTCAGCGGATAGCCGATGCCGGCCGAGTAGTTGAAGCGATTCATGTCGGGGAGGAGTGGCACGACCGCATCGCGCGGCACCGGAGTCTTGGCGTAGCTGAATCCCAGCCGCCCGATGAATCCGATGACAGGGTCGCCGAACACGTGCTCCAGACCGGACCGGATCGACCACGAGTTCGTGTAGTTGGCAATGACGGTCTCGCTGTTCGCGGCGGCGGGTCCCTGGAATACAATCGGCAGTGACTGGAACTCGGACCAACCGACCAGCGCGTAGTCGACGGAGATCGTCGTTTGGCTGATGCCCGTGTACCCGAGGCCGACCTGGAACTGATACGGGTGGGTGATTTTCGTCGCCACGCCCTGATTCGTGAACGGCCCGGTCCCGGTGAAGTACGGCGCGAGGACGCCGTCGACCGGTGTACCTCCGGGCAGACCGAGAGGGTTATTCGCGGCGAGCACCAGGCCGGTCTCGACCTGACGGAACGACGCCGTCCCATTCTTGTAGTCGAACACGAGATGCGAGAGGTACCGCGCGCCGATCTGGAGCGTCGGCAGCACGTTCGCGTGCACGCCGACGTTGAAGCCGGGCGCAACCTCATTGGCGCTCTTGAGCGTCACCGTGCCGGCCTCGGTGCCAGGCGCAATGCCGAGCTCCGCGAACGTGGCGGGCGTGCCGGGAACCGGGAAGGTCGACAGATCCAGCGCCTGGTCGAGCCGGATCGACGAGATCCCGATCACGGGTCCACCGCCGATCGAGAGGACCGATGGAATGATCTCGATCGCGAGGTTCGGCTGCAGGTAATACGTGTTGATCGAGGCACGCGACGAGGCGAACCGCCCCGGAAAATCCTCGCGCCACTGCGAGATCAGGCCGTACGGGACGTAGAAGCCGAACCCGAGGGCGTACTTGTTCGGGCCGATCATGTTGGAGAAATTCACGAACACGGCCGGGGGGACGACCAGGGGCACGTTCGAGTTGTACTGGTGGCCCGTCGTGTCCTGCCTGAAGCCGCCCATCAGGCGGATGGCGGACGCTCCCCCATATATCGAGAACCCGGGCAACGAGGGGGTTGCAGCCGGGTTCCAGTAGATTGACGACGCATCGTGGCAAGGGGCGCCGGTATTGGCGAACCCGCGCGCTTCCGCACAGGTTCCAATCTCGTTCAGCCCGAATCCTTGGGCCCAGGTGCTCGCGGGTAACAGAGCGAGCGCGAAACCCAAGGCTAACGCGCGCGGACGAACGTGAGTCATGTATCCTCCGTGAAGATCGGATAAACGGTATCGTAAAGTCACGGCGCTGTAAATACATGAATATCGTCTCGCTTTTGCCCAGCGGCACCGAGATCGTTGCCGCGCTCGGACGTTCTGACCAACTCGTCGGCGTGAGTCATGAGTGCGATTATCCGGCTCATGTGAAGAGCCTGCCGCGAGTGACGTCGACAGCCATCGATCACACGGCCGACGCTGCTAGCGTCGACGCCAGCGTTCGAACGCAGGTCTCTGAAGGTCGCCCCTTGTATACAGTCGATTGGGATCTCGTGGAGAACCTCGCGCCCGATCTCATCGTCACGCAGGCGCTGTGTGAGGTGTGCGCGGTCAGTGAAACCGAATGTCGATTGTACGCAGCGCGGCTTGCGCCGCGACCGCGCATCGCTACTCTTGCAGCGTCAACTCTCGACGGCGTCCTCGGCGATATCCGTGACGTCGCGTGCGCGTTCGGCGACGAAGTCGCCGGCGTGCAATTAACTGCCGCGCTACAGGCGAGGGTCGAAGACGTCCATCGACGATTGAAGGCCGCGAAAGCGCCCCGGCCGCGAGTGATCGTCATCGAGTGGACCGACCCGGTGTTCGTCGCCGGACACTGGGTGCCGGAGATGGTTCGCCGCGCGGGCGGTTCCGAGGTCGTGGGCCTCCCGGGGTCGCACTCCACGGTGGTGCCCCGTGAAACGATCATCGCCGCGCAACCAGACATCGTGCTCGTGGCTCCATGCGGCTATGATGTACACCGTGCCGCTCAGGCGGCGCGCGAGTTGGCGTGGTTACCCGAGGTCCCGGTCTGGGCCGTTGACGCGAACTCGCTGTTGAGCCGGCCGGGACCACGGCTCATAGATGGAGTCGAAACGCTGGCCGCGATTTTTCACCCTGCGCTGTTTGGTGCTCCGCGCCCCGAATGCGCTCTACCCATAGCCTGACATGCTCAATCACGATTCTATCGCCTTTCTCAAGCATCTGTTGGACAGTCCAGGACCGTCGGGCTTCGAAGCTCGGCCCGCGCAGGTCTGGCGCGAACGCGCCAAGGGCTTTGCGGACGTGAGAGGTGACGTGGTCGGGAATAGCATCGCGACCGTGAACGCGAAGGGTGCGCCGACCATCATGCTCGCGGGGCATGTCGACGAGATCGGCCTCATCGTCACGTACATCGACGACGATGGGTACCTCTACTTTTCGAACATCGGCGGGTGGGATGCGCAGGTGCTCGTGGGGCAGCGTGTCGTGTTCCTGGGACGCGCCGGGGACGTCGTGGGAGTCGTTGGGCGGAAGCCCATCCATCTCATCAAGAACGAGGATCGGGAGAAAGCCACGAAGATCACCGACCTGTGGGTCGACATCGGCGCAGCCTCACGTGCCGAGGCCGAGGCGCGAGTGGCCGTCGGCGATCCTGGCGTCATCGACGCGCGCGCCGTCGATTTTCCGAATGGGCGTCTCGTGTCGCGGTCCATCGATAATCGCATCGGTGCGTTCATCGTGCTGGAGGCGTTGCGGCGCTACGCCGAGTCGCCGGGCGCGGCGCGCGTGGTCGCCGTGGCGACGACGCAGGAGGAGATCGCCTACCACGGCGGCGGCGCGCTCGTCGGCGCGGTCGGCGTGAGTCCGCAAGCCGCCATCGTCGTCGACGTAACGTTCGCGACGGATCATCCTGGCATCGAGAAGAAAGAGTACGGCGACCACAAGCTCGGCAGCGGTCCGGTGCTGGCGCGCGGGTCGATCATCTCGCCCGTGCTCTTCTCGCTGCTTCGCGATACCGCGGAGCGGGACGGCATCCCGTACAGTGTCCATGCCGCGGGACGGGATACGAGCACCGACGCGGACGCGATACATCTCGCGCGCGAAGGGGTCGCGACGGCGCTCGTGTCAGTGCCCAATCGTTATATGCATTCGCCCAACGAGACCGTGAGTTTGGAAGACCTCGACCGGACCGCGTCGCTGCTTGCTGCGACGTGTCGCGCGATTACGCCGAAGACAGACTTCTCGGCTCGCTAGCGCGCTGCCCCAGGGCACGGGCGGTGGCGTCGCGCACGTCCTTGTCGCGATCGTTCGTGAGCTCTTGCAGCGCGGTCAATGCGGCGGGCGTGCGGGCGTCGCCGAGTGCGGCAACCGCGGCGATTCGGAAGGCGGCCGGCTTGCGCTTGAAGAGCCGGCTGTCGGGCTCGGCGGCTTTGATCAAGCGATCGACCGATTCGGGGTCGGCCATGCGGCCGAGGGCGCCGAGGATGGCGATCTGGACCTCGAGGTCTGGCTCGCTGTCGAGGGCGCGGAGCAATGTGGCCGCGGTTTCCTTGCCGTTCTTGCCAACGAGCCCCGCGGCGGCGGTGGCGCGCACCTGTGGCGAGGTGTCCTTGAGCGCCTTCTTGAGCGCCACGCGGGACTGTGGCGTGCCGAGCTTGGCCAGCGCGTTCGTCGCGGCACGCCGGACGCGATCGTCATCGTGCCGCAATAAGTCGGCGAGCGCCCCTTCGGCCTCGAGGCAATTGAGCTCGCCGAGCAGGTCCGCGGCGTTGCGCGCCACGTACCAGCGCGCGTCGCCGAGCATGTGCGTGAGCGTCGACGTGCCGGATTTGAGCGTGACGAGCGCGTCGAAAAAGATGCGCCGCTCGGACAACGATTGCGCCGCCGTGAGCTGCTCGATGAGCGCCTCGGCGCCTTCTTCGCCGGTCCGAGCGAGGATGGCCAGGTAATCGTTCACGCGGTCTTTCCGCTTCGGCAGGATGCCGGCCACGCTGCGGAGCGTCGTCGGCTTGCAGAGGCGGCGGATGGCCGCGGCATACGCGCGCTTGACCTCGGGGTCAGGCTTGCTCGCCTCACCGCGAACGACACGGAGGAAGAGGTCGGCCACCATGAGTGGTTTCGACTCGCGCGCGGCGCCTTCGATCATGCCGACGACAACGTCGAGGAGTCGCGAGGTCGCGGACACCGAGTTCGTGCCGTCGAGCTTCGCCAGGAGCTCCTCGGGCGACTCTTTCTGCCGTTCGAGGGTCGTGAATTCGCGAACGATCTCGCTCGTGACATCGTGCGTGAAGTCGCTGACCCGATTCGAGACCGACGCGGGTTGGAGGCCATTGACCCGGGCGGCTACCGCGGCGGGGACCTGAGGCGCCGTGAGCGGCGGGACGACAGGGACACCCAGGGGGGTCGACTGCCGGCGCGCGCGGCGCAACGACACCCGCACGGTGCGGGGTGCCAGCGCCCGGAGCTTGGTGTCGACTTCTTTCCCCTGGTCGGGGCCCGCTTGGACTGGCGCGGAGCCGAGGATACGGGCGGTGCCGAGGATGTCGGCCGGCAGCGCGCCCATATCGACGATCATCTCGTTGACCGCGTGGCCCGTGAAGGTCGTGACGAGGTCCTGCACACCGGTCAACGCTTCCGGTAACGGTGCGCCGTTGACGACAAGTTGACCGCTCTCAGCGCGGAGGGTTACGACTCCTGTTCGGGAGACCGTAACCGCCGCGCGCAGGGCAGCCTTTTGCTCGTCGACTGACTCCGGTTCGTGGGCCAGGAGCCAGACGAGCCTGGAGAAGTGACGGGCGAACGTGACCGAGTAATCCATGCCTCAAGACAGACCCGCGGCCACGTTGGGAGGTAACGACTATTGCACCTGGGCGGTCTGTACCCCCTCGGGAGCCTTGTAGACCTTCCCACCCTTCATGACGAACACCGGGTGCTCGGTTACGGTGATGTCGCTCGTGGGGTCGCCGGGGACGGCGACGATATCCGCGTATTTGTTTGCCTCGAGGGTGCCGACCCGGTCCTGCCATCCGAGCAGTTTGGCGGCGCTGGATGTGCCAGCAATGAGGGCCTGGGTGGGGGTCATGCCACCCCAGTCGACCATGAGGCGGAACTCCCGGGCGTTGGCGCCGTGCTCGCCGACCCCGGCATCGGTGCCGAGGGCGATCAGGACGTTCGACCGGACGGCGAGCTTGATCGAGTTGCGGATGGACTGTGCGGCCGCCATGGCCTTCTGTGCCCGCAGGCCCTTGAGTCGGCCGCTTTTCGCCGCGTTCTCGACGACTTCGCCGGCCGATAGCGTGGGCACGAGATAGGTGCCGTGCGCGACCATCATTTTCGCACCCTCCTCGTCGAGGAACGAGCCGTGCTCGATCGACGAGACGCCGGCCTGCACGGCGAGCTTGATCGCCTCGGTCCCGTGGGCGTGCGCGGCGACCTTGCGTCCGAGCTTTCTCGCCTCGTCGACGATGGCCTTCATTTCCTCAAGCGTGTACTGCGTGGCACCGACGGCATCGCCCTCCGATAGCACGCCGCCCGATGCGCAGATCTTGATGACGTCGGCGCCGTACTTCACCTGATAGCGGACAGCCTTGCGTCCCTCATCCGCGCCATCGGCCACACCGTCGCGGTAGTCGTGGTCCTCGAGGCCGGGGCGCCAGCCGTTCTCGTCGCAGTGGCCGCCGGTGATGCCAGTGGCATGACCAGCGTTTTCCATCCGCGGTCCCGGAACGACATCGGCGTCGACGGCCGCGCGGAGCGCCATGTCATCGAAGCCCGGTGCGCCGACGTTGCGGATCGACGTGAATCCCGCCATCAGGGTCTTGCGCGCGTTGGATACGCCGATGATCGCGCCGTAACTCTGGTAGTCTTTGACGACCGCTTCGTCTTCGGCCGGGTCGCTCAGGGTCCGACCGATAATGTGCGTGTGGGCGTCGATGAACCCCGGCACCAGGGTGGCCGAGCCCAGATCGAGCGTATGGGCGCCTGCCGGAACTGACACTTTCGACGCGGGCCCGACCGCGGTGATACGGTCTCCTGTCACGACAATGACGGCATCCGCTATCGGCGGCGCGCCGGTGCCATCCCACAGCTTGGCGGCGTGGAGCACGGTCACAACCGGGGCGCTCGGCTGCTGCGCAGCCAGCGCGCACGCCGTCAAGACCGATGCGGCGGCGAGTGAGAGAGAGGTCGACATGGGGTCCAATCTACAACTCCGGCGCCGCACGGCTATCAAACCTTTTAGTTGTTTCGTGCGTCCAAGTTGGCGTGCTCGGCGCGATAGCATTTCTGGTCGTCCTCCAGACGGGCGGGCGATATGTCCACGCTACGCCGCCGCCTGAGGTGCGCGCCGTGCGACTTACGGGCGAGATCACGCTGGACGGCAAGCTGGACGAGCCAGCTTGGCAGACGGCGCCGGCGGCGACGACGTTCCAGCAAACGCAACCGGCCGAGGGTCCGCCGGGGACGCAGCGCACCGAAGTGCGCTTTCTCTACGATGATGATGCGCTCTACATCGGCGCCCGCATGTACGACTCGCTCGGCGCCCGCGGCGTGCGCACGCGGCTGGCACGCCGCGACGATCTGCTCGATCAAGAGTGCGGGCCGCAGGCGCAGATTACATCGGACAAGCTGACGATCACGCTCGACCCGTATCATGATCACCTGACGCGCGATGTGTTCGAGGTGAACCCCTCGGGCGTGATCGGCGACCAGTATGCGGTGGGTCAAAACTGTCTCGACCCGTCGTGGGACCCGATCTGGCAGGTGGCCACCCGCATCGACTCGCTGGGCTGGACCGCCGAGATTCGCATCCCGTTCTCGCAGCTGCGGTTCTCACGCGACACGAACCAGACGTGGGGCTTGCAAATCGTACGCGTGATCGATCGGCTCAACGAGCGCGATCAGTGGGCGTTCTACAAGCGCAACGAGGCGAGTGGCGCATCGCGATTCGGCCATCTCATGGGGCTCGTCATCGACCACCGCCCTGGCCAACTCGAGCTCCTGCCCTATACGCTCGCGCAAGAGGAGGCGACCGGTCTCAATCGAGGCAATCCCGTCGACCCGGTCAACCGGCAGCAGTTTCGAGCCGGCGGTGATCTCAAGTACCTCTTGAGCTCGAGTCTGACGCTGGACGCGACCGTCAATCCGGACTTTGGGCAGGTCGACTTGGACCCGGCCGTCATCAACCTGAGTCCGTTCGAGACGTTCTACCCGGAGAAGCGCCCATTTTTCGTGTCGGGCGCGAACGCGTTCGACTACGGCGGCTTCAACTGCATGTTCTGCAGCAACGTCGAGTCGATGAGCCTCTTCTACTCGCGCCGGATCGGGCGGACGCCGCAACTGTCCGGGAACATCATCAACAGCTCGTCCACCGCTTACTACAGCGTCCCGTCCAACACGCAAATCCTCGGCGCCGCGAAGATCACGGGTCGCACGCAAGACGGCCTCTCGATCGGCGTGCTCGACGCGCTCACGAACCAAGAGAGCGCGCACTTCGTCGGCACGCCCAGCAATCCGAACGAGATCTGGCGCACGATCGTCGAGCCGTTGAGCAATTACTTCGTCGGTCGCGTCAAGCAAGAGTTCCGTGATGGCGCGACCGTGGTGGGCGCCATGTTCACCTCGACCGCGCGCAGCCTCGATACGGACACGCTTCGCGACAGTCTGCACACGCATGCCGAGGCGGGGGGCATCGACTTCCTGCATACGTGGAGCCATCGGAACTATTCGCTGATGGGCAGCGTCGCCGTGACGGACGTCGCCGGCAGCCCGACGGCGATCGAGCACACGATGCAGTCGAGCGCGCATTACTTCCAACGGCCCGATCGCAAGACTCTCACGGGCGGGATCTTCGGCGATCGGTACGATACGACGATGACGTCGCTCCGGGGCTGGGGCAGCTATCTCCGCCTCGGCAAGGACAACGGCGACTGGCTGTGGGAGGCGGCGACGAATATCAGGAGTCCCGGATTCGAGGTGAACGATCTCGCGTTCCAACGACGCGCCGACTACGAGTATTTCAGCGCGAATGTCGGGCGGCAGTGGACGCATCCGCATTCGTGGTATCGGAACATCTATATGACCATCGGCACGCAGCGGCAGTACAATGCCGACGGCGATCTCACGGCGAACCAATATGACGCGTTCGCGGCCATCGACCTGCCGAACTTCTGGCACGTCCAGGGCTTCGTGATCCACCGGCCGACGACGCTCAGCGACCAAATCGCGCGTGGCGGGCCCGTGTTCGAGCAGCGCGGCATCAACGACATCGACATCTTCGCCAACACGGACAATCGAAAAGCGATCGTGGTGACCGCGACTGTCGAGCACTCCACGGGGGTCAACGCGCCGGAGCGCGAGTGGACGCCGCAGGTGACGCTGCTCCTCAAGCCCGCGTCGAACATCACATTGAGCTTTGGGCCGACGCTCGACGTCTTCTGGACCAACAACCAGTACGACACGACGATCGCCGTCACCGGGAAGGACGCGTTGTCGCCGCGGGTGTATTACGGCAGCCGGTACATCTTCGCGTCGCTCCATCAGTCGACGCTCTCGATGGACACGCGCGTCAACGTGACCTTCACGCCGTCGCTCTCTCTGCAAGTGTACGCTCAGCCCCTGCTCGGCACCGGGCATTACTACGACTTCAGCGAATTCTCGCATCGACGGCAGGTGGCGCTGACCGTCGATCCGTCGACGTTGATGGCGAACGGAAACGTGGAGGTCGACCCCGTTGCCGGCGCGACGGCGTACCAGATCTATAATCCCGACTTCAATACGCGATTACTGCGTGGGAATGCCGTGCTCCGGTGGGAGTATCGGCGCGGATCGACGATCTATCTCGTCTGGCAGCAGACCCGGGCGAATACGAACCTCTATACGCCGACCGGCGACTTCGCGCTCGGGCACGGTGAGAATGCCCTCTTCCGGTCGATCCCGGACGACATTTTCATCATCAAGTTCAGTTACTGGCTCGGCCGATAGTATTTTGGCCGGGTGCCTCTATCGATCCCGGCCCCGCGCAACGAGGGCTACACTCGCGTTAGCGCCACCGCCCTGCTCTATTGGGCCTCCTGGGGACCAACCGTCGACTCGAGCCTCCTGGTCTTACATGGCGGTCCGGGGGCTGATCAGCGTTACTTACAGCCCCAGATGCTGCATCTCGCCGAACAGCGTCACGCGACCTTCTACGACCAGCGCGGCGGAGGCCGATCACCCTCGTCAGACGTGATTACGTGGCGCACGCAAGTCGACGATCTGGCGCACGTGGTCGGTGAGTGGGGGATGGACCCGCCGTCCATCGTCGGATTCTCGTGGGGCGCGCTCCTGGCATTATTGGCGGCGGGCACCGGTGCGGTTCGACCGCGACGACTCGTCCTGATTGACCCGGCGCCGATCACGCGACAGTATCGTGCAGAGTTCGAGGCGAACATGGCGGCACGGCAGGAAGCGGTCGCTCCTGAACGCGAGACCCTGCGGCAATCGGGGCTGGCCGCGACGGATCCCGACGCGTACCGCCAGCGGGCGTTCGAATTGAGCGTCGCCGGATATTTCGCGAATCCGGCGCGGGCCCACGATCTGACGCCATTTCGAGTCATGGGACGAGTGCAGCAATCGGTCTGGGAGAGTCTCGCGGACTACGACATCCGGCCGCAGCTCTCGAACATCCACTGCCCGGCGCTGGTCGTGCACGGGCGTCAGGACCCGGTGCCGCTCGCGTCATCGGAAGACGTCGCCTGGGATCTTGGCGCGGAGCTGGTCGCGATTGACGATTGCGGGCACGTGCCCTACGTCGAGCAGCCCGCGGCACTGTTCACCGCTGTCGATCGTTTCCTCGATGCCACGGAGGCTGACCCGTGACGATCTCGCACTTCGAGCAGCCGCCACACGTCTCGGCGATCACCGTCGACGGCCGGGACATCGATGTCACGTTGCGCGTGTCGCACGACGGCATCGAATACGTCGGGCGTCTGTGGTTCACCGAGACCTCGTGGGATGACGCGGGGATTCCCGATCGCGCGGCGTTCTGCGGGCGGACGCCCGACGATTCCCTCGAGCTCGCGCAGAAGCTGACGCCGGACGATCTCGTGCACCGCTATCATCGCGCGGTCGCCGAGAAGCGCCGATTTCATGCGCTGCGCAAGGTCACGGATGAGATGTTGGCGAAGATCCGCTACATGAATCAGCTGTCGATTTCCATGCGGGCCGGCCTGCTGGACATGGATGGGGCGGCGCAGGAGATCGAAGGGGCCGAGCGGCAGTTGCACGAGCTCGTGGACCGGTTGCGGGACGCCGCGGGCGTCGAGGACTGATGCCGACGAAGCGCGCGAAAGTGGCCCGCGTGAAGGTGTTCCGCGGCAAGTCGCTCGAGGTGCACGTCCGCGAGGTCGTCCGTCGACTCAAGAAGGCGTATCCCGACGCACACACGGAGCTCGATTTCGCGACGCCGTGGCAGCTGCTCGTCGCGACGATCCTGAGTGCACAAAGTACGGATCGGACGGTGAATCTCGTGACGCCCGCATTGTTTGCGCGGTATGCGACGCCGGCCGATCTCGCCGTGGCGAACCCGGAGGAGGTCGAGACGATCATCAAGTCGACCGGGTTCTTTCGCAACAAGACCAAGTCGATCATCGGCGCGGCGAAGGGCGTCACCGATGACCACGGCGGCACGGTGCCGAGCACGATGGACGAGCTGGTGGGCTTGCCCGGCGTTGGCCGGAAAACGGCGAACGTGGTCCTCGGGAACGCCTTCGACAAGAACGAGGGCATCGTCGTCGACACCCACGTGACGCGGCTCTCCAAGCGGCTCGGGTTGACCGCGAATACCGACGCGGTCAAGATCGAGCAGGATCTCATGCCCGTCGTGCCGCGGCGCGATTGGACGATCTTTTCGCATCTGCTCATCTTTCACGGGCGGCGGGTATGCTTTGCCCGCAAGCCCAACTGTGCGGGGTGCGTTCTGGCCGACATTTGCCCGTCGGCGTTCCGGGTATAGGTTTCGGCCCATGACGAAACACGCAACCATCGAAACCAACCGCGGGACCATCGTGGCCGAGCTGTACGATGCGGACGCGCCGGGGACCGTGGCGAACTTCGAGAAGCTGGCGAATCAAGGATTCTACGACGGCGTGAAATTTCATCGCGTCGTGCCCAATTTTGTCGTGCAGGGCGGCGACCCGCAGTCGCGCGATTTGCCGGTCGGCGATCCGCGCATTGGCTCGGGCGGGCCCGGCTACCACATCAAGTGCGAGACGAAGGACAATCCGCGCACGCATGAAGTCGGCGCACTGTCCATGGCGCATGCCGGGAAGGACACTGGTGGCTCACAGTTCTTCCTGGTGCTCGACGATAGCAGCACGCGGCATCTCAATGGCAAGCACACTGTGTTCGGCAAGATCACGCAAGGACTCGATGTCATGCGGCAGATCAAGCAGAACGATCACATGACCAAGGTACGGGTGGCATGAGCGAACACCACGACGCCGCGCCTAGCGGTGGGCCGGACACGCGGCCGGCATACACGGGCCTCATCCTCGGCGCGATCGTTTTGTTCGCGCTGCTTTACTCCATCGTCGTCGTGACGAATAAGCACTACGAGACGACCGAGACCCCGCCAGCGGCTACGTCCTGAGGTGGACTGAGAAAATACAGGATTGCTTGCAAGCAAATACTGTATTTCTCACACACCGTGGAAACCGCGGCCGGCGAGTTCGGCACCGTTCGTGGCCCCGTCACGCGGAATCGGCGACTGCTCCGGGCGTACCTGGCGCCATCGTCGATCTGAACTCAGTTTTCTTTGGTGGTCGATCCCCCCAAAGACGGACCCGGGCGGATGGCCGGCGAGCCGACGCTTGCCGGATCGAGGAGCAAGGTGCTCCGTAGACATTATAGTCGACCACCGGTGCGCGAGCTTATCATTGATCTGCGTGCGCATCTTGCCCCCGGCCAGGTCTGGCCGGTTGCGTTCGGAAAAATCGCTGGAAAGCTCGTCGGTCGTTTTTCAATGGCGACCAATCTCAACACTCCGCAAGCGAGCGGCGTGCTGCTGCAAGACGACGAGACGCAGCGACGCATTCAAGCGCGTACCGATGGCTTCACGTATCACAGCGGGCCTGGCTTAGGCACCTCAGCAACAACCTCATACGGTGGGTGGGAGTCTAATCGAGACGCGGCTAGGGCAGCATGGCTCACGTATCGTGAGAGCGTCGCTGTTCAGACCGTGTCTCGTCTGGGTGTTCGGTATGTCAACCTGATAGAGTTGCCCGTCCTCGGTGATCTCGATGATTACCTGCTCACGGGCATCCGACTCGGCGCCGCTCTGTCGGAAACGATCAACGCCCTCCATTTGCAGATAGAGCTGAATCTCGCGGAGCATCGGAGCGCCATTGTACGCGAGGGATTGATTCAGATCCCAAAGCCAGCGAAGGCGGGGCTCATACTCGATATCGATGTATTTGAGACGGAGTTGGCCTTGTTGAGCGAGGATCGGATCTGGGAGCTATTTGAGCAACTGCACGAGGTCGAGAATCGAATCTTTGAGAGTTCCATCACAGAGAAAACGCGAGGTCTGTTCGAGTAATGAGCCGAATTGCCGATAATACTGCTACGTTACCTCCCGCGATCGAGTGGTCCGACCGTGCATCGACTGACGATGCGGACAAGTATGTTCAGCGCCTGCTCGCGGAAATGTCCTCCCGAGCGTCTGGCACATCGGCGGCCGAATCGTTCGACGGCTCGAGCATTCAGCCGCAGGCAACCACCATAACCGCAGTGGGAAATGCCTCGGGGAAGGTGCGCGCCAGACTCAATCAGATCCTGGATCTTGCCGATGGGTGGGACGGATATGGGGCTAGTCGCATCGATCCGGCTGTCACGGGCGTGGTCGACGCGTTCCTAGGCCGCGTACGAAACACACTCTCCATCGATCCCGCGATCGTCGCCACAGGCAATGGCTCCGTGCAGTTAGAATGGCGTTCCGGCCCCAATGAACTAGATGTACAACTCTGGCCAGATGGCGAGGTCACTCTGTTGTTCGAGCAGAGGGACAGCGCCATCGCCGAAGACTGGTCCGGTCCACTGGATGATCTGTCGCAGATCGAGTTGGAACGCGTTCTATTCAACTTTAAGCCATTCGCTGGTTGACGAACCGGTCCTGGCGATCGTTGGCAACTCGAGTTGACGAACACCCCCGAGCTCGATAGGGACGACGTTCTCTGGCGCATGCAGACCTGGGCCAACTCGGCCGATGACGAGCAGAATCCCGGTCACCGACGTCCCAGTAGTGCCGGATTTTCGGAGTCCAGCGACGGAACCGGAATGTCGGCGGATCTGTGCGGCGATTCGATTACGGTCGAGAACTGTCTGGCCCGTCATGAGCGCGAGCTGGGAGTCGCAGGCAAGACGATCGGCTTCGGCATCGCCCGTATTGCGGTTGGCGGACTTCGGGACCTCGGCGCGACCGTAGAACGGACCCCCCATCCTTGCAATCCGGACCACGTGTCTGTCTGGTATGGAGGTCCGGACACTAAGCGCAAGGACAAGGAGCGGATGGCAAAGAAAGCTGCGCTCCTAGCGAGTTGGGTACGCGAGCCTGACCCGCCGCCTTGAAGGGCGTTTCGGAGATCACAAATCTCAACGCGCCGTCGCCATCGGCGCGCTCGTGACCGTGAACCCGTGCATGCCCGCAATCTGCAGACGTAGGGGGTCCATCGATCGGCGACGGGCCGAATAGGCCCGTCGTTGTTCAAATAGTCGGGCGCCGGGCGATAGCACGGCGCCCTTCCAGGAGGCGGGCGGCGAGGGAACTTTTCCTGATTTGACCGTACTAACTGACCCGTCGGTCACTACGGTCTCTAGGCCCCCACATTGACACTCCAAGAACCCAAGTGGCGGCGGCTCCCTGAGGAGCGCCCCCACCAGATCATAGATGCGGCTATCGAGGTCTTCGGCGAGCGCGGGCTGGCGGGCGCGCGGCTGGAGGACATCGCGAAGCGCGCTGGTGTCTCCAAAGGCACCATCTATCTGTATTTCCCGAACAAAGAGGCGCTGTTCAAAGAGATGGTGCGCCTCACGCTCATTACGCGCATTGAGCACGAGGAGCGCACCCTCGAGCAGCATACTGGGACCGCGATCGAGCAGCTCGAGTCGTACATGGCCGAGCACTGGGAGTTTGTGCGGCAGCCTGTCGTGAGAACGATCGCGCGGCTGGTGATTGGGGAGCTGCAGCGGTTTCCTGAGCTCGCGCAGTTCTACATGGACGAGGTGGTCCGACGGAAATACGGACTGGTCACGCGACTGATTGGTCGCTGCGTCGAGGCCGGCGAGTTTCGCCAGGTCGACCCGGCGGTCGCGGCACGACTCCTGTTCGCGCTGTTCCACGCACACGGTGTGTGGTGCGGCATGCGGGACTACGTGCCGGAGATCGCGAAGTACTCCGACGAGCGCGTCACCGCGGAAATCCGCGACTTCTTTTTCCACGCTCTTCGCCCATGCAACGACTAGCTCTCTTTGCGATCCTGATGGTGGGACCGGCTGTGCGGGCGCAGGATACGACCGCCATTCCGCCGCTGACATTGGGCGCCGCGGCCCGTCTCGCGGCGCGACACAACGCCGGGCCGTTGGCGGCCGACCAGCGCACGCAGCAGGCGCGCGCCCGCATCGGCGAGTCGCGCGCCGCGCTGCTCCCGTACATCGCGGGCCGCGGCACGCCGCAGAGCGAGCGGACCTACAATACGGCACCGCTCTTCGGCTTCAACTTCGAGCTGAACGGCAAGAACCTGTTCCCGCCGACCGGCGTGATCGTCGGGCCGGCGCACGATATCACATACGAAGCGGTCGCGGCCGACACGCTGTTCAGCTTTGGCGCCATCGCGCGTATCCGGGCGACACAGGCGAGCGAGAAAGCCGCGGAGGCGGACGCGTCGGATCAGGCCGACTCGGCCGCGAACGTCGCCGCGGATACCTATCTGCGCACGCAAGCGGCTGAAGCCATTGTCGGCGCGCGGTTCGCCGACTCGGTACTGGCCGCTGATCTGCTCGGCATTGCGCAGGACCAGTTGCGCGCCGGTGTCGGGATCGCGCTCGACGTCACGCGGGCGCAATCGCAGCTGGCCACGGTGCGCGCGCAGCTCATTCAAGCGCGGAACGACTTTGATCGGGCGCAGCTCGATCTCCTGCGCGCATTGGGGCTGTCGCTCTCGGCGCGTCTCATGTTGAGCGATTCCCTCGGTACCCTGCCGCTCCTCGATACTTTGCCGCCGGAAACAGCAGCCGTCGAGCAAGCCATTCAGAGGCGACGGGACTTGAGGACCACGGACTTGAGACTCCTGGCCGCCGAGCGCGAGATATCGGCTATTCGTGCGGAGCGCTTGCCGAGCTTCAGCGCGGCGGGTGCGTATGCCGCGGACGGCACGCGGTACGAGAACCTCCTGCGGACGTACACGTGGGCGCTCCAGATCTCGATGCCGATCTTCGACGGACTGGGGCGCGAGTCGCGCCTCGAGGAGCAGCACGCGGCCGTGCGGGAGATCGAAGTGCGGCGGCGCGACCTCCGGCAGAAGATCGCGATCCAGGTGCGGCAGGCGTACCTCGATCTGGCGTCAGCCCGACAGCAAGTCGACGCGGCGAGAGAGCGGCTGCGGTTGGCGCAGCAGGAAGTCGATCAAGCGCGGGAGCGGTTCCGGGCTGGCGTCGCGGGCAACGCGGACGTCATCACGGCATCGCTCGATCTCGATAGTGCGCGCACGGCCGAGATCAATGCGTTGCAAGAGTACCAAAGTGCGCGCGTAGCGCTCGCTAACGCGAGCGGCGCGGTACAAGACCTTCCTTAACTGGAACAATCAGGATTATGGCTACTGTAGCTCGTCCCGAACCTCGCGTCGAACCGCTGCAGACGGCTCCGTCGGCGCCGCCCGCTGCTCCGCCGAAGAAGAAGCGCAATCTCATGGTGCCGGTCATCGCGGTGCTGGCCGTGATTGGCATCGTCTGGGGTGTGCGCGCATTCGCTTACGCACGCGCACATGAGACGACCGATGACGCGCAAGTCGACGGTCACATCATTCCCGTGCTCGCCAAGGTCGGCGGGTATATCGACGGCGTGCACATGGAAGAGAATGCGCACTTGAGCGAGGGCACGCTCGCCGTGTTGATCGATACCTCCGAGTACAAGGCGAGGATCGCGCAGGCGCAGGCCGACTACGCGGGGGCGCTGGCCGCGTCCGGGACGCGTGGTGTCACGGGCGCCGCGTTGGCCAACGTGCAGACGGCGCAGCAGCAGAGTGCGGCGAGCGACGCCGAGATCGTGGCCGCGAAGGCGAACTACGATAAGGCGAAGTCCGACCTGGCGCGGTTCCAGAGTCTCGCCGACAAGCAGATCGTGTCCCGCCAGGCGCTGGACGGGGCACAGGCGGCCGCGGATGCCGCCGAGGCGACGTGGCTCGCCGCGCAGAAGCAGTCAGCCGCCGGCATTTCAACCGTGTCGAATGCCCAGGCGGGCGTGCGGTTGGCGGACGCGCGGTTGGCGGCGGCGAAGGCCGCGCTCGACTATGCGCAGCTTCAGTTGTTCTACACCAAGATCGTGGCGCCGGCGAATGGCGTCGTGCGCAATAAGAGCGTCGAGTCCGGGCAGCTCGTCCAGCCCGGACAGTCGCTGTTCGCGCTCGTCACCGATACGGGGGCGTTCGTGACCGCGAATTTCAAGGAGACGCAGCTCGATCACATTCGCATCGGGCAAGCGGTCGACTTCGACGTCGACGCGTACGGCGGCGCGACCGCTCACGGTGTCGTCGAGAGCCTCGCCGGGACCACCGGTGCGAAGACGGCGCTGCTTCCGCCGGATAACGCGACCGGTAACTTCACGAAAGTCGTGCAGCGCATACCCGTGCGCATTCGCATCACGCAGGGACTCGGCGCCGACCGTCCCCTGCGTCCCGGGATGTCAGTGACCGTTCACGTCACGACCAAGGGCTAGCGCGGGAAGCGCACGCCGAGCTGGAGGCTCAGGATCGCTACCTCCTCGGCGTGCGCGCCCAAGGACGTGCTCGGGAAGCTGTAGCGCTCGAGTGAGAAGAGGACGGCGCCCTGGAGCTTCTTGCGCTCGAAGCGCAGGCCGGTGGCCGCCGAGACGGCGAAGTCCGGGTTCGTGTGGTTGCTGACGCTGACCAACGGCAGGAAGCTCGCCCGGAAAATCGCTTGCGCCGCGTTGTCGAACAGCGGCGCGCGCGCCTCGGCGCCCGCCGAGAGCGAGAGCCAGCGTTGATCGCCGATCGTCGTCGAGTAGCCGCGGGCGTCGGCGCCGAGTTGGAACGCGAGCCAGTTGGTGGCGAAGACGCTGCCGCCGAGTTGGAGGTCCGTCCAGCCACGGCTGTCGGTCGCGGGCGTGTCGTTGTTCAAGTGGCCGGCGGAGATCTGGGCGCGGAACTCCGTCATGCGGAGCGGGACGGCCACGAGCTCGGCGCCGACGGCTACGCCCGTCTCCCGCTGGTTCGGGAGTCCGCCGAACTCGACCTCGTCTGAGACGACCATCACGACGCCCGAGGCGGTCCATTGGATCTGCGCGGCTGCCGCCGCTGGCAGCGCGCACACGAGGCCGAGCGCCAGGACTACTCTCCTCGCGCTTCGCGCTCGTCGCATCGCTTGATGGCGGTGGGCCAGACTGGCCGTTATGCACATCATGGTCCGACCCCCGCGGCGGGGGTGATGATCAGCGCGGTGATGGCGATGCGCTGTTCGTTCCGCCGCTCGATGTCGCCGTTCTTGGCGTCGCGATCGGCCTTGCGCCGGGTGTTCTCGGCGATGTTCGCCGCGATCTCGTTGTGCTGGCGCCGCCAGACGAAGCCGCCGACGCCGACGGCGATTCCGCCGGCGGCCATGACGCCGGCGAGACCGCGGGCGCCGGTGCCGATGTGGTTGTCGCCGACGGCCAAGGGGATGGCGAGCGCGGTGACGGCGATGCCGAGACCCTTGGCGAGCTCAATGCTGGAGGCTGAGGCGGGATAGTGCTCCGGCAGCAAGTCGGCGGCGCCGAGTGATGGCAGCGTGTCTTCGAGCGGCGGGCGGTCGAGCGCGACGTCGAGAAAGAGGCGAGCCGAGTCGACGTTGTCGGTGAGGTGGCTCTGGCCACGAATCACGAGCTCATAGCGCCCGGCCGGCGCCACGTGGCCGTCGGCGAGCAACCCGTCCCACTGGATCTCGCGCACCCCCTCGTTCTCCGACTCGAAGATCGGCGTGACGACTGCCCTCGCGTCGCGGAGCTCGGCGTGCAGTAGGCACGCGTGCGTCGACAGCAGGACGAACGTCATGCGCTCGGTGCGCGGATCGATGCGCGTTCGGACGATGGGGCGAACGGCGACCGCGAAGGTCCGTTGGCGCGCCTCGGCAAAGGCGGCGCGCTCGACCGTGGTAAAGGCTTGGGCGTCGAGATCGACGAACGGATCGCGCTCGATGGCGGCGCGAAAGTAGACGGAGGCCGAGTCGGACTGGCCGAGGATCGCGTGGGCGGCGCCGAGGTACTTGTAGGCCTCGACGCGCTGGGCGCTCGAGACGACGAATGGGGAGCTCGGTGAGATCACCTGGCGGAGGAGCACGAGCGCGCGCTCGACTTGGAGCTCCTCGTAGAGCTGAACGGCTTTCTTGAGGGTCTCGTCGGTGTTGCCTTGTGCCTGAACCAGAGCGGGCGTCGCGAGCGCGACTAGGACTGCGCAGGCGGCGGAGCGAACCCTCACGGTTTGGCGCCCGCGTCCTTCAGCGTGATCGTGCCCAGGTTGATCGTCTGGCCCGGCACGACGGTGAGCACCGTGTCGAACTCCTGGTAGCCCTGGCCGACGACGCGCAAGGTGCGGTGACCCGGCGGGATCGGGGCGTCAATGACAACGCCAGTGCCGAGCTGGCGGCCATCGAGATAGAGGACGGCGTCGAGCGGGAGGACGCGGATGCGCATCTTGCCCGGCGTCGTGTCGACTGGCGCGACGGCTGCCGCCGCAATGGAATCGGCCCGCCGGCGCGCTGCGCGCGCACGGCGCGATTGCCCATCGACGTCCGACCCGCTCAGCGCCGGCTTGGCTGGAACAGTCGGATTCGTTGGCGCCGGACTACTCACGGTCGGTGTCGGAGACGTCTGGGGAACGGCGGTTTGAGGCGCTTGCGCGGTCGCCGAAGGCGCCGTGCCCTGCGCCCGAGGCACTGCGTTGGCGCGATTGCGGAGCGCCATATAAAGCACCAGCACGACGACAGTCGCGCCGGCGACGAAGTAGCGACGCCGGCGATTGAGGCGGGCGCGCTCGGTCGACCGCAAGAGCGCATCATGCGCGGCCACGATCCCCATGGTGTCGGCCAACGGCGGCAGCTTTTGCGTCGCGATCGAGCCGACCGAGCTGCCTTGCGCCAGCTCGCGCAGCACGGCCTCGCCCTCGGCGCGCTCCATCTCGGTGAGCGGAATCGCGTCAACGGCCACGAGCAGCTCCCGCGTCGTGCCGTAGCGCTGCGCGGGATCCTTCATGAGCATGCGCTTGAGCACGGCGACGAGCGGGGCCGGCACGTCCTTGCGGACGCCGGTGATGTCGGGCACGGGCGTGATCAAGTGGTGATTCATGATCGCCGCCAGCGTGTCCGCGTGGAACGGCACCGCGCCGGTGAGCATCTGAAACACGACGACGCCGAGCGAGTACTGGTCGCTCTGCGGACCCGCGACCTTGCCCGCGCACGCCTCGGGGCTCATGAAGTACGGCGTGCCGATGACCGACCCGGTGGTCGTCATCGACGCATTCTCGATGGCGCGCGCGACGCCGAAGTCGGTCACGATCACGCGCCCCGACGTGTCGATCAAGATGTTCGCGCCCTTGATATCCCGGTGCACGATCCCGTGCTCGTGCGCGTAGGCCAGCGCCGCGACCGCGGAGCGCAGCACAGCGACGACCGCGGGGATCGCAAGCGCGCCCTGTTGAGTGATGACGCTGTCGAGCGGGCGTCCTTCGACATAGCGCATCGCCAGATACAGCATTGAGGACGTCTGGCCGACGCGGTAGATCGGGATGATGTTCGGGTGGTCGAGCGAGGCGGCCATCTGGGCCTCGCGCTTGAACCGCTCGACGACCGAGGCGCCGAGCGCGAGGCCGGGCGGGAGCACCTTGAGGGCGACGGAGCGGCGCAGGTCGCGCTCGTTGGCGCGATAGACCACGGCCATGCCGCCGCGGCCGATCTCTTTCTCGACATCATAGTCTTCGGCCAATTCACGGCGCGCGAGGTCGAGCAGCGCTTGGCGCGCCCCATCGTCGACCGGCACGGGGTCGCCCGAGGTCACGAGCGACGCTTCGGCCGGATCGATGAGCTGCGTGGTCTCAGACGGTCCGGCGAGCGCGGCGCCGCAGCGCTCGCAGAAGCGAGCGTCGGCCGCGTTCGGCGTCTCACAGGACGGACAGTTGATCACTGACCCGTGGCCGTAAAGACGACGGAGCCCAGTCCTGGCACGCTCGCCGTGACCGCGTTGGCACCCGGACTCGCGGCCAGCGTGAGCGTCGCTCGCGCGAGCCCGTCATGGCCCGTCGTGACCATCACGGTGCTCCCGGAGCCGTTGAGCGTTCCGGTACCGGTTGTCACCTGGAACGTAACCTGCACATTCGAGACCGGCCTCCCATTGCCATCGACTACGCGGACGTCGAATGGCTCCGGCAACGTTGTCCCCGCGCTCGCCGTTTGGCCATACCCCCACACGCCGCGCATGGCCGCCAACCGCCCGCCGGCGTACGTCGGGAGCGAGTTGAACGGAACGAATGTTACCGTGCCAACAATGCTATCGCCGGACGCCTGCGGATTGGTCGACAGCCGCGGCCCCAGCGAGTCCCCCCAGAAATTATTCGTCGCGTTCACCAGCGACCCTGTGTTGTTGACGATGCCCGCCGTGTCATTGTCAAAAATATCGTTCCCGCTTCCCTCGAAGGTCAGCACGTTCCCGACCGCCACCCCGAGCCCGTCGAGCGTCACCAGGTTGCTGTCGACCCGAACCTGCCCCTGGTCGACGAACACACCGGTAAACCCGGACAACCCGTTGATCGTGTTCCCCACTACAGTTGACGAATCAGCGTCGAGATCGAACACCCCACCGTAAATGCTGCCCGGATAGGTGGGCGTCGTGGTGCTCAACAAGGCGGTATTGCCGCGCAGCACGACGTCATGACCCCCTTTGACATCGACCGCTCGGGCCCAGTCGCCGACGAACGTGACGCCCGTCACGCTGATCGACCCCTTGGTCGCGGTCATGGCGATCGCCGGCGCCCCGGTTCTGGCGGGTGCGCAGTCGGTGAAGGTGCTGGACGTGATCGTGAGCGAGCCGGCCGCGCCGGTGAACTGGACGCAGTTGCCGTAGCCGTTGGTGAAGGTGTCGTTGTTGAGCTGGACGGTATCGTTGTTCGTGAGCGCCACCGCGGCGATGGAATTGATCGTTGACGAGGACGACATGGTCCAATCGGATGAGTCGCTCCGCACGTTCCAGTGGCCACCCTGGAATGTGTTGCTGACGAGCGAGATCGGTGTCCGCGTGTCGATGATCCGAATCTGATCCATGCTGCTCGCCGTCCCGTCGACGAAGCTGTTCACCGAAACGCTCGCCGACGCCGCGTTGTTGAGCTCGAGCCCCGACCGGCCGTCGGTCGTGGAGTTGCCGTTGTACGTCTCGCCAGATTGGAGCTGGGTATTGAACGTGTTGCCGGTCACTTGTGCGCCGGACGAGCTCAGGACCCGCATCAACTGCTCCTCGCCGGCGACGTTGTTGGCCGTCACGACGGCCGACGACGACGAATCGATGAAGATCTCCGGCCCACCGGCGATGCGGACATAGTCACCATTGACCTGGTCGCCCGAGCCGCCGATGACCGCGATGCCCGCGCCATAAGTGCTGTCGGCGCTCGTCGACAGCGTGACACCGCTCACGCTGGTGGTGCTGATGCGCCC
>DATHNL010000148.1:0-8894 GCA_035486035.1 Gemmatimonadaceae bacterium
TCGGCAGCTTCGACGTCGCGTCTACGATGATCGGCGGGCGACCGAAGGACGAACGACAGGCTTCGGCCAGCGGGCGCGTGATCGCCGGCACCACGGACCCGATCGCGGTCCCGAGGATCTCCGTCGGTTGCACCATCCCCACCCGCAGCAGCTGGTGGATGAGCAGCGACAACTCGTCGGGTGTCCGCTCGGGATTCGTGGTCAGCCGCCAATGGGCCCTGAGCTCCGCGCCTGCCCAGAGCCCGACCGTCGTCTCTGTATTGCCAACGTCGAAAACGAGAATCACAGACTAACCATAACGAGCGATCCCGAACGATAGGCACCGACGGCCTCGCCGCATCGCACGAGCAGCTCGCCAGACGGCGAGATGCCGGCGACCGTCCCCACGGCCGGCTCGCGACACGTATGCCCTCGCGCCATGTCGCGGATCGCATACTCCTCGAGCTCGGACTCCGTCAGCGCACCCTTCTGCCTCGCGGCCGCACGCAGCGCCGGCACGACCGCCGCGAGCAACTCCGCGCGATGAATGCCCTCCCGGAGACCAACAGCGCCAGGAACCTCGGGCGGCGCGATGACATTGACGCCGAGGCCAATCGCGACCCACGAAGGCCGCTCGTCCTGCCAACGGGCCTCGGATAGAATGCCCGCCAACTTCCCCGTGCCGATATAGAGATCATTCGGCCACTTGATCTCGACGCGTTGGCCGTCGGCGAAGCCGTCGAGCACGGGCGCCAGCCGAATGCCGAGCCGCAGCGACAGCACGTCGAGCGCCTTTGGATCCGTCGGCCGCTCGATCAGTGTCAGGTACAGCCCCGCGCCGGCAGAGGAGGCCCAGCGCCGTCCCGCGCGCCCACGACCGGCCGTTTGCCGATCGGCGATGATCAACGTCCCGGCTGGCGCTCCGGCCTCCGCGGCAGCGTGCGCCGCGTCCATTGTTGACGGGATACTGTCGTACACATCGACACGTGGTACCCCGAGCCTGGCCTTCAGCTCGGCCGCCTGCAGCCCATCATACTCGGGGCCTTCAGGCACCTGCGCGGGAGAACCAGAGTGCGACAACGGCGGCCGCGAGCAGCACTCGGTAGAGCGCAAACACGCCATAGCTGTGCGTCTTCACATAGCGCAGCACGATCGCGATCGCGAACCAGCTGCTCACCCCGGCCGCAATCACCCCGGTGGCGATCGGCGCCGTGATGCCCGCCTTCAACAAGTGCGGCAGCTTGTGCAGGCCCGCGCCCGCAATGATCGGCATGCTGATTAGAAAGCTGAAGACGGCCGCGCTCTCGCGATCGAGCTTGAGCGCCCGCCCCGCCGTGATGGTCGATCCAGATCGTGATACGCCGGGAACGAGCGCCAGGATCTGCGCCAGCCCAATCCAGACGGCGTCCATGACGCCGAGACGATCCATGGACCGATCCGCCGGCGCCCACTTGTCGACGGCCCACAGCAGGACGCCCATGACCGACAGCGTTCCGGCGATCAACAGCGGCGACCGAAACGTGTCCTCCGCCCGCTTCTCGAGCAGCACACCCGCGATCGCACCGGGGATCGTCGCGATGATCAGGAGCACGACCCGCAGTTCCTCCGGGCTTTGCACGCGCCCGCCACGCCGCACGATCCCCCACGCCGCCTGCGCCAGCCGCGCCCACTCGGCCCGGAAATACCACAGGACGGCGATGAGCGACCCGATGTGCAGCGCGACATCGAACTCGAGACCCGGGTCGGTCCAGTGAAAGACCCACGGCGCCAGGGTGAGATGCGCTGAGCTCGAGATCGGAAGAAACTCAGTCAGCCCTTGGATGATGCCCAGGACCAATGCTTGGACGACCGTCATGGCGGCGAAACATAGTAGGCGATCATCGCCACAGCCATCGCCGCCTTATAGATCGCCGGCCTTCGCGAAACCGCCGCTACAAGGGCGAGCACCATCGCCGGCAATGCGATCCAACGACGGTCCATAAAGGCGAACCACGCGCCACAGAATACGCAGGCAACCGCGAATTGGAATGCCCGCGCGAGGTCGACGCCTACGACGATCGGCAACGTGCGCCTTCGCCCACGGTCACCGTCGATATCATCGATGTCTTTGGCGACCTCGCGCGCGAAATGCAGCGGAGAGGCGATGACCAGGAGCGCTGCGCCCACCAAGGGCCTGCCAGCCGCCCACGCGCCGTAGAGAAACGGCATGGATCCCAGCACGGCCACCGTGGCGTTCCCCACAATGCCCCATCGCGATTTGATGCGGCCGTAGGCGAGCATGACGCCAATGACGCCGATGCTGACGATGGCGAGCACCGGCCGCGCCAGAGCGCTGAACGCGATGCCGCCGATCGCGCCGATCACGACGACGCGAAGAGCAGTGGCTGGCGTCAGTGTGCCAGAGGGAAGAGGGCGATCGGGATGAATAATCGCGTCGATCGCCCGGTCGTCGTAATCGTTGAACGCGTTGGCGACCACGCTCAAACACATCGCGGCCACTGCAGCGGCGAGCACCGCGAGCGACCAGGTGACGCCTGCCCCGCGCGCGCCAACGAACACGCCGGCGGCAGCGAGGAGCCCGTTGTGCAGGCGAACCAGGCGCGCGATGCTAGAAATCGCGATACAGTGCCTCGTACTGACTCACGATGTCGTCGGTCGCAAAGCGCGCCCGCGCATCCGCCGCCGCGGCGGCACTGACGACGCGCCATCGCTCCGGGTCGCGCAGGAGCGCGATGGCGGCATCCGCCATGGCATCAACGTCCCCGATGGGCAACAGCCACCCGGTCTCCCCATCGCGGACGACCTCGGGCAACCCACCCACGCGCGACGCGACGACCGGGACACCGGACGCCAGCGCCTCGAGGGCCGAGAGCCCGAATGACTCGCTCTGACTCGGCAACAAGTACACATCGGCGCCGGCGAGAAGTGGCGCGACGGACTCCAACTTCCCGAGGAATTGCACATCATCCTCGACTCCCAGCAGCCGCGCTTCATCCTGTGCCTCGACGCGATCGGGCCCGTCGCCGACCATCACCAACACGCTCGGCACCGCCTTGCGCACCTTGGCATAGATGCGCACGACATCCCGAACACGCTTGACCGGGCGGAAGTTGGAGATGTGCATGAGCACCTTCCGCCCATTGCTCATGAGCGGCTGGTACCGCGACCGATCGAAGACCTTCGGATCGACGAAGTTGTGGATCACGTCGACGCGACAACCGCTGCACCCGAACGCCGTGTACGTCGCCTCACGCAAGTAATCCGATACGGCCGTCAACCGGTCCGACCGCTCGATAGAAAATTTCGTGATGGCGTGGAACGAGGGATCCTGCCCGACGATCGTAATGTCCGTCCCGTGCAGCGTCGTCACGAGCCTGATGTCGTCGCCGTTCTGGCGCAGCATTTCTCGCGCAATCCACGCGCTCGTCGCGTGCGGGATCGCGTAATGACAGTGCAGCAGATCGAGCTTGTTCCGGAGCACGACCTCGTGCATGCGCACGGCGAGCGCGAGATCGTACGGCGGATACTCGAACAACGGATACCGCCCAACGTCCACTTCGTGAAAGTAGATCCGCGGCTGGAACATGGGCAGCCGAAACGGCTGCTGATACGTGATGAAGTGCACCTCATGCCCGCGAGCCGCGAGCGCAATCCCGAGCTCGGTCGCGACCGCGCCCGAGCCGCCATATGTCGGATAGCAGGTAATGCCGATGTTCACCGGACGAGCTCCTCGAATCGCGCCAACGCGTCCGGCGAGCGAGGGTCGATGCGTGTGGTCTGGTCTGCCGGCAGCTGGTGCCGAAACCAGGTCCGCTGTCGTTTGGCGTACTGCCGCGTCGCAATCACGACGGCCTCCCGCGCCTCGTGTTCGGACAGGTTGCCCCGCACCATCTCGCGTACCACCGCGTACCCGCTCGACTGCCACGCGGGCGCGCTGTCCGGCACGTCGCGCTCGAGTTGCATCACTTCCTCCCGCCATCCGCTGGCCAACATGACGTCGACCCGGTGGGCGATCCACTCGCGCAACACCGGGCCGGGATCCACCACAAGATAGCGGGCGTCATATCGCATGATCCCCGGCTCGGGTGTCACGAGTGCGCGAATATAGAACCCCGCGCCGCCGACGATGACCGGGATTCGTTCAGACCGTCGCGCGTCGTCGATGGCCATGGCCGCGCTCGTCGCCCAAGCGAACGATGAGAATCGGTGTGTGGGCTCGACGAGATCCAACCCAGCGTGTGGAACCTTGTCCCTTTCTTGACACGTTGGCTTCGCCGTGCCGATGTCGAACCGCCGATAAATTTGCCGCGAGTCCGCGCTCACGATCGTGATCGGCAAGACCTCAGCCAGCCGCATGGCCAGCGCCGACTTTCCCGCCGCCGTCGGCCCGCACACAACTATGAGTTTACCTCCGTCCAAACCGTCGCTCGAGCTCATCCCACGACAGCCGGACGATGGTCGCTCTCCCATGCACATCATGCGCCGGCAACGTCGTCCGGCCCAACGCCAGATACAGCGCCCGCATCTCGGCCGCCGAGAGAGCGTCGCCGGCTTTCACGGCAGCCTTACAGGCCACGGTCGCCACCAACCGCTCGTGCCTCGTCGCGGTTCCGGCGACTCGATCTCCCGTCAACGCGTCGAGCGTCTCCCGCAAACACCGCTCGGCGTCGAACCGGGCATGCGGCATCGGCACACTGCGCACGAGCAACGAATGCCCGCCAAACCCCTCGATCTCGAACCCCAGCGTCTCGAACAGCTCGCGGTGCTCCTCAAAGGCATCGCCCTCGGCCGGGCCCATGTGCAGCGTCAATGGGAACAACAGCCGTTGTCCCGCCGCCCGCTTCTCGGTCATGAACTGCTCGAACAACACTCGCTCGTGCGCCGAGTGTTGGTCGATTAGCACAACGCCCTCGTCGTGCTCGTACATGAGATACGTGCGCCGCAGCTGCACCAATGGCGGCACGATCTCGACCTGTGCCTCTTCCTCGGGGGCGGATACCTCAAGCGCCCCGAGCGAGTGAGCGTTGCTGCGAAGCAGCACGCGCTCATCCGGCGGCGGAGCGGCCACGCCGTTCGAAACCCAGGTCCCGACGACGTGGGAGCTTGCGAGCGTCCCCAACGCCCGCCGCACCGCATTCTCGACGGCGCGCTCCACCACCCACCGGTCCCGAAACCGAACCTCGGCCTTCGCCGGATGCACATTGACGTCCACCGACTCGGCACTGACGGTAATATCGAGAAAGACCGACGGCCGAAGCCCGGCGGGGATCGTCGATCGGTACGCGGCCTCGGCGGCCCGGACCAATCCCGCGTCGCGAACCGCGCGCCCATTGATCACCAGCACGACCCGCCGCGTGCGAGTCCCGACGTCACTCGGCCGCTCGGCAAGCCCGCTCACATAGACCGTGCCAGCGACATCGTCGACCTCGACGAGCGCATCCGCATACGTCCCACCCCAGATGGCACCGACGCGCGATCGAAGGGACGTTGCCCCAGGCAATGTCAGAGCGCGGACACCGTCGTGCGTAAGCGTGAGATGCAGTCCACGCTGAGCGAGCGCCAACGAGGTCACGGTGTCGGTCACCGCACGCCACTCCGACCGCGCGCTCCGCAAGAACTTGAGCCGCGCCGGCACATTGTGAAAAAGCCGCGCGACCGACACGGTCGTCCCTCGCCTTCTCGCGCCGTCCGCGACGTCGGTCACCGAGCCACCGACCACACGCACGACCGTCCCAGCTCCGTCGCCCGGCGCGGTCTCCAGTGTCAGGGCCGAAACGGATGCGATTGACGGGAGCGCCTCACCACGAAATCCGAACGTCGCGATGCCGACGAGATCGTCGGCCGACCGGATCTTCGAGGTCGCATGCCGCTCCAGCGCCAGCAGCGCGTCGTCTCGCGCCATGCCGCAGCCATCGTCGCTCACGCGTATGCCTAAGCGGCCGCCGTCGTCGACTTCGATCTCGACCGATCGCGCCCCAGCATCGATGGCATTTTCCACGAGCTCTTTGACGGCCGACGCCGGTCGCTCCACTACTTCGCCCGCGGCTATCTGATCGGCTAGCGCGCTGGGCAGTACGGCAATCGTGGGCACGCCGTAACCTAGTACGCTCCGATCGGAGTGGTCCGGCCAACCTCGACCCAGCCATCGCGGTCGCCATCGAGCCGGACACGCACCCACGCGCCCGAGCGCTCCTCGATGCGAGCCACATCGCCGGCATCGAGAGCGGCTACCCGCTCGGCGCCCAAAGCGGGCGAGGACGAAAGGCCGGAGCCTGAGGCGATCACTACCAGCTTGGCGCCGCTCGCCAGCTCGTCGAGCCACACAGCGCCGGCTGCGCCGGCGACCGCGAGAATCGCGAGCAGCGCGGCGAGCGCCTTCACGCGGCCGGGCCAGAGTGCGATCAGGAGACAGAGCAAGATCCAACACCCGAGCGCAATCGACGCCACGAGCCCGGCGTCGACTCGCGGCGGCGCGGCGATCGTCCCTTCTTGCGACGCCCGCACGAGCCCCAGCCGCTCATGGACATCGTGCGCAAACGGCTCGAGCCGCGCGGCACGCTGCCACCCCACGACCGCGTCGGCCGTGTCGCCCACCACCCATGCGGCCGTGCCCGCATTCGCCCACGCGTCCGCGGCGCGCGGCGCGAGATGGCCGGCAGCCGCGAACCGCACCGCCGCCGGGCCATACGCATGGCGCGCGTACGCCGTGAGCCCCTGCCGGAACTGCTCGCTGGCCTCGGCCTCGCCAACGCCCAGCGCACGGGCCGTCGCCCCAAACACAACGCAGAGCAACAACAGCGGCACGATACGCTGCCGCGCCTCTCGGCAGACGCTCTCAAATGCCGCATACGCTTGCCGCGCAATGTCCTTGGGCAGATCGGGCCCAGGCCCATACGCGGTCTTATCGAGGGAGTCGAGCAATTTCTCGACACGCATACCCGACGGCCCAGTGCATCCTTCCCTCCGCAACGCGTGAGCGAGCGCGCCGCGCTGCGTGAGCGTAGCGGGCGAGAGCGCGAAGCGCTCCGCCAACGCGGCAACGTATGCCCCCCTCAGCGCAGGCGCCGGGATCGGCCGGCGAGAGCGCGACAGGATCTTGAGCCGGTCCGCGGCCGAGAGCACGCGACGCCGGCGGCGCCGCGCCCGACGCGCGGCCCCCAGCGCGATCGCCGGGATCGGAGCACACGCGGCAACCGCGAAAAACTCGGGCCGCGAGTAGAGTGGCGGCGGAAGATTGCCGCGGTACATCGTGCGGATCGCCAGCGGCGGACTCGCATCCATCCGCGCCGTATCGAGCGATGCGAGCGTCCCTGCCCCGACCCGCAGCGTATCGGCCCGCGTCACCGCGATTTCGTATCGCTCGGTATACGGGTTGAAGTACGGGTAGCCAACCGGAGGGAGAGCGAGGACGCCAGTATCGCGCGGCGTCACGACCCAGTCGAACTCCTTGGTCCCACGCACGTCGGCGGTCGTCGTATCGACGCGCACGCGCTCGTCGGCGGCGACCGCCGACCCCCACGGCACGGCCAGGGCCGGCCGCGGCAGCAGTTTGACATTGCCGCGCCCGCCGACCAGCAGCGTAAGCAACACGGGATCGCCGGCGCGCACCCGATGCGCATCCAACCGCTCGTCGACGTGCAACTCGCCGACCGCGCCAGCGTAATTCGCCGGCCGCCCCACGAGCGGCGGCGCCAGCGCGACGATCGCCAAACTCTCGGCCGCGAGCGTATGACTCTCCTCGCGACTGAAAAAGCTCATCGACAACGGCAACGAGTAGGACAGCTCGGCCGCGGGAATCTCATATCGCCCCGCTTCGAGCGGGAAGAACGCCCGCTCGAACACGTGCACCTCGTACTCGTGGTCGCCCACGCGTCGCGCGCCAGGCGCGGTCGCGGTCGACGGCAGATCGTACGCCAGCATGGCCCGCGGCTCGGGCGGCACGAACTCGGGATTCCGGCGCAGCCGCAGTCGCAGCTGATCGTCGAGGAACACCCCGACTTCGTAGGTCACCTGCTGCCCGACAAACACCGTGTCCGGCGTCACCATCGCGTGGAAATTCACCGGCTGCGCCGTGTCGATAGGGGCGCGCGCCACGATGGCCAACTGCAGCAGGAGGCGGAGCATCACCAATCCTTCCCGATGGGCGGCACGTCGGTCGCCGCTTCTTTCTGCCGCTTCCCTTCAACGTCGCGCTCCTCGCGCGCCGCGCTCTTCAGGATCTCCTCGGCCTGCCGCTTCCCGAGCTGCCCTTCGGGCTGATCGCCCTGGCGTTGTTGCTGACGATTGTTCTGCTGCGGGTTGTTCTTGGGCTGCTGGGACGAGCCGCCACCACCGGACTGCTTGGCTTGGAGCGCGAGCTCGTAGTTCCACTTGGCATCGTCGTCGGACGATCGCATGAGTAGCACGCGCTTGTAGGCCGCGAGCGCCATGTCGAGCTCAGACCTCGCATTATCTCCGGACTCCGCCAATCCCCGCTTGAGATGCGCCAATCCCAAATTGAACAGCGAGCGATATCTCACCTCTGGATCGCGATCACTCGCCACGAGGGACAGAGCCGAGACCGCCGCGTCCATTGAGTCGCTCGCGAGCAGCGAGGTGCCATAGTTGTACATGGTCCGGGCCGTGTGATCGCCCTTGTCGACCAGCTGCTTGAAGGTCTGGGGAGGGGGAACACTGTCTATTTGTACGAAGCCGAGCGTGAGGGCCGCCGCCGCGACAGCGCTAGTGCGCCGCAGGCGGACGCGCGTACGATCCGCCAAGAACGTATCCAGAAGCAGCAGCAAAACCGCTGGTGCCAAAAAGAGCTGAAATTGCGGCGCCAGCGATTGCCCGCGCTCCAATGCGCGTTCCTGCGTCCGCAACTTGTTCAACGCGTTCCGAATCTTGACCGCCTTATCAGTCTCGGTGGCCGAGAT
>DATHNL010000149.1:0-5607 GCA_035486035.1 Gemmatimonadaceae bacterium
GTCTCCGAAGTCGCATCGACCGAAGCCGACGTCTCCGGCCCAGGCGCCCAGTTGCTGGAGGGCGCGCTCTCGCTCGGCGCCATGGTCGTGTCCGACGTGATGGTGCCCCGCGTCGACATCGTCGGCATCGATGTCTCAACCCCGTGGTCCGAGGTCGTCGACCGCCTCCGCAGCGCCGAACACGCGCGGCTCCCAGCGTATGCCGACACGCTGGATGAGATTCGCGGCGTGCTCTACGCCAAAGATGCCCTGCTGTCGGTCATCGAGGGCACCGAGCCCGAAGCCGGCTGGCAAGCCCTCGTGCGCCCAGCCACGTTCGTCCCGACCACGAAGGTGCTGAACGCACTCCTCGCCGAGTTCCGCTCGACCCGCACCCACATCGCGATCGTCGTCGACGAATACGGCGGCACCGCCGGCCTCGTGACGATCGAGAACATTCTCGAGGAAATCGTCGGCGACATTCGCGACGAGCACGATGCCGAGGAGTCGGTCGGGAAGCGCCACGAGGACGGCCGGTGGTGGGTCGCCGGCCGCGCCTCGCTCGATGACCTGGAAGCACTCGTCGGCCACGAATTCGAGACCGAAGACAAGGCCACGACGGTTGGTGGCTGGGTCTATGAGAAGCTCGGCCGCGTCCCACGACCCGGCGAAGAGTTCACCGCCGACGGCTTCCGCGTTGTCGTCGAACGCATACGTCGCCGCGCCGTCGAGCGGGTGTATTTCGAGCGGCTCACGCCGGCCACGTCGGACATATGAGCCCGTTCGCTCTCCTCGTCCTCGTGCTGCTGCTTGCCGTGAACGCGTGGCTCGTCACGGCCGGCACCGCGATCCGATCGGTGAGTCGGATCTGGCTCCGCCACTGGGCGCAGCAAGGTGGACACACCGTCCCCGCCGTCTCGCTGTACCTGTCGCGGCCCGACCAGTTGCTCCTCGCCGCCGGCATCGGCCTCACGGCCACGACCGTGCTCGCCGGCGCCATCCTTGGCGGCGAGACCTCGACGCACGTCGGGTTGATCGTCGCGCTGGCGCTCGCCGGCGCCGTGATCCTCGTCGTGGGACAACTGGTCCCGCGGGCGATCGGCCGGCGGTGGGCCAAGGCCCTCGTGCCGGTCGTCGTGCCGTCGCTCCAAGCCGTGGCCGTCCTGACCGCGCCACTCCTCTGGCTCGCCCGCGCGGCGAGAGCCGGTGTCGAGCGGCCGCGAGACGTCGTGGGCGACGTGTTCCGCGACGCACACCGCGAGGGAGTGGGACGCGTCGAAGACCAGGCGATCGTGTCGAGCGTCGTCAAGTTCTCTGACCGCGTCGTTCGCGATGTCATGACACCTCGCGCGGATGTGTTCGCGATCGACGTCGCGATGCCGCCGGCACTCGCCGCGGACGCCATCGCGCGCGCGGCCTATAGCCGCGTGCCGGTCTACCGCGGCAGCTTCGATGACGTCGTCGGCATGCTCCATACGTTCGATGTGTTGAAGGGCAAGGCCGGCGATGCGCTGCCGGTTCGCCCGATCGCCCGCGTGGTTGCCGACGCGTCCCTCACCGATGTCATGGTCACGATGCTGCGCGATCGCGTACACATGGCGGTGGTCACGGACGCGTCCGGCCTTAATGTTGGTCTCGTGACGCTCGAAGACCTGCTGGAAACGCTCGTCGGCGAAATCGAGGACGAGCACGACGAATGACCGACCGGCTGCTCGATGAGTTCCTGGCCGGCCGCCCCGCCGCGCTCGCCCGTGCCGTCAGCGTCGTCGAAAACCATCGACCCGGGTTCGACAAGCTGCTCGGCGCCGTCCACAGCCGGATCGGCCGCGCTCGCCGCGTGGGCCTGACAGGCCCGCCCGGCGCTGGCAAAAGCACGTTGACGGCCCGCCTTGCCCGCTCATACCGCGAACAAGACCTCACAGTCGGCGTTCTGGCGGTAGACCCGACGTCGCCGTATACGGGCGGAGCGTTGCTCGGCGACCGCGTGCGCATGGAGGAAGTGGCCCTGGACCGCGGCGTCTACATCCGCTCGCTCGCCACCAGAGGCGCACTCGGCGGCCTCTCGGCCGCCACGCGCGAGGTCGCTGATCTCCTCGACGCGTTCGGATTCGACCGAGTCCTGATCGAGACCGTGGGCGTTGGTCAAAGCGAGCTGGAAGTCGCGCGGACCGCGGACACGATCGCCGTCGTCCTCGTCCCGGAATCGGGCGACGGGATCCAGGCACTCAAGGCCGGCCTCATGGAGATCGCGGATGTGTTCGTGATCAACAAGGCTGACCGCCCCGGCGCGGACCGGCTCAAACGTGACATCGACACCGCGTTGCATTATCGCCCGCCGGCAGCCTGGACTCCGCCCGTCATACCAACAGTTGGCGTCACCGGCGAGGGTCTTACCGAGCTGCTCGCGGCGCTCGATCAGCATCATCAGTATCTTGTAGAGAGCGGGACGTTGGCCGCCCGGCGCCAGTCGCGCCTGCGGGAACGGGTCGTGGATGTCGTCGACCAGCGGCTCAAAGCTCGTGTCTGGGACGACCCGAGCGCCGCCGAGTGGCTCGCGGCCCGTCTGGCGCCGCTCGCGGCGGGAGAAACGACGCCGTTCGCGGTGGCCGATGAGCTGTTGGAACGGCAGTTCAATAGAGAGAGCGCAAAGAGCGCAAAAAGCGCAAGAGGACACAGCGATGACGGTCACGCATAGAACGGGATCGTCGGCCACGGCCGATCACGATCGGGCCGAGCTCGAGCGCCTCCGCAAGGAGGTGGCCGCCTGGCGCGCGCGGTTCGCCGAAGGCGACACGCGCGAAATCCTGTTCGCCAACTCGGGCGGAGAGGTCGAGCCGCTCTACACCGCGCTCGATGTCCCGAATGCCGACCTCGGCGTCCCAGGCGAATTCCCGTTCACCCGCGGAATCCATCCGACGGGCTATCGCGGCCGCCTCTGGACGATGCGCCAGTTCGCGGGCTTCGGCTCAGCCCGCGACACGAACGCGCGCTACAAGTTCTTGCTCGCCCGCGGCCAGACCGGCCTCTCCGTTGCGTTCGACTTCCCAACATTGATGGGCTACGACTCCGACCATATTCGAGCCGAAGGTGAAGTCGGAAAGTGTGGCGTCGCCATTTCGAGCTTGCAGGACATGGAGACGTTGTTCGACGGCATCCCGCTCGACAAAGTCTCGACGTCGATGACGATCAATGGCCCGGCGATCATCTTGTTCGCCTTCTATGTCGCAGCGGCCGAACGCCAAGGTGTGCCGTCCGAGGTGCTCCGCGGGACCATTCAGAACGACATTCTGAAGGAGTACATGGCCCAGCACGCCTGGGTCTATCCGGTGGAGCCGGCGCTCCGGCTGGTTGTCGATTGCTTCGAGTGGGCCGCGAAGCACACGCCAAAGTGGAACACGATCTCGATCTCCGGCTACCACATCCGCGAAGCAGGATCCACGGCCGCCCAAGAGCTCGCGTTCACCCTCGCCGACGGCTTCACCTACGTCGAACGAGCCCTCGCGCGTGGCCTCAATGTCGATGAGTTCGCGGGGCAGCTCTCGTTCTTCTGGGACGTCCACAACGATTTCTTCGAAGAGATCGCGAAGATGCGCGCCGCACGCCGCATCTGGGCGCGCCACATGAAGGAGCGCTACGGTGCCCGGCATCCGCGCTCCTGGATGATGCGCTTCCACTCGCAGACTGCCGGCGTGACGCTGACCGCGCAGCAGCCGCTCAACAACATCACGCGCGTTGCCTACCAGGCGCTGGCCGCCGTCCTCGGCGGCACGCAGTCACTGCACACGAACTCGATGGACGAGACCTTGGCGTTGCCCACCGAGGAAGCGGTGCAGGTCGCGCTGCGTACGCAGCAGATCCTGGCCTTCGAGACCGGCGTTCCCAACGTCGTCGACCCGCTCGGCGGCTCGTACTACGTCGAATCGCTGACGGATAGCCTCGAGGCCGAGGCCGAGTCGCTGTTCGAGCAGGTGGCCGCGGTCGGTGGGGTCGTCCGCGCACTGGAAACCGGTTGGCTGCAGCGCCGGATCGCCGAGTCGGCGGCGCGCCAACAGTGGGAGCAAGAACAGCGTCGCCGCCTGACCGTCGGCGTCAACGCCTTCGAGTCGGAGAGCGGGGACGAGCTGACGATCCCGTTGCTCCAGATCGACGACACGGTAGTTGAACAGACCGCCCGGCTCGCCGCGTTGCGCGCGAATCGCAACGCCGCGCGCGCCGAGCAGGCGCTCGCACGCCTCTCCGCGACGGCCGCGACGAGCGAGAACGTGCTTCCGGCGATCATCGACGCCGCCAAGGCCGATTGTACGCTCTTCGAGATCCGGAACGCCATGGAGAAGGTGTTCGGCGCGTATCGCGAGCCGATCTTTTTTTGAGTGGACCGCGCGGCTGTTTCGGCCAGCTCATCGGCTGCGTAGTCACTGTCGCGGTCCTCGGTGTCGCGTGCTATGGGTTCGACACCTACATCTTGGCTCCGTGGGCGCACGGCAGCGGGCCGTTGCTGACGCGCACGTGGGTCGGCCAGTTCCAAACGCCGGAAGGCCGGCACGGCGTGCTCGAATTGCGTCTGACACACGAGATGTCTACGGGCCGTCGCCGCAACTGGAACCGACGCGGCCTGGGCTCGCTTGCCGGCACGGCGCGCTCCTGCGGTCTCGCCAGCTGGCCGAGGTATGATCTCAGCGGTGCGGCTAGCCGCTCAGGCGATGATGTCAACATCGTGATCGCACCGCCGCGCCCCGCGCCCAACGGGATGTACTTGCACGAGCTGCGCGGCTCGTGGTCGGGCGACTCCTTGCGTCTCTCGGGCGTGCTCGCGGCGTATGCCGGCAACACGAGTACGTATCACGGCGGCGCGCCCGACGAGAACCAGCCCACGCACTTTACGCTGCATCCCGGCACTGACGCCGAATTTGATCGCCTGTGCCACCAGTAGAGTGGTGGCAGGGGTATTTCGACGCGAAGTATCTCCAGGAGTACGAGCCGATCTTCTCGGCCGCCGAGGATCGCCGGGATGTCGCGCGTCTCATCGAGATGCTCCGTCTCCCGGTCGGCGCCCGTATCCTGGATGTCCCATGCGGACAAGGACGCCACGCCAGGCTGCTGGCCGAGGCGGGGTTCGATGTTACGGGCCTCGATTACTCGCGCCATCTGCTGCATCTCGCCAAAGCCGCCGGATCCGGCGTCCGATACATCCGCGGCGACATGCGCAGGCTATCGGCGCGATGGACTGGGAAGTTCGATGCGGTCGTCAACCTCTTCACATCGTTCGGGTTCTTCCTCGACCCCGCGGACGACGTCCGGGTCGTTCGCGAATTCGCGCGGGTGCTGGTACCGGGTGGCGTGCTCGTGTGGCACGGCGCGAGCCGGGACGGCGTGATGGCGAGGTTCATTGCCAAGGATTGGTGGCAGAGCAACGATGGGACGATGATCGCCCACGAGCGCACGTTCGATCCGCTGTCCGGTATCATGTCGGTTTACGTCCGACAGGGAGACGTGGAGCGACAGTATCGCATACGCCTGTACACGGCGACGCGCTTGGCCGAGTTGTTTGCGGCCGAAGGGTTGATTGTCGAGGAGGCGTATGACGGTTGGAGCGACAGGCCGCTCGGGCGCCGGACGACGTCGATGGTG
>DATHNL010000150.1:0-15247 GCA_035486035.1 Gemmatimonadaceae bacterium
GCTGCATGGCCTGCGCGAACAGCGCGCGGTCTTCGGCCATGGCGATCGCGCGCGCGTTCGCGCCGATCAGCTCGACACCGTACTTCTGGAGCACGCCATTCTCGTGCAGCGCCATGGCGAGGTTGAGCGCCGTCTGCCCGCCCATGGTTGGCAGCAGCGCGTCCGGGCGCTCCTCGGCGATGACTAGCTCGACGAACTCGGGGGTTACGGGCTCGATGTAAGTCCGGTCGGCGAACTCCGGGTCCGTCATGATCGTCGCCGGATTCGAGTTCACCAGGATCACGGAGTAGCCCTCTTCCTTGAGGGCACGAGCCGCTTGAGTCCCCGAGTAATCGAATTCCGCGGCTTGACCGATGATGATCGGCCCGGAGCCCAGCAGCAGGATTCGATTGAGGTCAGTGCGTCGAGGCATGCGCGGCGTGGGCGATCACGTCCTCAATGATGTCGGGAATACTATGCTCGGGAGTCCAGCCGGTCGCCTCGCGCAGCTTGCCGTTCTTGCCGACCAGCGTCGGCACCTCGACGGATCGCACGAGATCCGGATCCGTCGTGAGCGACGCTTTGACTCCAGTCGCCGCCAGCACCGCCACAGCCAGGTCCTTCACCGAGGTCCCGAGTCCGCTGCAGACGTTATACACCTCACCCGGCCGGCCGCGGCTCGCCAGCACCATGTACGCGTCGACGACGTCGATCACGTGCAGGAAGTCGCGGACGGTCGTCATCGAGCCGAGCACCACTTTTGGCGGGCGTTGATTTCGAGCCGCGAGGGCCCGGGAGACCAAAGCCGGGATGAGATACGAGGACGGTTGGCCGCCCCCGCTGTGATTGAAGCTGCGCGTGCAGACCACCCGCACGCCTTCGCTGCGATAGGCCTCGAGCGCGATGACCTCCTGCGCGGCCTTGCTCGCGGCGTAGACGCTCAAGGGACGCTGCTCCTCCTCTTCCGAGAGCGGAAGATCGGCCGCGTCGTGCTTGCCGTATTGTTCGCCAGAGCCGACCACCAGGACCACGGGGTCGAGGACGCCCCCGCGACGGCGCGCGCGGACTTCGGCGAGCAATCGCGCCGCGCCGACGACATTCACCTCGGTGGCCGCGCCGGCATCGAGCGCCGCGCCCGTGACCGAGGCGACTCCCGCGAGATGAAAGATCTGATCGGGCGATGCGGCGTCGAGGAAGCGGCGCACGTCTTCGGTGCGGCGAATGTCGCCGCGCACCCAGGTGACCTGAGAGTGCTCATCCTCGGCGAGGATGGTCGCGCCCTTCGGGTCATCCGGGGTGGCGCCCGTGACCGTGTGGCCGGCCTCGAGGAGGGCTCGGCAGAGCCATTGGCCGACGAACCCGCCGGCGCCGGTAATCAAGGTTTTCATCTGTGCCGCGCCAGATCAGCGTCCACCATCATCTCGACGAGTTGCTGGAACGTGCAACACGCCTGCCAGCCGAGCTGGGCTTTCGCTCTTGTCGCGTCGGCGACCAGGACGTCGACTTCGGCCGGGCGCATAAATCGCTCGTCGATCTTCACGTACTCGCGGTAGTCGAGTCCCACGTGCTGGAACGCGAACTCGCACAACTGCCGGACCGACCACGTCTCCCCGGTGCCGACGACGAAATCGCTCGGCTCATCGGGTTGCAGCATGCGCCACATCGCGTCGACGTAATCGCCGGCGAATCCCCAGTCGCGCCGGGCCTCGAGGTTGCCGAGGCGCAGCTCGCGTGCCTTACCGAGTTTGATGCGGGCGACACCATCGGTGACCTTGCGCGTGACGAACTCCAGTCCTCGCCGGGGGCTCTCGTGATTGAAAAGTATCCCGGAGACGGCGTAGAGGCCGTAGCTCTCGCGATAGTTCACGGTGATCCAGTGTCCGTAGACCTTGGCAACACCGTATGGCGAGCGCGGATAGAACGGCGTGGTCTCGGTCTGGGGCGTCTCAATGACCTTCCCGAACATTTCGCTGGAGCTCGCCTGGTAAAAGCGCGCCTTCGGCGCCGCCTTTCTCATGGCTTCCAGCATGCGGGTGACCCCTATCGCCGTGAATTCGCCAGTGAGCACCGGTTGCGTCCAGGACGTTTGGACGAAGCTCTGGGCCGCGAGGTTGTAGATCTCGTCTGGCTGACACATTTCCATCGCGTCGACCAACGAGTGTTGGTCGAGGAGGTCGGCCGAGACGAGCTCGACGCGGTCGACGAGATGGCCGATCCGCTCGTACGGCGTCGTCGAGCTCCGCCGTACGATTCCAACGACTCGATAGCCTTTCCCCAGCAGCAGCTCGGCCAGGTAGGACCCGTCCTGGCCGGTGATGCCGGTGATCAGCGCGGTCGGCATCCCGGTCGAGGCGCGCGGCGAGCGGACTTACGCGGTGGGGACGCCGCCCCCGCGAGGGGCGCGCTCGATCTTACCCGCGTGCAGGCACCGCGTGCACACTTTCACCTTCGTAATTGTCCCCTCGAGGACAATCCGAGCCACCTGAAGGTTCGGCTTCCACACACGACGCGTCTTGTTGTTCGCGTGCGAGACGTTGTTGCCGAACGCCACGCCGCGGCCGCAGGCGTAGCACCGATTGCGCGCGATCGGCGTCATGACGGAACCTCGGTGAACCCGATCAGCTCGATCCGGGCCATCTCGGCGCCATCGCCCTTGCGGAAGCCGGTCTTCAGGATCCGGGTGTATCCGCCCTGGCGGGTCGCGAATTTCGGCGCGACTTCTTTGAACAGCATGTCCGCCGCGGCGCGCTTGTGCACGTGCCGGGCGGCGAGCCGGCGCGCGTGCAGCGTGCCGGCTTTGCCCTTGGTGATCAGCTTCTCGACGAACGGCCGCAGCTCCTTGGCCTTGGCCTCGGTCGTCTCGATCGCGCCCTTTTCGATCAGCGAGATCGCGAGGTTGCGAAGCAAGGCGAGACGCTGCTCGCTCGTGCGCCGGAGTTGGCGCCCAGCTTTTCTATGTCGCACGGGTCTTACTCCTCGTCGTCATCCGGCGCGTTCGCGGCAGCGCGGCTCGGCGGCGTTCCCCAATCGGTGATCCGCACACCTTCCGGCGTCTCCTCGTAACGCATCCCAAAATTCAAACCCTTTCTCTCCAAGAGATCGGCGATCTCTTGCAGGCTCTTCTTTCCAAAATTCTTGACTTGCAGAATCTGACTCTCGGTCTGGCGAACCAGGTCACCGAGCGATCTGATATTCGAGTTCTTGAGCGAGTTCACCGAACGAACCGACAGCTCGAGGTCATCGATCGGCGTTTGTAGCTCTTGGAGACGGACACTATCTCCACCGCCGAGATCTGCACCCGTGCCAACCGGCGCCGACGTGTGCGAGCCGAAGCCGACGAAATATTGGAAGTGCGTTTGCGCCAGCGCCGCGGCGTAGCTGACGGCTTCCTCGGGGCTGATCGTCCCGTTGGTTTCGACTGTGAGGGTCAGGCGGTCGAAGTCGGTACGCTGGCCGACACGAGTCTCGGCCACCGAGAAGTTCACGCGGCGGACGGGATTGTAGATCGCGTCGATACGGACGACATCGATCGGCATTCCGCGCTCCAGCGTGTGCTGGTCGGCCTCGGTGTAGCCACGGCCCTGTTTCACGTACAGGTCCATCGTGATGTCACGATCGTCCTGCAGCGTGAAGAGATGGTGCGACGGGTCGATGATGCGGACGCCCGAGCCGACGTTGATGTCGGCGGCGGTGACTGCACCGGCGCCCGAGCGCTGGATGCGCAGCGTGGCATCCTCGAGGCCTTCGTCCAGCACGAGGGTCAACGTCTTGAGATTGCCGATGATCTGGTGGACATCTTCCACCACTCCCGGAATCGTCTGGTGTTCGTGCACGACCCCGTCGACGCGGAACGCCCAGACCGCCGACCCACGGAGGGACGACAGCAGGAGCCGACGCATCGCGTTGCCGAGCGTATGGCCGAATCCACGCTCCAGGGGCTGGAGGCGGAACTCGGAGACGTTCGGGTTGTCCTCGCGCTTCGTCGCCTCGACGAGCTGCGGACGGACTAACCCGCGGAGATCGATCGTTTGTGCCATGTTCTCTATTCACCTCTAAGTGGTCATACCGGGCGAATCGCCCCGGCAACGCCCTACCCCGCCCCTAACGCGCGGTAGGCTCGTACGGGAGTTAGGGTCCCGACCGCGCTACTTCGAATACAGTTCGACGACGAGCTGCTCTTGCGCGTTGATCGGAATGTTCGCCCGAGCGGGACGCTCGAGCATGCGCCCGCTGAACGACTCACGGTCGACCGCGAGCCAGGAGAGCGGCGCACCGCGCGACGACTGGTCCATCGCGGTGAGGATCGACACCTGCTCCCGCGATTTCGGGCGCACGCGTACTTCTTGACCGGGCCTGACCAGATAGCTCGGGATGTCGACGGTCTTCTGGTTCACCTCGACGTGACGGTGACGGATGAGCTGGCGCGCAGCCTTGCGGCTCGACGCGAAGCCCATTCGGTAGACCATGTTGTCCAGGCGGCTCTCGAGCGAAGCGAGGAGCTCGTGCCCGGTGATGCCGGGCAGCGAGACGACGCGCTGGAATGTGTTGCGGAACTGGCGCTCGCTGACGCCGTAGATGCGCTTGATCTTCTGCTTCTCACGGAGCTGCTTCGCGTACTCCGACGACTTCCGGCGCCGCGCCGTGTTCTGGCCGTGCTGGCCAGGGGCATACGGGCGCCGCTCGACGGGGCACTTTTCGGTGAAGCACTTCGTGCCCTTCAAAAACAACTTCGTGCCTTCTCTCCGACACTGCCGGCAGCTGGGGCCCAGATAACGCACGGTCAGACCCTCCGCCGCTTGGGCGGCCGGCAACCGTTGTGCGGGATCGGGGTCACGTCTTTGATCGACTTGACTTGAAGGCCAGCGGTTGCGAGCGCTTGGATCGCCGATTCCCGACCTGAGCCGGGGCCCTGCACGCGCACGTGCACGCGGCGGACGCCGAGCGTCATCGCCTCGCGCGCCACCTGCTCGGCCGCGACGGTCGCGGCGAACGGCGTCGACTTCTTCGAGCCCTTGAACCCGGCCTTGCCGGCCGAGCCCCAGGAGACCGTGTTGCCACGGGCATCGGTGATGGTCACCGTCGTATTGTTGAACGTCGCGTTGACGTGGGCGATGCCCTCGGCCTCGACGATGCGTTTCGATTTCTTCGCAGTTGCCATGTTACTTGGTCACCTTCTTCTTGCCGGCGATGGCGCGGCGCGGACCCTTCTTCGTGCGCGCGTTGGTGTGCGTCCGCTGGCCGCGGACCGGGAGTCCCTTGCGATGGCGGATGCCGCGATACGAGCCGATGTCCATCAAGCGCTTGATGTTCATCGCGATCTCGGTCCGGAGCGCGCCCTCGACGCGAAAGTCGCGCTCGATCGCCTGGCGGAGACGGTTTACGTCGGCGTCCGAGAGCTCCTTGATGCGGAGGGCGGGGTTGACCCCGGTCGATTCCATGATCTTTCGCGCGTTGGCGCGACCGATCCCGTAGATGTACGTCAGCCCGATCTCAACCTTCTTCTCACGAGGGAGATCGATGCCGGCAATGCGCGCCATGAGTTATCCTTGCCGCTGCTTGTGTTTCGGGTTGCGCTTGCAGATGATTCGCATCACGCCGTTTCGTTTGATCACTTTGCAGTGCTCGCAGATCGGCTTGACGCTGCTACGAACTTTCACGATAAATCTCCTATTGGGTTTCCAGCCAAGCTTTTAATATTACTTGGCTTAGGAAACTGCGTCAATAACTCGACGCAGAGCATCCCGAGGAGCTGGAGAGGCCGTGACGGTCCGGCCGACGACGATGTAAGTGGCACCGGCCGCGGCGGCTTCCTGGGGAGTGGCGATCCGGACCTGGTCGTTGGAGGCAGCGCCGTCCAGGCGGACGCCCGGTACGAGGATCTCGAGGGCGTTCCCGTAGCGCTGACGGACGGCCGCGGCCTCGGCGCCGCCGCAGACGATCCCCTGGACGCCGGCCTCTAGCGCCTGGCCGGCTAGGCGGAGGACCTCGTCGGCGACGACGATGTTCGGACGGCCCCAGGCTTGGGTTAGGCGGTCGGCGTCGAATGAGGTCAGGACCGTCACCGCTAAGACCTTGGTCTCGGAGCCGCCCTGGCGGGCGCCCTCGACGGCGGCGCGCATCATCGCGATCCCGCCGGTGGCGTGGACCGTGACGAGGCGGGCGCCGAGGCGGGAGGCGCTCCGGGCGGCGCCCTTGATCGTGTTCGGGATGTCGTGCCACTTGAGGTCCAGGAAGACCTCGTTCCCATGATCGCGGAGAAAGCGCACCATGCCGGGGCCGGCCGAGGTGGAGAGCTCGGCGCCCACCTTGTAGAACCGGCACTGATCGCCGATCGCCGAAACGATGATCGACGCGGCTTCCTGGCTCGGCACATCGAGCGCGACTATCGGGATTGTTTTCACAGCCGCACGCTCCCCACGATCTCCGCGAGTGATTCGATTCCCTGTTGCTCGCACCATTTCGCGAGCCCGCGAACCAGGCGCTCCGGCACACGCGGATCTTTGAGAGCCGCGGTACCGACCGCGACGAGGCTCGCGCCGGCCAACAAATACTGCACGACATCGTCGGGTCTGGCTACGCCTCCGACTCCGATAATCGGTACTGACACGGCCTTGGCGACGCGATAGGTAGCGAGGACGCCTATCGGCAGAATGGCCGGGCCACTGACGCCGCCCGTCCCAAAACCGAGCGCGGGTTTTCGGGTCGCTACGTCTATGATCAGGCCCGGAATCGTGTTCACAACGGTGATCCCGTCCGCTCCCGCTCCGACAGCAGCCTTCGCGGTTTCGGCAATCTCGGGGAGTGTCGGGGACAATTTCACGAAGATCGGTTTTGTTGTCGCTCGCCTGACGGCGGCGACCAACTCCCCCAGTACACGCCGGTCGGCACCGAACTCCAGTCCCCCGCAATGAACATTCGGGCAGCTGACGTTGAGCTCAAAGGCGTCCAAGCCTCGAGAGGCGGTCAGGCCTGATACGACGGTGACGAAGTCTTCGATTGCGTTGCCGACGACGTTCACGAGTACCCGAGCCGAGTGGAGGTGCTGAGCGAGCCACGGGAGTGCCTCGGATCGGACGGCGTCGAGTCCGGGGTTGGCGAGCCCGATCGCGTTCAGCATACCGCCAGGAAACTCGGCGACCCTCGGCGCGGGATTGCCCTGGCGCGGCTCGACGCTCACGGCCTTGGTGACGAGGCCCCCGAGTCGATCCAAGTCCATGACGCCAGCAAGCTCACGCCCGTAGCCAGCGGTGCCGGAGGCGAGTAAGACCGGATTCTGAAAGCGGAGCCCCGCGGCGTCGACCGCGAGGGAGGCGGTCACTGTGGACCGACTCCGGCCACGGTGCTCGCCGTGCGGCCGGTGCCAATCCGGCGCTCGTAGCGCGCGAGGTATGCGGCGGTCGCGGAGGCGATCGACTGGGCAATGGCCCGCTGGTCGGTCGGATTATTGAGGAACCGCGCCTCGGCGGCGTTCGTGCCAAAGCCGATCTCGACGAGCACCGCGGGCATGTACGCGGTCACGAGCACGCGGAACCCGGCCTGCTTGACACCCCTGTCGGGGCCGGGGTGAATCTTCGCCAGGCGCCGCTGGATGATCTCGGCAAGCTCGCTCGACTCGCGCAGGTGTTGATTCTGCTTCATGTCATTCAAGATGAAGTTGAGCGGGTCATTCTTCGTTCCATCCGCGTTCGTCTCGAACCGGACCGCCTCGTTCTCCATCTGCGCCACGCGCTTCGCGTCCTCGGTCTTGGCCTCGGCTAGAAAATATGTCTCGAACCCGCGCGCCGCGGCCGGATCCTTCCACTCGGGGTTGGCGGCGTTCACGTGGATCGAGAGAAAGAGATCGCCGTGGTGCTCGTTGGCGATTTTCCCGCGGTCGGAGAGGGCGATCAGCGTATCCCGCGTGCGCGTCATGATCACGTCGATCCCGCGGGAACGGAGCGCCGAGGAGACTTTTCGCGCGACCGCGAGCGTGATGTCCTTCTCGTAGATCGGGTGCGAGGACCCGATCGGACCGCTCATTCCATTGTCGGGCCCACCGTGGCCGGCGTCGACGACGACCAGGTGCGGGCGACCCGGCGTCGCGCTCTCCTCGAGGTCCGTCGAATCGGTGATGAGCACATCGCCCGAGCCGCGATGGACTGGAACCGATCCGAACACGCGCAGCTCGACCCGCGACGTGTCGTAGAACACGCCGCTGCCGAGGCGCGGCACGACGTCAGAGACGACGGTGAACGGGAGATAGACGTGCCCCGCGGACACGTACGCTTCGCCGCCAAGCGGGACCACGACGGAGTCGACCTTGGCAAACGGGTTATGGTCGGAAACGACCAACGTCAGGCCAGGGAGCGCGACCGAGTAATGATCGTTCGGCAATTTCTTGGTCGATCCGCCGAGCGCGCTCGCCAAGAGATCAGCGCGAATGCTGAGGCCCGCCTCGGTCTCCTCGACAGGGACCTGTGTCTCTCCCCCTCCCGCCTTGACCGACAGCGAGGAGATCTGGAGCAAGAGGGCGAGATGCAGGATCACCGGACGCGCACCGCGCGCGCGATCTCGCGCTCGTCGTCGCGACGCCGCTCGTCCGCGCGTTTGTCGTGGAGCTTCTTCCCTCGCGCCAAGCCGATGAGCACCTTGGCTCGACCGCGCTTGAAGTAGAGGTCGAGCGGGATCAGCGTCAGTCCTTGCCGCTCGACGGCCCCGATCATCTTGCGAATCTCCTTCTTGTGCAGCAGCAGCTTGCGCGTGCGGGTCGGCTCGTGATTGAACTGGTGACCCTGGTCGTACTGGCCGATGTGGAGGTTCAGAAGGAACGCCTCCTCTCCGTTCACTACACCGTAGGCATCCGAGATCGTTGCCTTGCCATTACGCAGCGCCTTGACCTCGGTACCGGTCAGCACCAGCCCCGCCTCCCACGTTTCGAGAATGTGGTAGTCGTGGCGGGCACGGCGGTTTCGCGCAATCGGCTCGGAGTCGGTCTCAGCCTTCGTCATCAGGTGGACACTTGAGGGGCGTAAACCGTCACAATATAACGAGATAATATGGCCGACAGCGATTTCTCGCGCCGCGCGTATAGCCAGTATACGGAGGTAAAGATGCCGAGAGCGTTGTGGCTGGCGATGCTGCTGTGCCTCGGGTGCGCCGGGTCCCGTCTGACGACGGCACCGGCGCCGGCGGAGATCGACGCGATGCTGCTGCCGCCGGTCGATGGGCAGCTCGCCCTCTGGGTGAATCAACCGACGAATTTCGCGGTCATCGGGACGACGCAAGAGCGCGGCGCCGACGTCCTCTATCAGCAGACCGCGCTCCAAGGCGTGCCGATGAGCGGGTACGTGTACGTGCCGCGGGGAGACGCGGGGTATGACCGGGTCTACCTGATTGCCTCGCACGATCCGATCGATCTCACGGGCTCACTCGATGACGCGATCGCCGGCGCCAACGCGGTTGACGCGTACGCGGCTGACACGGTTGGATTGGATTCGCTCCGGTGCACTGACGGACGGCTGTCCCTCGTACGCAGGACGATCGTCAGCAAGAATCCCAAACGCACGCGCGAGGACGACGAGCGATTCGCCAACTGCTACTTGGAGCATCACTTCGAGCGGCAGCGATACGCCTTGGCGGCTGGCAGACAATTTTTCGCGATACAGCCAGGCAAGCCGCTCACGACGCACAAGTTTCTGCCGCCCGGATACAAGCCACCGAAGCTCGTGCCGAAACCGGGCACTCAACTGGGGCGGAGCGATCAACGCGCATTGCGATGGTATGCCGCGAAGGACCAGTGGCACGCGATCACGCACAACGGGGAGCCGGGAGGCGAGCTGCCGCGTGCGCTCGGGTACTTGAAGGTCGGCACGGACTGGGTGCCGGACCACGTGGACCCGCGGTTGGCTTCCGCTGACCGCGAGGTTCGGGAGATTGTGAACGGGTCGGTTGGCGCACTGCGGACCAGAACAGCGCTCGTTATGGAGCCGGGCGGAGTCATCGCTCCGGCTGAAGTCTCGGTGTCGCGCGGCTCCTCGGCAGGGGCTCCGCGCGTCGAGTACACGACGAACAGTGGCTGGTCGAATCGCGCGGGCGCGGCGGCGTATTCGTCGTCGGGGTCTTCGTCGGGCTATCACGAGGCGGCCACCCGCGCCAGCTACAGCGCTCCTAGCTACAGCGCGCCGAGATACAGTGCGCCAACCTCCAGTGCGTCGAGCCACGAGTCGTCCAGCACCAGCTCGGCGGGGTCGAGCTCTTCTGGCGGTCACCATTGACCTAGGGTATCATTCGCGTTCGCGCCGAAGTGGTGGAACTGGTAGACGCGCTGCATTCAGGGTGCAGTGGGCGACAGCCCGTGGGGGTTCGAGTCCCCCCTTCGGCATAAAGGGTCCGTCAGAGGGACGAGCGATCCCAAAGTCGGCTTGCGCTTGAGAACGCTGGAGTACTGCGCTCGTTGCTATTGGTAACCTCCACGAGGACACCCATGGCGTACGACGCGTATATCACGTTTGGCGGCAGTTACGGCCCGGCGATCAAAGGCGAATCCACGCGCAAAGGATTCGAGGGCTGGATTGAAATCGACTACTTCGATTTCAACATCCAGCAGAAGCTCACGATCGGATCGCAGACGACCGGCGCCGGCGCGGGCAAGGTGACGTTCAGCACCTTTCAGGTGCGGAAGCAGCCCGACTCCTCCAGTCCCCTCCTGTTCCAGGCTTGCGCCGCCGGCAGCCCGTGGGAGAAGGTCTATCTGGCGCTGAACAAGGCGGGTGGCGATAAAGCGGTCACCTACCTGAGATTCGAGTTTCAGCTCGTCGCACTCTCGAGCGTGCAGTGGACCGGCGACACGGACAATGGCGATACGCCGTCCGAGGTGCTGGGGTTCATGTATGGCGCCCTGCACGTCACCTACACGCCGCAAAAAGTCGACGGGACCGCCGGAGCCGCGGTTGTCGGTGGCTGGAATCAGATCAAGAACGAGAAGATTTGAGCGCCGACGGGGCGACGTCGGCCGGCAGGTCGACGGCGCCGAAATGCAAAGCGAGCGTCGCATTCGTGTCCGTGAGCATCGATGACAGAGCCGTGGCCCCGCGCAGGATGTCGGCCGGCGAGGGGTCGAGCGTGCCCGCGAATCCGAGGAACGCGCGCGCCAGGCGCTCGGACGTTGGCGTCGACGGATCGCGGTCCCGAAGAATCGCGCTGTAACCCGCCAGGCGGTCGTTGAACTGGCGGGTGGCGACGCGGCGCTTCGAGGCATCGATCATCGGGTCGCGCGCGAGTGCCGAGCCGACAGCCGCGGCGACGGCGGAACCCGTGCGGTCGTCCAATGCATCGCGCTGGGCGACGATGATCGCGAACGCACGGCGGGCATAGCGCCACTCCCAGCGCGCGTGGTCTTCGTCACCGTGCGAGCCACGGTCGGCGAGCCAGCGGACGTCGCTTTCGTCGGGTTCGGCCAGCGCAGCCCGGGCAACCGCAGTGGCCCGGCGTTCGAGCGCGTGCTCATCCCGCCAGCGACGAAACAGGCTCGCGATGCTCGGCGGGAGCACCTGAAGAAACTTACGCGTGCAGGACGGGCAGGCCGACGCGCTGGCGAACGACGGCCTCTTCTTCGAGCAGATCGGCGAGGTGCACGCTCTCGAGGACGTCGTCGATCTTGCTCTGCAGCAGCAGCCAGACGGGACGGATCGAGCAGCTGTGCGACTCCGAGCAGCGGGACTCTTCCACCGGGTGGCTCACGCAGTGGAGGTCGAACGTCGCGCCCTCGGACGCGGCGATCACGTCCCGGACGGATACCTCGTCTGCCGGACGGGCCAGCACGTAGCCGCCGTGCGCGCCACGCGACGAGTGCACCACATCGGCCCGGCGGAGACGGAGCAGGATCTGCTCGACATAGTCGGCCGGGAGCCGCTCGCGCGCCGCCAAATCACGGCCCGTCACCGGGCCCTCGGCCGCTCGTTTGGCCAAGTGCAAAGCACAGATCAGGCCGTACTCTGCCCAGGTGGTGATGCGCACGATCTGAACTGTAACTCTTTTTCAAGCCTTGGGCTAGCCAGCCGAGACGCCCCCATGGGCGCCGCCTGGAACGCCGATTTCAGTGAGCTTGCGAAGGTCCAACACCTCGTCGATCTCGGCCGGCGGGAGCACGTGCTCGCGCTTGACCAGATCGCGAATCAGGACGTTCTCTTTGACCGACTGCTTCGAGAGCTCCGCGGCACGGGCGTAGCCGATCTGCGGCGCCAAGGCGGTGGCCAGCGCGGCCGAGCGCTCGACCCAGTAGGCGCACTGGTCGGCGTTGGCCTCGATGCCGGTCACGGTGCGCTCACTGAGCACGCCCATGGCATTGGCGAGTATCTCGCTTTCGAGCAGCACGTTGAACGCGATCACCGGCATCATGACGTTGAGCTCCAGCTGACCGTGCTCGGCCGCCGCTGATACGCACGCGTCGCATCCGATCACCTGGAAGCAGACCTGGTTGACCATCTCCGGGATCGATGGATTCACCTTGCCCGGCATGATCGAGGATCCCGGCTGCACAGCCGGTAGCCGGATCTCGTCGAGTCCCGTGCGGGGGCCGCTGGCGAGGAGCCGGAGATCGCTGGCGATCTTGCTGAGATCGAGGGCCAGCACCTTGAGCTGCGCGCTGTAGGCCGCGACATCGCCCATGCTCTGCATCAGCTGCACGCGATCCTGGCCGACTCGCAGTCGCTCACCCGTCATCTCGGACAAGTGCTTGACCATGAGCGCTGGATACTCGGGCTCGACGTTCACGCCCGTGCCGACCGCGCTGCCGCCAATCCCGAGATCGCGGAGGTAGTCGACCGCATCCTCGATGCGACGAAGGTCGCGCTCCAGCGTTCCGGCATAGGCCACGAACTCCTGGCCGAGGCGAATGGGCATCGCATCCTGCAGGTGCGTCCGGCCGGCCTTGACAATGCCGTCAAATTCGCGGCCCTTCGCGCCGAGTGCATCGGCGAGGGCCGTCCCGGAGGCCAGGACGTGAGCCGATTCGTGAAGAGATGCCAGGCGGATCGCGGTCGGGATCACGTCGTTCGTCGACTGCGCCATGTTCACGTGATCGTTCGGGTGCACCGGCGCGTACGAACCACGCGGAGCTCCCAGCATCTCGTTGGCGCGATTGGCGAGCACCTCGTTCACGTTCATGTTCAGCGAGGTCCCTGCCCCGGCCTGATAGACATCGATCACGAAATGTTCGCGGTGCTTCCCGCTCAGGATCTCGTCGGCCGCGGCGATGATCGCGTCGGCGAGGCGCGGTTCCAGACGCCCGGTCTCTTTATGCGTCAGCGCCGCGGCGCGCTTTATCTGCACGATAGCGGTAATAAAAGACGGGCGGGCGCGCAGGCCGCTGATGGGAAAGTTCAGCTCCGCGCGGCGCGTTTGAACGCCGTAGAGCGCTTCGGCGGGAACGTCGAGGGGGCCGAGTGGGTCTTTCTCGCTGCGTGTGGTCATGTCGTGATGGGAATGTTCAGCGCGTCGGCGAAACGATTGAAGAGACTGAACGCGGTCGCCACGGCCGTGATCTCGACGATCTGTGGCGCGGTCCAATGCTCGGCCAGCGCCGCGAAGGTCGCGTCGTTCACGTACCCGCCGGGCGCCGCGACTTCGGATGCATAGGCGAATGCGGCCGACCAACCCGGCTCGAAGCCCGAGTAATCGTGCTCGGCCAACGCGACGAGTTGTGCGTCCGTGCCACCCTGCTTCCGCGCGAGCTTGCTGTGCGACGCCAGGCAGTATGGCGTGCTGTTGATCTGTGAGACCCGGCAGGCGATGAGCTCTTTGAGGAGCCCGCTCACCTCGCCCGGACCCATGACCGCATCGAGATGCGCGGCGAGCGTTTGCGCGATCGTCGGCCGCAGGGCGGCAATGCGAAACAGGTTGGGGACCCGGCCGCGTTGGCCGATAAACTTGTCGAACATTTCCCGAGTCTCGTTGGGCACGTTGGCCGTGACATCGACCATCGGGAGACGCGGGGCATCAACGGCTGTACTGTCCATAGGACCTCCAAGCAGCGATAACGATGGCCAACGCAGCGATCATGGCGATGCCGAAGAACGCGACGCTCAGCGCATGGAGCCGGCCAAAAGCCATGCGGCCGGCATCGGTCTCCGGTAACGCCTGTAGTTGATGGATGCGGCGACCGATACTGAATTGATCGATCGCGCAGGCGCCAGCCATCACGAATCCCGCCCAGCGCCGCCACGATCTCTCGACAAGCGCCGCGCCGAGGCCAATGGCAAGGCCCGCAATAAACAGAGCCGAAAGCATCCGGCCGATGAGGGCGCCCGCTACCGTCGTCGAGGGAAGGACCGCAAACACCGCGGGCGCGACGGACGCCGTGAAGAAGATCGCGGCGCCGAGCCAAGCGGACATCGCGACGGCGATCACCGGCGCGCCAAGGGCCTGGCGAGACCGCTCAGGAACGGATTGGAGCGGAGCTCCTCGCCCACGGTCGTTGAGCGACCGTGGCCCGGGTGGAGAACGAGTGAGCCATCCCAGCCTGCCGCGCGCTCCAGGGAGTGGAGCATGGCCGCGGGATCGGCCAATGGGAGGTCCGTGCGTCCGATCGAGCCGGCGAAAATGAGATCGCCTGGGAATGCGATCCCGGGGGCCAGGAAAGCAACCTGACCAGGCGAGTGACCCGGCACGTGCACGACATCGAACGTCGTGCGGCCGAGTTGGAGCTTGTCACCCTCTGCCAACTCGACGTCAGGCGGAGGGGGCTCATCGAACGGTACGCCGAACGTCTCCGCGAACTTCGCGCCGTCATCGTAGAGCGGGCGATCGGCGGGGTGGAGATAGATCGGCACGTCGTGGACCCGGCGAAGCGCGGCGATCCCGCCGATGTGGTCGACATGGCCGTGCGTCAGCCAGATCGCGCGCAGGGTCGCATCGGAGGCGCGCAGGAGCTCGATGAGACGATCGCCCTCTTCGCCCGGATCGATGTAGATGGCATCGCGCGTCTCGGGGTCGACGACGAGATACGCGTTCTCCTCGAACGGGCCGACGAGTGTGGGTCGGACCGTGAGCGGGCTCACGTCCAGCCGCCGAGGTTCAAATGCGAAGTCTGGACGGCCTCTTCGACGTCCTTGTCGGTTGAGCCGCCGGCCTCGCGCAGGTCTTTCAGGTACTTGTCGGCGGCGATGGCCGCGGTCGTGGCATCGCCGGAGGCCGTCGTCACCTGACGGGTGAGTTGCGACCGGAGATCGCCGGCGACGAATAAGCCCGGGATCGAGGACATCATCGCGCCGTCCGTCACGACGTAACCCAG